>WRGA01000001.1 GCA_009787405.1 Candidatus Azobacteroides sp.
CGCGCTTGCTGCAGGACGGTATTTTATCGTTCGTTTATCTAAGCAGAGATAAAAAAATAACCGTTATCGATTACTTGATGGACAATCCGCATCAACCCAACGGGACAGGGCTTGCAGTAAATACCAGCGGCGATTATAAGGTTTGGAGCGGTTCGTTAGAAACATTGTACGGAGAACAATATACACTATACCTGAATGCCGATGCCCCAACAAGCATTTTCATTGACGGACATCGGTTAATAGAAAAAACGACTCCGGGACAGCAGGAACTTTCGGCAACTATACCACTCATTGCATCGCACAAGCATACGATTGAAGTGCGAACCAAATCAACGGTTGGTTTCGCCGGTCTTGTTTCGTGGCAAAGCGCACACACGCCTAAAGCAACGATTCCCGAAACCTCACTTTACCCTGACACTTTTACGAGATTCTAAGACATTTTAATACAGATGCTTAGAAAATGTCCCAAAATATCCTAATCTTTGTCCCAAAATATCCCATGCCAAATGTTAATTGATTTTTACATTTGTACACATTTTTTAATCTATAAATATTATGAGAAAAATAAATTTGATTTTTACTAACCGGCAGCGGCGTTTTCTTTCCTTGCTGGTATGTTTATGCCTGTTTTCTGCCGTTGGGTATGCGCAGAATAATGGGAAAGTATCAGGCAGGGTTGTCGATGACAATGGAGAACCGCTTATAGGAGTAAATGTTGTGGTCAAAGGAACCGTTGCTGTCGGAACCGTAACAGATACGGATGGAAAATACAGTATAACCGTGCCGGCGGCAAGCACAATACTGGAATTTTCGTATATCGGCTATGTTACACAGGAAATTACGGTCGGTTCAAAAACGGAGATCGATGTAATGCTGCTTGCTGATACAAAAACTTTGGACGAAGTAGTCGTAGTCGGATATGGTACGCAGAAGCGTTCCGACATTACCGGTTCGGTAACTACCGTTCCCAAAGACCGGCTTTCTCAAATACCCGTAAACAATGTGATGCAGGCGATTCAAGGAGCAGCAGCCGGAGTAATCGTAACTCAAGGCTCTCCTATCCCTGGTGATGCGCCTTCCACAATTATACGCGGACGCAATTCGGTAAATGCAAGTTCCGAACCCTACATTGTTGTTGATGGTGTCCCTCTCTCTAAAAAGGATATGTCGATAAACGACATTAATCCGAACGATATCGAATCGGTTGAAATCTTGAAAGACCCTTCAGCTGTAGCGATTTATGGAACCAACGGTTCGAGCGGCGTAATCCTTATCACAACCAAACGGGGAAAAATGGGAAAGCCGACTATTCGCTACAGTGGTTATGCCGGCATTGAAGGATTGTCGCACACCCTTGAACCTGATTCACCCGAAGAATTACTTGCTCAATATGCAGAGTATGCCCGCATCAATCAGCTTCCTCTCAATCCGGATTATGCCCCCGTAAGATATCAGAATGAAGTGGAGAATTACAGAAATGGAACTGTTACCGATTGGATCGATGCAGTTACACAAACGGGAATTGTACAAGACCACAATATCAGCGCGATGGGTGGAACGGAAAATGTACAATATTATGTATCGGGCGATTTCCTCGATCAGAAAGGGGTAGTCTTAGGCTATAACTATAAACGCTACTCTTTCCGGACAAATCTTGATTTGAAAGCGGCAAGTTTCCTTTCCATCGGAACCTCTACTTTTTTAGCTTTTCACAATCGCGACGGCGGACGAGCTAACTTATTGAATGCAGCAGCCATGAGTCCTTATGGAAAAATGTATGATGCAGATGGACAATTGGAGCGTTATCCAATTTATTCGGAAACATTATGGCAAAATCCTTTACTTCCGACGACGATTGATCCGATACGCAGGGAAACAACCGTATCGATTAACGGATATGGAGAAGTGGATTTTGGTAAAATATATTCGCCGCTTGGCGGGTTGAAATACCGAATGAATGGCGGTTTCAGTTACGTACCCAAACGTACTACCCAGTATGAAGGTGAATCCGTTTACCACTCAGGCGGTTGGGGACAAATAGTCAACGATGAAACCCAATCCTATACAATTGAAAATATTCTCAGTTATTCAAAGGATATAGGCAAAAACCATTTCGATTTAACAGGATTGTATTCTTCATACAGTAAACATTGGCAACAGTCAACAGCAGAAGCTACTCAATTTCCAAACGATTTACTCGGTCCTTACAATCTGGGGCTTGGGGCAACCATGATAGCCGGTTCCAACGCTACGTTGCGACGCTTGTTGTCGCAAATGGGACGTTTAAACTACAACTTCGACAGCCGGTATCTGTTTACATTTACCGTACGTCGCGACGGTTCTTCGGTATTTGGAGAAAATCATAAATGGGGAACTTTCCCTTCATTTGCCGTTGGTTGGAATATCACCCGCGAAACGTTTGCACAATCCTGGACTTCTGTCCTCAATAACTTGAAATTGCGTGCTTCATGGGGCTACTCCGGTAATGAAAACGTCAGCGAGTATGTCAGTCTGTTTTTGATGGACAACAATAA
>WRGA01000002.1 GCA_009787405.1 Candidatus Azobacteroides sp.
GCGGTGAACCCGACGGACTGGGGGGAATGGATAAGAAAAACATTATCATCGACCATTGTTCCGTCAGTTGGAGCGTCGACGAATGTCTTTCGGTCTATGGCATGGAAAATATGACGGTACAATGGTGTATCGCATCCGAAGCTTTGCGTGTTTCCACTCACGAAAAAGGAACGCACGGATACGGAGGAAATTGGGGCGGCAACAAAGCTTCTTATCATCACAATCTGATTGCGCATTGCGAAAGCCGGGTACCGCGTCTCGGCCCGCGTACTTCCACTCAAATGAATGAATATGTGGACATCCGAAATAATGTATTTTATAATTGGGCGGGCGAAGGTTGTTACGGAGGCGAAGGCATGAAGGTGAATATGGTGAACAACTATTACAAACCGGGCCCGGCAACCGATGCGGCATCTGCGGCCGTAAAATACAGGATTGCAAAAATAGGGGTTCGTACCACAAGTTATGTCACGAGCAATCCGGATTTTGCTCCGATGCTGCATATTTGGGGTAAATATTTCATTGACGGAAATAAGGTGGACGGAAATTCCGGAGTAACCGCCGATAACTGGACGAACGGAGTATATGCCCAACAATCCAACGATTCCGGAGTGGATAACCTTTGGACGCAAACCACGAAGGATACGATTCGTCTGGCTCAACCGTTGAATCCGGGAATTGTGAGTACTCATACTGCGGATGTGGCCTATCAACGTGTGCTGGATTATGCGGGATGCTCCTTGAATCGTGATGGCGTGGATACCCGCATCATTTCCGATGTCCGGAACCGGCAGGCGACCTTTACGGTTTCCGGGAACAAGGCGGGATATATCAATACGCCTTTCGATACCAAACCTGCGGGCGCTTCCGGTACTTGGAGTCCTTGGTTGCCGACCGTTCAGGTAACCGTTCCTCTTGATTCCGACGGTGACGGTATTCCCGATTCTTGGGAAGATGCCCACGGGCTCAATAAAAGTAATGCCGCCGACGGCAAAACCTTGAATGCGGAAGGGTACACCAATCTGGAAGTTTACCTCAACAGCCTTGTGGAAGGAATCGTACAACAACAGAATCAGGGAGCGCTTAATGCAAAAGAATGGAATTTTTCCGAAAGTCCGTGGCCTGCATCTTCTGCGGCTGTAGCCACAGGAACAACCATTAACGGATTGACGAATTACAGTACCGGTAATAAGCCTTCTGTCGGGGCAAGCAGCAAGACCTATACCCTTGACGGAACGGATTATAATTTTACGTATTGTTTCAAGTTTGGAGAAACAGGTACGTTTAATAGTGACGGAGTGACGCCGAAATCAGGGATACTTGCCTTCCAAGTCAACGGAGATGCCTCTATTTCAGTGATCGGTGTTCATGCCAGCAATGACGGAGACGCAAGAGGATTAGTGGTTGCGGCAAAAAACGGGAACACTGTTCAAGAAATAGGCTCCTTTTCGGTATATTCAAAAAATGACGCATCGGCTCCTGCCGGGCTTGCAGGAAATTTGATCGGAAAAACGTTTACTTATACAGGCGGTCCCACGACCATTTTCGTTTATTCGAAAATCGGCGGAGTGAATCTTTATCTTGTAAAAAGTACCGATGCTCCCGTTACGGCTGTTTTGAAGAGTGCTCAAGCGGTCACGAGTATTTCTGCTCCTGCCGCTGATGTCGACAAAGTGGTTAAAACCGTGAAATATTACGATATGACGGGCAGATTGGTAACCGGAGATGCGAAGGGGATTTTAATCGAGAAAGTGACTTATGAAGACGGAACAACCGTTTCTCAAAAAATCTTGAAATATTAGTCCTTTGCTTTTGTGTTATTGATTACCGGCCTTCGGGGTTATTGATTATTGGGGGCGAAGTCGGAGAGGGATAACCGGTCGGGTGTTTCCTCGTTCCGTGAAACAATTGATTATTGAATGTAATGCCGAAGGCCGGTAATCAATAATGCGAAAGCAAAGAACTAAAAAAGAACTAAACAATGGTCAATTTGTCCCCATTAAAAAAATGATTTGTCCACTCCCTTTTGCAAGATAACGATTAAAATTGTACCGGTTTTTACCCCGTCCGGTAATTGCAATTAAGTATATGGCGGAATGTAGTATCCACTATTTTAAACGTCAAGATGCAAAGACACAAAGGCACAAAGATTTTAAACTTCGCGTCTTTTTGTCTTTGTGACTTTGGTGTTTAAAATATAAATTATTTTTTGCGGCGTACTTAACGAAGGTAAGCATGTATTAAAAGTCAGTTAAAAACTAAGCAGATGAAAAACGTTTTTTTCAAAATCCTTTTTGTAAGTATTTTTTTAACGGTTTCCTTATTGATGAATGCCCAGACTCCCGCATTTCCGGGTGCCGAAGGTCACGGCCGTTATACCACGGGCGGACGTGGCGGGAGTGTGGTGCGGGTGACTACTCTCGAAGACAATGCTTCCGGGCAATCTGTTGTCAACGGTTCTTTGCGTTGGGCCTTACAGCAGGCGAGTCCGAAAACAATCGTTTTTGACGTATCGGGAACCATTCATTTAAAGCAAACATTGAAAACGGCAAGAGATAACATTACCATTGCCGGACAAACGGCTCCGGGTAACGGGATCTGTATTGCGGGATATGACTTTACCATCAATTCGAACAATGTTATCATCCGGTTTGTCCGTTTCCGTCCGGGAGATGAAAGCGGCGGTGAACCCGACGGACTGGGGGGAATGGATAAGAAAAACATTATCATCGACCA
>WRGA01000003.1 GCA_009787405.1 Candidatus Azobacteroides sp.
CATTTTAATGCCCCCACAAAGAATAAGGATTGTAATAACCGGAATGAAAATACATTCCTCTATTGAAATCACTGTAATCCAAATAATAATTCTGATTACCTATAAAAGTGGTATGAATACCATTCTGAAATAAATCCTGAAAAAATTGGTGGCTGTATCCGATGCGACTGATTTGATTCCCGATACGATACCCGATCCAAGAGGGAGCTGAATACACTTTGCCAATTTTCCAAGCACCTTTATCTGTATGAGAATTCTTTCCATAAATAGGACTTCGAGCATCATAATCTATGGGATTTTCACTGTCAAACGCCTTGCTTACAGCTTCTCCGTCATTTGTGTAAATAGTATTCCCGAATGAAAAATCACCGATGGTCAATTCGAAGCCGTTGGTTCTCCAACGGTCGGCACGAACCCCGCTGAGAGCTTTCACATCATTCTGCAAAGTAAACGATCCGCCTCTCCAAAAGGCCGTTATGCTGCCTACCGTTTGGGCATTTGATTGTCCGTCAGGCCCGACGGCATTGCCGTAATAAGTTCGACCGTAACCGGCACCCCAACCGTTAACGGTTGCACTTGCATTCCATCCCCAATAATTGGTTCCGGCACCGATACCTCCGCCAAAGTTCCAATTTCCGGCGGTATACGACGCACCAAAATTCGCAAAAGGCCCGCTCAACAATCCGATTCCGAAACCGGTGCTTACCGTCGCATTTCCCGATTGATGGATGACATTTTCCGAAACTCCGAATGCAAAAGGATCCAATCCTGCCGTGATAATGGTACCTCCGCCTCTGTAAACAGGGATTTGTAAACAGGCGCTCATGCTGCTCACCACATTGCCGGAACTTTTCCAGGCACTTCCCACAGGATTACTGTATCCGTTTATCCAATTGCTCAAGGCGTCCCCTATAAAACTTAATCCCCGCATGAAAAGACCTAAAAACTCCCCGCTCGGATCGGTATACTTCATCGGATTGTTCAAACAGTACGAATACCGGTTGTAATTCAGCCAATTTCCCGGCGCCTGCACATACGGGTCGGGGCTCATGAACATGCTTGTCAACGGGTCATACACCCGTCCGTTCATGTTGATCAGGTTGAACTCCGGCAGGTGTTCGTGCAGGGTGTAGCCCCGGTTCAAAATAAAAGCGGTGCGGCTGTCCCGCTGCGTCCAATCGGCCGGGTTGCGGCGGTTGCCCCACGGGTCGTAGGCATAACGCTCTTTTACCGTCCCGTCCGGAAACGACAGGGCCGTCAATGAACCCTGATAATCGGTATGGGCATAGTATAACGTGTCTTTTCCCGCATTTTGCACATAAACAGCCGCCAAGCCGTCACCGCCGTCAATGTAATGAATTTTCCGGGTGTTGCCGTTCCGGATTTCTTTTCCCGCCGCTCAGCACAGCATTTTGTGGAGTTGTGCAACAACCACGAAAAACGCTACACCGTGCGTGGGTACCTCTCTCCGACACAAGCTTTTTATTATTTACCTTTCAATCTTTTCACAACATCTTTTACAGAAATTAAAAATTTACTCCAATACACAATCGCCACATCATACCCGCCACTTTCCTCCTTTTGAGCAGCATCGAAAATATACAAAGTGCCTCCATTAGGAGAATAATTGCGATTGAATCTATCTTTTTCTAATTTAAAATAACTCGCTTTATCGCTTCTTGTTTTTCCGCTACTGCCTGTAATAAGACCAATCCGTTTATCGGTAAAATCAAAATTTTTTCGAGATTTTTCAAAGATCACATTAAAATATGCACTCTCATAACAATTTAACAAAGGAGAATTATCGACTCCCATTTTGTCTAAGTGTTCCAAAATATCGTTCGGAATATCTCTGAAATTTTGTACTTGCCCAAATAAATTTATACTTAAAAACAGCATAGTTAATATTAATATTAAATATTTCATATTTTTTATTTTATGGTATTTGATAAAGATACGGACTGGAATAAATACCTACTTGCCGGGTTATCATTTGAAGTTGCAGCCAATAAGGATGGATTCCACCTAAATTAGGAACTCCGACAGACCAAAGGGCTTTTGAAGTGTAACCGACACAACTTTTGCCAAGTAAATTCCACATTAAAGTCTGATTATCCATTTTCGTTTGAAGACTGTTTGAAAGTTTTTGTAGAATATTTTTATTGACGTTGTTAATAGAAACTTTCCAACCATTTCCATCAGTTGCGTGATTTTCCCAAATTTTCCCTTTCATCGTCCTTGAAAGTTCTTTTAGGGTTCCTGTTCCGCTTTTTAATGCTTCCATATCAATTCCTTCTCCCAATTCACTATTTGGTCCTACCGAAATATTGATTCCTTCAGATTCATTAACCAAAGCAGAATGACTAACAGCATCTTTCTTCTCCACTATTAAATCTACATTTGTTCCACCACCAAACAACGATACAACATCGGTTAAATTTACCAAAGCACCGAAACCATACCCGACATTTTCATACCACTTGTTACCTTTTTTGCCAAGATAGCCCCATTCGCCTGTCCCGAAATTATACGAAGCAACTCCAAAACTAATACTCGGCTGTATCATTCCGCCACTTAGTGCGGTCATACCCATAGAGTTCATATATGAAGCGGTCATTATACCCATTGTATTTGCCATAAATCCGCCACCTGCAGCAACCCCTATTCCCAAATAAGCACTTCCTGCGCCAACGACTGCACCGCCAAGCATATAACCCCAAGTTTTACCGCTACTGTAATCCCATTTGGTTGGGTTGTATTGTCCGTCATTAGCAATTACACCACCCGAATAAGCACCAATCACCGCCCCGATGATTACAGGTACAAACCATGCTATTTCCCCGCTCGGGTCGGTATATATCAGCGGATTATTCAAACAATACCCGTACCGGTTATAGTTCAGCCAATTTCCCGGCGCCTGTACATACGGGTCGGGACTCATAAACATGCTTGTCAGCGGATCATATACCCAGCCGTTCATGTTGATGATGCCGAATGCATCCAAATGTTCGTGCCCGGTAAATCCGCGATTTACGATCCAAGAGGTGCGGGTGTCTGGTTGCGTCCAAT
>WRGA01000004.1 GCA_009787405.1 Candidatus Azobacteroides sp.
GTTTTTATGTAATCCATTTGTGCGTTTGCCTTCAGGCCGATGATGCTTATGCATATTGCCATAAAAAAGTACTTTTTTTTCATTGTGTTTATGTTTTAATAGTTTATAAATGTATAATAGAAACGAGTTGTATTAAATATTTTTTATGATTATCGGATGGTATATCCGGCTATTCCCAAAGCCGGAGTATAAAAAACATGTCAATGTTTCAAAAAGATATCCGTTGTTTTTTGTCCTGTCAGGGACGTTATATCGGTAGAAAACACCATCCCCCTTCCCTTTTTGTCCCGTCAGGGACAAAAGATTTTCTTCTTCACATTACGTCCCTGACGGGACTTTGATCACCGGCGGAATTCTCCTTTCTACCAATATGTTGTCCCTAATGGGACGGAAAACAACATTTTCCGGAACGGATTTTTCAAAAAAACGAATATTACATTTTTAAACCCCACTTGGGGGATAGCAGGTGCAACATCCGATAATCATTTATTTTTTCCCTAAGAAACTGTTTAAAATTCAATCGGAGTCTGTTTTGGTTATCAGCCTTCGACGTTATTTGCTTCGTATTATTGTTTATTATTTTATTCTTTGGTTTTTCTACTTTGTTTTTTGGCATTGTTAATCTTATATAGATTTAAAATAAAAACCTTGTTCCTTAAAAGTTTCCTTAACAGTCGATACAATGTTAAGCGGTCTCACCTTTATTTCCCTTATTTAAATACAATAAATGTCAATAAAATCCCCTGAAATAAGCGGATAAGGGCAGAGATCAGATATATACCCGGGCCTACTAAGGGAATTATAAAAATAGGTAGTGATGTAAAAAGTATGCGATTATAAAAGACATATAATCAATCAGTCAGTATTGAATTAACTCCTATCTATTTACAATTCCCTTAGTAGCGTGGATTAGTCATATCTACAAATCCTTATTCCCTTATTTTCAATCATTTAATAAGAGAATAAGAGAGAGAATAGAAAGCTGCCTTTTTTACTGCCAAAGGGATGATAAGGCAAGTTAAATTATTGTTCTACAGTAAATTATGACAGTATACTTTTTACATCATTGTTACAAAGTTAATTATTTAAACCTTATTACGGGGATTTTAATGTTTAAAAAAAATAAAAAAGAGGTTTTTATAAATTAAGAGTTAAAAGTTAAGAGTTAAGAGTTAAAAGGATGGTTCTTGTCGGAAAAAGGGTAAAGTTTTTACACTCTTTTTTTTCCCGGGATTTTGCCGGCATACCTTTGCATCGAGATCATTCAATAAAAAGAAAATACAAAAAGCAAATTATTTAATCATTTAATAAAAACAGTATGGATCGAATTGATTTCACTCAGCCGGGTGGATTCCCTCTAATGCAAGACACGTTGGCGTGGATGCAAGACAGTTATACCGGACCTTTATCCGGATTGGCGCAGCTTTGCGGTGAAAATGTAATTGTAAGCGGATGTGAGAAACAAGGTAATGGAATCACGGAAGGATGGCTGGCCGTTAAGATTGACGGGAAGTATGAATTGGTGCCGATGTTCGAAGCCGGTTATACTCCGACGGTAATTTCCGTTACCGACAAGTCTGAAAGCCTGTGGTTTAAAGATGGAACGGAGAAAAAAAGAATTTGGGTGAAAAAATATGCTACGCCGACTCCTATTGTCGGTGCATCCCAATTTGAATGGAACAAATTTGTTCGTCTTTCGAGTCTTCAAGAGGCAAAACAAAATTTTTTAGATCTTAAAAATGAAGTTGCATCTTTGGCGCGTATTCCGAAAGGATTAATTTCGATGTGGAATGGGAATGAGTCAGGTATACCGGATGGATGGGTGTTGTGTGATGGTCGATGGTATGATCCTGAAAATAGAAATAATGTCAGCGAAAAAGAAATTCCCGGGTATGTTTATGCTCCGAATTTGCAGGGAAGATTCATTGTCGGTTATGAATGTTTAGCTAATGGACAGAAACGAGGAAACATAGATTATACTAAACCCGGGAATACTGGAGGGGAAGATAAGCATCAATTGACTATTAATGAAATGCCTAAACATAATCACATATATGAAGCTACAACTATAAACTTTACTGAATATGAAGGAATAGAAAAATTAAAAGATATCTACAAAGATGGAGTAGATGGAAATGATGGTCATACATACACTTACACTACAACCTCAAGAGGAGAAAATCAATTTCACGAAAACCGTCCTCCTTACTATGTTCTGGCTTATATTATGAAATTATAAAACTAAAACAAATGCCGACAACAAACATAACGACCCTCAAATCCTGGTTCGAGAAATACAAAAAACCGCTCCAGGTGCAATTTGCCGACTGGATAGACAGTTACTGGCATAAAAATGAGCAGATTCCGCTTTCATCAATTGATCGATTGACGGAGATTTTAGAAGCGAAAACCGATAAAGAGGTTACGGAATATTATAAATCGCTGAAACGGATTGTAACGGCCGTACATACTTATCAGGAATTACAGGTATATCCCGTACAGGAGTTGACAATCGGAGACGGGATCATTGTTGAGCGTGACGAAACCTTTGACGGTAAAACAAGTTTGTATGTTTTTCAATCGGATAAAACGTGGAAGTTCCATATTTCCTGGGTGGGAGAAGATTCGTTGAAAGGAGTGGACGGTGAGCTCGTTCCGTTGACCGAAGATCAATTGGAAGTCCGTTACGGCGATAAAGGCGTGGGTTTTGAATTGTGGTGTGATAAAGCATGGATCAAATACACGAAATTCTCGGAATATCAAGATGAAACTGACGGGCGGGTAAGCCTTTGGCATCAGTTTAATTATAAGAGTCCGGGTGATGTGAATGTTCAACCTCAACCGGAAGAATCGAATGTGGTGGTGACAGATTCCGGAATCGGCGGACGATACTTGACAACGGGCGGCGATAAATTGTATGTTTCCGGAACTCTTTTGTATTCTTTTGACGGAAATACTTGGACGGATGTGTGCGTGGTGAATTATCCTACGGCAATCGATTATTTTGACGGCGCCGTTTATTTTGCGGACAATGAAAAATTGCGAAAATATGAGAATGGAGTGATTTCGGACGTATGGTTTATAGTGCAGGCAACCGGACAACCTGCCGGCGGTCAGGATTGGTGGAGTATTTGCAAGAATGATACGGATTTGTTTGTGGGG
>WRGA01000005.1 GCA_009787405.1 Candidatus Azobacteroides sp.
ATTACTCATACAACCGAAGAAGTGATAATGAAACAATCCATATTCAAATCTTTCGCAAAATACCGTCAAGAATACAGCAGTTACGGCTTGACTTTTCACTGCACAGTGGGTAAAATAGTTGGAGTACGCAGAGTCTCCCGAGCCGTTTATGAAGCATTTGTAGAACCTGTCCCGAAGAAGATGGTTATACTGCATAAAAATGACGATCCTTTTGATAATTCAGTGGAAAACCTGTATCCGGCAACTCTGAAAGAAAAATCAAAGAAAACCCATGAAAAAAACAGGGAAGCCATCAACCGGAAACAGGGACTGACTGCCGAAGTAACTGTTTCTCAATACGACCTCAAAGGGAACTATATTAATACATTTAACAGTTTGACTCAAGCAGGGAATGCATTAGGAATAAATTCTTCAAACCTAACGACTGTACTTAACGGCAAACGATTGAGCGCAGGCGGGTATTATTGGCAAAAAGGCGATAGCAAAACCAAATTGGATATATCTTTATTAGAGGAACGGCTCAAACAGATTAAACGGGAATCTTCGTTGAAGCGTAGCAAAAAGATAATTCAGTATAACCTTACCGGAAAATACATGGCAACTTATAGCTCGATAAAAGAAGCTGTTGAAAAGACCGGACTTTCGAGAGATGCCATAGAAGATGTTCTAAAAGAGAAACGTTCGCTTAATCGAGAATTTATCTGGAAATATGCCGATTCATTTGAGGTAGTCCCCAATAAAATATACGTGGAGAAATACAAATTACCGAAACCGGCATTTATCCCTAAAAGCCGTAAAGAACTAAATTTACCTGAATATGAATATCCTTATCAGGATATAAATTTACACAACATTGAAAATGAAGTTTGGAAAGTTGTTCCCGGATTTGAAGAATATTGCATGGTATCCAATCTCGGAAGAGTAAAAACTCTTCCACGTTTTGTTGACAGACCCAATCATGGACGAATTGTTATGAAAGAACGGATAATCAAACAAGGGCTAAGAAAGTTTGAACGAACAGGAACACTGAATAAATGCCTGTATTTTGCAATCGGTATAGACAACAAAATGTATCAAATGGCAGTTGCAAGAGCTGTTTATTCTGCTTTTATAAAACCGTTGAGAGATTTCAAAGACGATAATATTTTTATACTCCATCGGGATTTGAATCCGTTAAACAACAGAGTTGAAAACCTGTATGCAGCGACAAGGAGAGAAACGGCTAAACGCAATAATCAGGGAAGGTTTATTGGTTCCTTATGATATTTCTAAACATTCCCGGAAAGAAGCGTCGGTATAGCTCTTTTTAGAATTTTCATATTTATTATGTTCAGGAGGCACAAAGTTAAACATTTTAACGGAATTTTCGATTTGTTTAGCGCTTTTTCTTTTTTTTAACAGCATTATCCGTGAGAAAAAAGCGCCGAATTATTTTCATAGTCGAATAATTTTATGTAGTTTTGCATTCTAAAGTCGTTCTTTGCAGTTTATGCAAAATGGTGTATATGTCTTGCTACATGAACAAAATAAATGCTTTATTTCAGACAAAGAAACGGGAAATACTTTCCGTTTACTTTACCGCCGGTTTCCCGGCTATCGACGATACGGATAAAATTATTTTTGCACTGCAAAACGCAGGCGTTGACCTTGTCGAAGTGGGAATCCCGTTTTCCGATCCCTTGGCAGACGGACCGGTCATTCAGGAAAGCAGCACAATCGCTCTCCGAAATGGAATGAATTTGCGGTTGTTGTTTTCCCAATTGGACAAGATCAAAGACAAAGTGCATATTCCATTGATTCTGATGGGTTATCTGAATCCGATCATGCAATATGGATTTGAAAATTTCTGTAAGGATTGTAAAAAAACAGGTGTTTCCGGAATGATTATCCCCGATTTACCTTTCAACGAGTATTTGAACGAATATAAACCAATCTCCGACCGCTACGATTTGAAAGTCATCTTGTTAATCACTCCCGAAACCTCCGATGAACGCATCCGTTTGATTGATGAGCATACCGATGGATTTATATATATGGTTTCTTCAGCAGCTACTACCGGCGCCCAGCAACGGTTTGACGAGAAAAAATTAGATTATTTCCGCCGCATCGGTTGTATGAATCTACGCAATCCCTTGCTGATCGGTTTCGGAATATCTAACCATGATACACTTGCCGCAGCTTTTGAATATGCCTCAGGCGCAATCATCGGCAGTCGGTTTATTCGGTTGTTGGAAGAAGAAAAATCGCCGGAAGCGGCAGTTGGAAAATTGCTGGAATTACTTGAATAAAAATTAATACAAATTGGATGTTCCCGATGGATTAATTTTTCCGAGTATCAGTTAAGCCCTTCTTTTTTCTTTACAAAATCTTTGGGCGACATTCCGAATTGCTTTTTAAAACTTTTCGAGAAGTAGGAAGAAGAATTGAATCCGACTAAAAAGCAAATCTCATTGATCCGATAAGAACCTTCTTTCAATAACTCGGCCGCTTTTTTCAATCGTACCAATTGGATAAAATCGTTGGGAGTCAGTTCGGATATTCCTTTTATTTTTCGATGCAGACTCGAACGGCTCATGTGTAATTCATCCGATAGCAGATCTACGCTAAAATAGGTATCCGACAGGTTCTTATGGATGATTTGCGTGACTCTTTCCAGAAAATTTTCATCGGCTTTTGTCAAGGCGATACTGCCGATATTCCGGTCGGGCGAATTGATAAAAGCTTGTTTTACCTTGTTTCGGTTACTGAGGAGATTGGAAATTTGGGCGGACAAGTGTTCCAATGAAAACGGTTTTTCCACATAGGCGTCTGCTCCTGCATCCAATCCTTCGATTTTGGATTTTAGATCCGCTTTTACCGTAAGCATAATAATGGGAATATGGCTGTAATTTACATTAGATTTTATTTCCCGGCAAAGTTGCAATCCATCCATTTCAGGCATCATAATGTCTGTAACAACGATGTCCACTTCTTCTTTTTCGAGAATTTCCAACGCGGTTTTACCATTTGATGCTTTGATTGTATGATAGCTATGTTTGAATCTTCCATATAAAAACTGAATCATTTCTTTATCGTCTTCTACAATCAGTAAAACAGGTTTGCTATACGAAGTCGTTTTTTCTTCCGTATCCGCTTCACGATTGGCGTTCTCTTTTTGCAGGATAATTGAAGAAAGCTGTTTGATCGGGAGTTTCAGAACAAAAACATTCAAATCGTCGGAGGACGCATCAAGATAAAGCGTTCCGTGATGCAATTCGGCTAACGAGCGTGCTAAGGGTAATCCCAATCCGGTTCCGGGATTGGTTTTATTTCCGGTTTCATCATCCATCCGGTAAAACGGTTGGAAAATCTTTTCTTTCATTTCTTCCGAAATATGATTTCCATCGTTGATTACGCGAATGATGAATTCATTTGCTTCGCTTTTTATATCCGGATTATTACCCAATTCCAACATCAAGATAATC
>WRGA01000006.1 GCA_009787405.1 Candidatus Azobacteroides sp.
CGGATGTTATGCCCGGCTCTCCCTGCAGGGAGATGCAAAAAATGTGTCAATGTTTCAAAATATTCGTCTTTTTTGTCCCGCCGGGGACATTATATCGATAGAAAACACCACATCCCTTCACCCCCTGTCGCGCCGGGGACAAAATGTTTTCTTCTTCACATTACGTCCCTGACGGGACTTCGGTCTTCGGCGGAATTCTCCATTCTACCAATATGTTGTCCCCGGCGGGACGGAAAACAACATTTTCCGGAACGGATTTTCAAAAAAACGAATATTACATTTTTATATCCCACTTGGGGGATAGATAGGTGCAACATCCGATAATCATTTTTATTTATTAATAATGGTTAAAAGCTAGTAACGTGTAAAAAATAAGATGGTAACTTTGCCTTTTTTCATATGCGCATGTCGGAATTTAGTTTATATTATTTCAACCGCGAAGATGCAAAAGACACAAAGGCGCGAAGTTTTACATTTAATTATCCTTAGTGTTTTTGCACCCTTCGCGCTTTTGCATTTAAATATAAACTATTTTTTTGACGTACTCCCGGTAAAGTTGTCGAGTTATTTTTACCGTTACTTAATGTAAAAACAATAATACAGAATAAATTATGAAGAGAAAAATTTTGCTTACCTTTTTGATTTTTCCGTTCCTTTTTTCAGGATGTTCCGGCTTGCAACAAGTTGCTACACAGGCGGGAACGCAAATTTTGACCGGCGCTGCTTCCGGTGTTGGCAATACGGAAAATGCAGCTGGATTGAAAGATGCTTTATCGGTGGGAATTGCCAACGCGGTTACTGCATTGAGCAAAGAGAACGGTTATTATTCCAATCCTGCTTTGAGAATTTTGTTGCCGAAAGAGGCTCAACCGATTTTGGATAATATCAAGTTGATTCCGGGCGGTCAAAATCTGGTGAATGACGTGGAACTCCGGCTGAACCGGGCAGCCGAAGATGCCGCAAAAGAAGCGACGCCGATTTTTTTGACTGCGATTAAAAGCATGACCATTGCCGATGCCGCCAATATTTTATTCGGAAACAGTGATGCGGCGACACAGTATTTGAAAAAAACGACGTACAGTCAGTTGACTTCTGCTTTTGCTCCGAAAATAAATACTTCTCTCGATAAAAAATTAGTCGGAAATATTTCGACCAATCAATCTTGGTCGACGTTGACCTCCACCTATGACAGTGTCGCTAATTCGTTGGTCGGTAAGACGGCAAAATTAACGCCCGTAAATACGGATTTGGGTTCGTATGTCACGGGAAAAGCGTTGGACGGTTTATTCTCCAACTTGGCGGGAGAAGAATTGAAAATTCGTCAGAATCCGGCGGCACGGGTTAATGATTTGTTGAAGAAAGTTTTCGGACAATTAGATAAAAAATAAACACATGAAAAGATTTATTGTTTTTATGCTTGTGTTGTTGCCTTTGGGATTGGCGGCGCAGGAGGTGGGACAGGCTTCTTTTTATGCCGATAAATTTCACGGACGAAAGATGGCTTCCGGTGAGCGATATGATATATATTCGTTTACGGCTGCACATAGAAAATTTCCTTTCGGAACTTTATTGAAAGTTACCAATTTATTGAATCGTAAATCGGTGATGGTTCGGGTTGAGGACAGAGGCCCTTTCGCCAAAAACAGAGTAATCGATTTATCGTATGCGGCTGCCGATGAACTTGGATTTATACGGAGAGGTGTGGCCAATGTGGAAGTGAAAGAAATGATAGTCAGAAAAGAATATCTTCAATCGATGACTTTGCCCGAAAAGCCGGTTCTGATCGGAAATTGCCGAAACCCCGACAATATAAAACCGGTTCTTGGGCGATTTTTGTGAACGACAATAAAATAACAACCGGTCATGGCGACAATAACAGAAAAAAATAGTCGTATCCATTCCGGCAGTGGATATGGATATATTTAGAATCATTGCCGAAAAGTTTGGTTGGAAAACATCCGCAAATGTCGATCTTCCCAAAAAACAAAGAAAAACGTTTTTTGAAAAATCGCAGGAAGATATAAAAGCCGGACGAATAAATACATACAGAGATTCGGACGAATTGTTTAAGAAACTAATTTGATGTATTTAATTAAAACTACCCGTACTTTTGAAGCGGAGGTGAAACGTTGTAAAAAAACGCGGATATGATATGCAGGCTTTAATGACTGTGATCAAATTACCGGAAAAAAACGGAATGCTTTCGACAAAATACAAACCCCGCAAACCGACAGGAGACTATAAGGGATATTAGGAATGCCATATAAACTAATTGGTTACCGGTGTGGCAGCAAAACGATAGGGAACTTATATTGTTGTTTACCAATACCGGTACTCATTCTGATTTATTCAGGTAAGTCTTGTTTTATGTTTTGCAAAATTATACAATATTTAACGCTATTGACTGATTAAAATTCGACTATATTTTTATTGATTATATATTTATTATACTAATTTTATTTTCATAAAAACCTTCTTAAAAACAACCTTACATAAGGTCTGATTTCAAGATTTTCAAACAAATTTCCCTTCTTTATTCAGGAAAAATTGATTCTCAATTGTCTCTGATGAGGTGGAGTTTTGTTTTTATTTTTTAATTTTAATAAAAATTAACAATTAGCTTTTGCATCTTTTTTAAAAAATTTATACTTTTGCGGTTTTAATTTTAAATAAAAATGAAAAATTTGAATTTACTAATCGGTTTATTGAGTGGAGTTCTGTTAAGCACTTTTTTACTTGAGAGTTGCAAAGGTGGAAAAGAACAGAAGGATCAGAAAGGTTCGGCTAAATATGCAATAGAAGTGGTAAGCCGTTCGGATGCAACAGTTTATACACTATTCCCGGTGCAGATACAGAGTGAAAATGCACTCGAAATTTATCCACGGGCAACAGGCTATATTCAGAAAATTTATGTTCAAGAAGGAGATAATGTAAAAAAAGGAAGTCCGATTCTAAAAATTAACGATGCCGACTATCTTCAAGCGGTTAATTCGACGAAAGCGGCATACGATAATGCCCAATTGGAAGTAACGAAGTTAAAACCACTTGTTGAAGAAGGAATTATCAGTCCCTTTCAATTGCAAACCGCACAAAGCAATGTACAAGCGGCGCAAGCGGCCTACGAAAATGCAAAGATTAATCTGGGTTATACGCTGATCACCAGCCCGGTTTCGGGAGTGATCGGACGAATCTCTTTGAAGGAAGGAAGTTTGCTTACCGCCGGAATTGCTACTCCGATCACAACGGTAGCTTCCAGTGGCGATGTGTTTGCTTATTTTTCTTTTGATGAAAAGCTCCTGTTGCAATTTGCCGACGACAGCAGTCATTTGTCGCTGAAAGAGCGGGTGGAAAAATTACCTCCTGCCGAATTGGCGTTGGCCAACGGAGAAATCTATGAACACAAGGGGCGCATCGAGTTGGGAAGCAGTTTGGTAGATCCGACCACAGGCTCGTTACAAATGAAAGGAGTATTCCCGAATCCGGATGCATTATTACGGTCGGGTAGTACAGGAACTATCCGAATCCCGAATTTTTATAAAAATATAATCATCGTTCCTCAAAAAGCGACTTATGATATTCAAGACAAGAAAATGATTTTTACCGTTGACTCTG
>WRGA01000007.1 GCA_009787405.1 Candidatus Azobacteroides sp.
TCATTTAAATTATTCCAACCGCGAAAACGCAAAGACACGAAGTCGCAAAGAATTTAAATGTTACATCTTTTCGTCTTTGCGACTCCGGTGTTTAAAAATATAAATTGTTTTTTGCGACATATTTATAACAATTACCTTGTGCCTTTGCGTTCAAAAAATAGTACGCGGATGTTTCAGACCCGGTTCATCGTTGACCCGACAGCAGGGTATTCGTCGAACGTTGTTTCAAGTTGCCGTTTCGGAGATTCCTTGTTTCCGTAAGCGATGAATAATCCGTTTTTCCCGGCGGAAAACAATCGGAAGGATGAGACAAGGAAATCCCCGCGGGCTTTTTAAAAATCGTCCCGACGAGTTCGGGAATTCGTCGAGACGATTATAAGAAAAGCCCGCAGGCTTTTGGCCTTGTTTTTGCTTGTGTGTATATGTTACAGATTTTCGTAAATTCTCCGGATGATTTGCCCGTTATGTTTTGCCAGGAGAAAGTTGTTGACAGAAGAAATAATCTCCGGATATCCGAATTGCAATTTCCCGATTTATATTCTACTTTTGTAATCATTTTCCGGAACTGCATGGTTTGCGTCACAAATTGCGTGAAACACATTACCTCATAACTTGTAATTCGTAATCGACAAATGATCGACCAGATAACCGTTGATAAGATTCTGAATGCTGCACAAATCGTTGATGTGGTGTCGGATTTCGTTACGTTGCGCAAACGCGGGGTGAATTACATCGGGTTATGTCCTTTTCATAACGAACGAACGCCGTCGTTCAGCGTTTCCCCGTCGAAAGGCATCTGCAAATGTTTCAGCTGCGGAAAAGGGGGAAATTCCGTGCATTTCATTATGGAACACGAGCAAATGTCGTATCCCGAAGCACTCAAATATCTGGCGAAAAAATACAACATCGAAATTGAAGAACGGGAGTTGACCGACGAAGAAAAAAAATTACAGTCCGAACGGGAAAGTTTACTGATTCTCAACGAGTTTTCCGCCAAATATTTTCAACAAACATTATTCGAACATTTGGAAGGGAAGTCGGTCGGATTGGCGTATTTTAAGGAACGCGGCTTTCGGGAAGATATTATCCGGAAATTCGGACTGGGTTACAGCCTCGAAAAAAAGGATGCTTTTACGCAAACGGCTTTGGCAAAAGGCTATCAAAAAGAATATCTGCTTCAAACGGGATTGTCGGTCGAACGGGAGGATACGTTGCGCGACCGTTTTCAAGGACGTGTGATGTTTCCCATTCATGCTTTGTCGGGAAAAATCGTCGGATTCGGCGGACGCATTCTCAAAAAAATCGAGCATGTCGGAAAATACGTCAATTCGCCCGAATCTTCCATTTATCATAAGAGTCGGGAACTGTACGGAATTTTCTTTGCCAAGCAAGCCGTTGTCAAAGCCGACAAATGTTTTTTGGTCGAAGGATACACGGATGTCATTTCGATGCATCAGACAGGAGTGGAAAATGTGGTCGCATCATCCGGAACGGCATTGACGCAAGGACAAATTAACCTGATCCATCGTTTCACCAATAACATTACCGTTTTGTACGACGGCGACGCCGCGGGAATCAAAGCATCCATCCGGGGCATCGATTTATTGCTGGAGGAAGGAATGAACGTGAAAGTCGTTTTATTGCCCGACGGTGAAGACCCCGATTCGTTTGCCCGAACGCATTCTTCGAGCGAATTTATCGACTATATCGCCAAACACGAAACGGATTTTATCCGATTCAAAACGAACTTATTGCTGGATGAATCGGGTAACGATCCGATTAAACGGGCCGCACTGATCGGGGATATCGTCCACAGCATCTCCCTGATTCCCGACGGTATTATTCGTTCGGTTTATGTGAAGGAATGCAGCCGGTTAATGGATATCGACGAAAATGCGCTTTACAATTCCCTGAATAAAATTTTCAGGGATAAAGCCGAAAAAGAATCCGTCTCGAAACAAAAAACGGGAAATAATCATCAACCGGTTCCCGATCCTCAATATGATATTCCTCCCCTACCCGATTCGGAACCGGATGTAACCGACGTTTCTATTTCAGGCACTATCAACATCAAAAAATCGCCTTTTGAATCTTTCGAATTATCCATTATCCGATACATCGTTCGTTACGGAGAACAAATTTGTTTCCGGGAAACAGACGAATCGGGAGAAACGTTTACCGAACGGGTGATTGAGTTTATAAACACCGAATTGCAACACGACGAGATCGAACTTCAAAATCCGTTGTATAAGAAAATACTGGAAGAAGGAATGGCGCATGTTCATGAAGAAGGATTTAAAGCTTCGCGATTCTTCACCAATCATCCCGATATTCAAATCAGCAAAACCGCGTCGAATTTGTTGGATGACCGGTATCAATTGAGCAAAATTCACACGAAAATGCAAAAAATCGAAACGGAAGAAGAACGTCTGAAAGAATTGGTTCCGCGTGCCATTTTGGAACTGAAAGACGCCATCGTCAACGAGCGGATCAAAGGATTGGATATTCAGCTGAAAAATGCAGGATCAAATCCGGAAGAATCAAAAGGTCTGATGGATCAATTAAACGCTTTGTTTCAAATTAAACAGATTTTGGCTAAATCTTTGGGAGAACGGATCATTTTGAAAATCTGATTTCAGAGAATATAAAATCTGTATTTTACCGGGCATTGTTAATCTTATATAGATTTAAAATAAAAACCTTATTTTCTAAAAATCCCCCTTAGTAGTCGAGGCCATGTTAACCGATCTTACCCTTATACCCTTCTATTTTTAATATAAAAAAGTCGATAAAATCTCCCGGAATAAACGAATAAGGGCAGAAACCGGACGTATTTCCGGGTGCTACTAAGGGAACTATAAAATAAGGGTTGTCTATATCTAAGTACCCGGCAAAATTTAATTTAAATTATTTTAAACGCGAAGATGCAAAGACACAAAGCCACAAAGATTTTAAACTTCGCGTCTTTTTGCCTTTGCGACTTGGCGTTTAAAATATAAACTATTTTTTCCACCATACTTATCGAATAATGCCTTTTACCGTTTGTTATGTTTTTTATAAACTTGCCCCCGCGATAAAACACGAATAAATTCAACTGTTTCACCACATAAATATAGGATTAATATTATTCGGTAATCTTCGGTTCTGATTCTATGTAGATTTTCACTTTCCCGCATCTTGATGCAATTTTTTACATCAAACAACTTTTTTGCAGCCTTTATTTCATCAATGATCATTAAAACAGCTCGCTGAACATGAGTCGGCAATACCTTGAAATCCTTTGCAAACCGTTTGTCAAATTCTATATTCATCGCAATGAATCAAGGTATTGCTCAAAATCCTCTTTTTCTTTTCCCGTTAATCGACCGTCTCTTTCTTGTGCAAATTCAGATAAAATTTTATCTTCTTCTGCTTCCGAAATTCGAACCAAAAGAGTTTCAATGTATTTTTTCAAATTCATCCCATGCTCTGCGGCTTGATGCATCAAAGCTGTTTTTGTTGCTTCATCTAAATCAATCAACTTTCTGAAAATCTTGGATTTATTTATCAATGTTGTAGCCATATTGTCATACATTATTACAGCTACAAATATATATATATATATATATATATATATATATATATAT
>WRGA01000008.1 GCA_009787405.1 Candidatus Azobacteroides sp.
CCGGCGGGACAAAAAAGACGAATATTTTGAAACATTGACACATTTTTTGCATCTCCCTGCAGGGAGAGCCGGGCATAACATCCGATAATCATTTATTTTTAAAAAAGTAATAAATATTTTTGAAAAAAAATAAAAACAGCAGGGTTATTTCAAAAAAAATCCGACTGTTCATTACAAACAGTCGGACCTTTCTTATCCGAAAAAATCTAAAAAATAGTCATTTGTCCAGTTCAATCATTCATCGAATACAGAAATTCCTCGTTGCAAGATGTTTTGTCCAAACGATCCAACATAAATTCCATCGCTTCGATGGAGTTCATATCCGACAAATATTTGCGTAAAATCCACATTCTGTTCAACGTATCTTTGTCAAGCAGCAGATCGTCCCGGCGGGTGCTCGACGCCGTAATGTCCACAGCGGGGAAAATACGTTTGTTCGACAATTTCCGGTCGAGTTGCAACTCCATGTTACCCGTTCCCTTAAATTCTTCGAAAATCACGTCATCCATTTTCGAACCGGTATCGGTCAGAGCCGTGGCAATAATGGTCAGACTTCCTCCGTTTTCGATGTTACGGGCAGCTCCGAAGAAACGTTTCGGTTTATGCAGCGCATTGGCGTCCACCCCTCCGGAAAGCACTTTTCCCGATGCGGGAGAAACCGTGTTGTACGCACGTGCCAACCGTGTAATAGAATCCAGCAAAATCACCACGTCATGTCCGCATTCCACCATACGTTTCGCTTTTTCCAGCACGATGCTGGCGATTCTTACGTGGCGTTCGGCCGGTTCGTCAAACGTGGATGCGATTACTTCGGCATTCACGCTGCGGGCCATGTCGGTAACTTCCTCCGGACGTTCGTCGATCAGCAAAATAATCATATACACTTCCGGATGATTGGATGCAATGGCATTGGCTATATCTTTCAGCAGCATGGTTTTACCCGTCTTGGGTTGAGCAACGATCAATCCGCGCTGCCCCTTCCCTATGGGCGAAAACAAATCCACGATGCGCACCGAATTGTTGTCTCTGTGACTTGTCGTTAATTTGAATTTTTCATCGGGAAACAGCGGCGTCAAATAATCGAACGGAATACGATCCCTGACATATTCGGGATTGCGTCCGTTGATTCGTTCCACTTTGACCAACGGGAAATATTTTTCGCCTTCTTTCGGAGGACGAATAGGGCCTTCCACCACATCGCCCGTTTTTAATCCGAACAGTTTGATTTGCGATTGAGAAACGTAAATATCGTCCGGCGAATTTAAATAATTGTAATCGGACGAACGGAGAAATCCGTAGCCGTCCTGCATAATTTCAAGAACACCGATTCCGTTTAACAGACCGTCAAAATCGAACTGTTTATCATATCCGTTGCTGTTGGAAGCGCCGGGATTCCCGCCGGAATGATTGTTTCCGTTCGAACCCGGATTATTGTTGTTTTGATTTCCGGATTCTTTTTGTTCGTTATTTTTATATGACTGCGATTGATTTCTGTGCGGTTGGTTTTTTACCCGGTCGGCAGACGGAACGTTAGAAGCAGGTTGTTCCTGAATCGGAGCCGATTGCTTTTCACGATTGTCGGTCTTTTTTTCGGAAATAACCGGCGGTTTTTCTTTTTGAACTTGTGCCGGAACTGCCGGTTCGGATTCGGGTTCTTCTTCGGGCTTTGATTTTCTCCGCACAGATTCACCCTGTTTTTTCGACGGGTGTGATGCGGGTTCAGGCTGCTCCTGCGTTATTACGGAATCTTGGGCATTGCTTGATTTGACATTTACCGGATTTCCTTTTTTTCGTGGTTCGGACTCGGACGATTGTTCATCCACAATGCGCGGACGACGCTTTTTGGTATCTTTTTTTTCATCCGCTGAAATTTTTTGCTTCGCTTTGATAATAGCTTGTTGATCTATTATTTCATAAATAAGTTTATCTTTTTCCAAAGATGAAGCTTTCTTAATGCCCATTTCTTTGGCTATGGACTGCAATTCAGCCACGTCCTTTTCTCTCAGTTGAAGGATATCGTACATTAAATTAATTAAAAATAAAAATAAGTTAGTGATTTATGTTCAATCATCAATTTACAAAGATTATCAAGGAACAAGTCCGGCTCTCCGAATAAGGCGGCGCACCATTACTCTCGAAAGGATGAAAAATTCCTTATTGAAATCTAAAAAAATTACAGGATGACTTATATTAATACGAAAATTCGTTACGGTGTATGGAAGAAATACGTTGCAAATATATACACTAATTTGATATTTAAGAAATTTTTTCAGAAAAAAGTGATTTTCTCATCCGTCAAATTTTGATATTTGCTTCTTTTACAGATAAAAACACAAAACTCAATTCGATGGTTTTACGGGAAAAATATCTTCTTTATCTTCATTTTCGGAACCGTTCGACAGGAAAAATCTCCTTAATGCTGCCGGATAATGGAACGAATAGGATGATATCGAAAACGAAAATTCTTCATTCGAAATAAAACCGCGGGAAGCATCTTCTCCGAAACATATTGCTTCGGCCTGCCCTACGGACAAAGGTATTCCGAGGTTCTTGACAAAAACGGTTCCGGTACCGACATCATGGTCTTTAACATCGGAATACACCCGGAGAAAGTGATTCCCGAATCCTTCTTTATTTTGATAACCGATCAGCAGCGCCCGGCCGGTTTCTTTTGAATAATCGGCGCCCGTCACCATAAATCCGATCTGATCGTGGCGCTTAAACCATATTGCCGGGTATTTTTCTTCCTCCGGAAGCGGAAACGCCGGCAACAGATATTCTGAGGTGCCGTAACCTGAAGAAGCGCTTGTCCAATCTTTGGTAAACAAATGAATCGTATCGTCCGCCACAAAAATCGCTTCACAATCATAAGCGGTATTATTGGCGGTCGTCGGAGTCGGAGACAATCCTTGTTCGGGGTAATAAAACCGGATGATCCCGATTTTATCCGCCGGAATATTTGTATTTCCGACCGCCGGAATATCATCCAAACAAACCTTATAAATCATCAAATCGATACGCGCCCCGTCAACATTGTTTCCGGTATCGGCAATATACAAATAATGACCGTCTGCCGCCAAATCCTCCCAATCGTTATTCTTTGCTCCTTCCAAAAAAATGGTTTGAATAATGGACCCCGTTTCGGGATCCACCGCATATAATTCGGGCTGTCCGCCGCTGTCGTTATGCGTCCACAATTTCTCTGCGGCAAAGGCCAGACCCGAACTTTCATTCAACCGTTCATCCAAATGAACCGTATCCGAAAGCAGGACATCAGTTATTTGAGCATAGCCGAACGGCCCTGCAAACAGCAACATCACCAAAAACAAATTTCTGAGAATCATTTCATTTTAAATATATTTGTAAAATAAGTGGTATTGTTAATCTTATATAGATTTAAAATAAAAACCTTATCTTTTAAAAGCCCCTTTAGTAGCTTAGCAGCCGATACAATGCAACCAATCTCACCCTTATTTTCCTTATATATGCGAATCACGGGTTGAGATTAGGGTTTTCTGTCCCGTCAGGGACAAAATGTCGGTAGAAATATTAAGAAAACCCGCTATTTTGTGCCGTCAGGTACAAAATGTGGTTTATTTTTGTTCTTTCCTCTTTATATTGCGTACCTGACGGCACGCTTGGTTGGTGCCG
>WRGA01000009.1 GCA_009787405.1 Candidatus Azobacteroides sp.
AGCGTTGATATCCGGGGGCGAAGATAAGTTAATAAAATGTAACAAAAAAAAAAAAAAATCAATTTGTGTTAATATGTCCGGGAGCGGCTTATTTGCGCGAAAGAAAGTTGTTTTTCCGGTTTAAGCGGCTCTCGTGGAGTTAATAAAAACACGCGGTAATCGTGTTTTCGGAAATATCAGGGTATAAAAAATCAATGGAAAAGATGCGGGAAAAACGGTTTCGGGTTGTCGGTTTTTATGAAGTCTGTTATTAAATGTAAGGATATTTTTAGTTAATTTTAAAAAACGGGGAAAATGAGTCGTGTCTTGTCCGGGAAATAATCGAAGAATCCGATATGGAGGTTCGCACATTGGGGTTCGCACAGATTTCACGGATTTCACAGATTTTTTTTAAAGGAATAAGGGAGGTTGATTGGTTTTGTACCGGTTGTTGAAGCAGCTTTCAGGGAATAAGGGGCTTATCCCGCCGCCGCTTCGCTTGTTGGTAATAGAAGTCGGCCCTGCGGGTCTTTGGGGGGGGCAAATATGGCTTTGCGCCCCCACGTTATTGGATTGAAGGTTTTCAGCATTAACTTGACGACTCCGGTTTCAACACGACGCCGAGGTTCTTTTTGCCGTCGATTTTAATCACGACGGGATGTTCGAACCGCACATGGCGCAGGTATTTCGTTTCGGAAACGGCGGGTTGAGTATTCAAAAATTCCTGATCATAGTATCCTTCATTCAAATAAGCATTAATCGTAAAATAACCGACTCCCAACGAGGTGAGGTTTTGGAAAAAGTGCGTCCCCTGACTCGGATCAATGCGATAACCGGTCAATCCGGCTTCCACAATGATACGGGCGCCCGATATATGCGGCCATTTGACCGGAATACCAAGCCACAAGTCGCTCGATCCCCAACGTCCGGGACCGATCAACACATAATTCCTGCTTTCTTGAACAAGTTGCCGGTTTAATTTCTCGATGTCGTATGCGACCATTTGATTGTCGGCGGCATTAAACTGATCGGTTTTCACGTAAACGATGTCGTAAATATCGTTCATGATGCCGTGTCCCAATGCCTGAGATGTTTGCAGGATGGTATCCTCAGCCTTTATTTTCGTCAAGTCTTCGTTCAACATTTTTTTGGTATCCACGATCGGACGGATTTGCAACAAATAAAACACCCCCCGATTTTTTTCCTCGTAACTCAAATTCACGGCAAACTCGATTTCAATGGGCCGCCCCATTTCTTTGATGCCTTCTTTCAGGAGATACGACAAAATCTTGCTCAACGGAAACGCATCATGTTGCAAAATGTTGGCAAATGAAATAATTTTTCGTCCGCCTTCATACAATCCGTCATAAATCACCTGATCATAAGGATCGTATGTCGATGCGATAAATTTCAACGAACCGTCTGCTTCCGCATCCTTCACCGAGAGTTTCAACAGATTGAATCCGTCGTCGACTGAAAATTGAGCATCCGTATTTTTCAAATCCAACGCATAAAATTGCGTTTGCGTTTCCCGCAAAGCGAAATCGAGTGTGCTCATTTGCAGGATATTATTCGGATGTTCGGGAGAAAAACGCAACGTCACCCCGCCATCGACGATATATTTTCCCAATCCGAGCGCAATGTTGGCAATCCCGTCCTCCGTTTTCTCGTTGTTGATCGGATAAAAATTCAACGAACGCGCCACTCCCGAGAACGACGGATAAAAACGGTTATTGTACGTACTGCCGCAAACTTCCTGCAACACGACCGCCATTTTTTCCTGATCGATGATGTTGGACGTCGCCGTCATATACGCTTTGCCGGCGCGGTAAAAAACCGATGCATAAACTCCTTTAATGGCATCGCAAAGCATTTTCAACATTTTATCTTTGTCATCCAGATGCGGAATCATGTAAGTCGAATAAATTCCCGCGAAAGGCTGATAATGCGAATCTTCCAACAAGCTCGAAGAACGGATGGCCAACGGTCGCCCGACCACTTCAAAGAACGCCTTGAAGTCATCATGCAACCGTTCGGGAAGATGTCCCGACAGAAAATGTTCCAGAATAACCTCATCATCCACATCCGACAAAGCAATCTGATACAAATCGTTGGTATCCATAAATTCATCGAAAATATCCGTACAAAGCACCACCGTTTTCGGAATGGTCGCTTCAAAATCTTCCGAACCGTCGAGCCACGGATGCCTTTTGATCATCTGGTCGATAAAAGCCAGTCCCCTGCCCTTCCCGCCCAAAGACCCTTCGCCGATGCGGGCAAAACTCGAATATTTGTCGAACCGGTCGCGCTGGAAAACCGCCACCACCCCCCGATTTTTCATTTTCCGGTATTGAACGATCGCATCAAAAACAAGTTTCCGCGCTTCGTCTATATTATCTTCCCGCTGTATTTTCAACGGACGCAGAAATTCCGCAATGGGGAACAATGCCCGGGAATAAAACCAACGGGAAACATGATTGTGCGAAAAATGGTACCAAAGCGACTCGCTCGGAATTTCGAATATTTTTTTCTGCCAATCTTTTAAATCAGTGGCCCTCCCGACCTCTTCCATGGTGTTCGGATCCCGGAAAATAAAATCGCCGAATCCGAAATTCTGCATGATCAGGTTACGCAGATCAACCGGAAACTTTTTCGATTGTTTGCTGATAAAACTTGCTCCCAATCTCATGGAATGAATCATATTTTCGTCTTCGGACGATTGCATGATCAACGGCACGAAACGATCTTTGCTTCGTACATATTCGCAAAAACGGATTCCCGCTTTATTGTCTTTTACGCCTTCCCTCAAAAAACTCACGTCCGAGATAATTCCCAGCATATTATGTTGATATTTGTCGTAAAGAGCAACAGCTTCCTCATAACTTCTCGCCAACAATATTTTCGGGCGTCCCCGCATCCGCAACATCTGCTGGTGTTCGTTCAACGCCTCCGTCGAAAATATCTGCGATTGTTTCAATACGAATTTAAACAGATAAGGCAGTATGGACGAATAAAACCGGATGGAATCTTCGACCAACAAAATGGTTTGTACGCCGACTGAAGCCACATCCTGTTCGACATTCATTTTATCTTCGATCAGTTTGATGATCGCCAGCAAAATATCGGCGTTTCCCAACCAACTGAAAATATAATCGATGTTTCCCAAGTCATTATACAATTTCGAGCGTTGATACACGTTGCGTAAAAAAGGCGTCAGCACAACGGCGGGAATTTCCGGATACTCTTTTTTAATATTCTTGACGGCGGTAAACACATCGGCTCCTTCATCATTCGGCATGGAAACAACCAGATTATAATCTCCGCTTTTCAATTTCGTCAACGCTTCCATCTCGGTCGAAACCTGTACGAAACGGGGCGGATAGCGGAGATTCAACGACATATATTCGTCAAAAATCTGCTCATCGACACGACCGTCGCCTTCCAACATAAACGTATCATATTTACTGGCAATAAGCAGAACATTAAAAATCCGCTTATTCATCAAGTTGGCAAAAGAAGTATCTTTAAAATACAACTGCTTAAATTTCAGTGCATTTTCCATACGTTAATATTTTATTTGGTATTGTTAATCTTATATAGATTTAAAATAAAAACCTTATCTTCTAAAAGCCCCTTTAGTAGCTTAGCAGCCGATACAATGTTAAGCGGTCTCACCCTTATTTCCCTTATTTAAATACAATAAATGTCAATAAAATTCCCTGAAATAAGCGA
>WRGA01000010.1 GCA_009787405.1 Candidatus Azobacteroides sp.
CTGCTACGCAGTTCCAAGGAGTGAGAGGTACATTAACAACCCCAAGCTGCACTACGTTTGCATGGGGTTATCAATGTTAAAGTCCATACGGACTTTTCTAAGGTGATGCATTGTCAACGTCAGGAAAAAGTTTGACAAGTCTATTTTATGGCGTACTGTTTCCCGTCGTTTTCGCTCACCGCATGCATAAAATCGCGAAATGCTTTATATTCATCGGGAAGAACAACGTCTTTCTTTTTGGTCATCGTGCGTTTGACCGTGATTTCTTTTCCGCTTTTGACCTCAAATGACAATTCGTAAGAAGCAACCGGGCATTCCAATTTCACATTTTTGGGAATTTCGACGAATTGCTTGTCCTGCGGTAAAATAATTGAAATTTGATCTTCTTCCGAATCGGAATAAAGATACGCCCAATACTCCAACGGATATTTCCGTTCTTCCAAAGACACAAAAGAAAGAGAGGTGACAGCATCCGACCAAGGCAATTTGAATATTTTCATACCGGCGACATTTTGCAATACTCCCTTCGCTTCCAGCTTATAGAAAGCGGAAACACTGTCGCATAAATTATCCAACCCGTCAAAAACAACGCCGCTGACTTTAACCGGCACATTCCACGAAGAAGCAATCGATTGGTTCAAATACTTGAAACGATCGTCCGTACCTTTATCAGCATACGCCTGCCGGTAGAAAGAAGCCAATTGTCCGTAACGCACCGAGCTGAAAGCGACACTCATATCGTTATCGTTAATGGTAATGGCTGCTTTCCGTTTAATTTCATTTTTCGTTCTGAACGGCATATCCATCGACAAAAGTTTATCCGCCGCCGGTTCATCTTTATAAGGAATCGGAAGAATATCGGAGTGCAGATCATCGTCAATCGCCGAGCCGAAAGGCAGCTTATTATCGGTCAGTTCCAAATAATAAACCTTTCCGTCCAAATCCAATTCAGCGATACAATGGTTGAAATTACATGACGGCAACGCCAATTCATTTTTTCCGTTTGTCCGGGAATTTAACAGCACCAAATCAGCCTTGATCCCGGCTTCGCGACACAATGCGACAAACAAAGTGGAAACATCCTTGCAATCGCCCAAACGGGTGGTAATGGTTCGCGATGCTTTTTGCGGAATAAAATTGCCTTGCATGAACGACACATTGGAATAAGTAATATTCTTCAAAATATATTCATAAAAAAGCTTTGCTTTTTCCAATTGACTTGCATTTTCTTTTCCCTTCAGAATTTCCGAATAAGTTTCCTTGAACACATAATCGGAATGCGCATTGATTTTATTGGTCGTCAAATCTCTGTACCAATCGCCGATAAACCGCCAATCGGAAATACTGCTGAAAACCAAAAATCCAGATATATCCACCATCGGACTCATATACGGTTCATCTTTCACCGCCGGCCGATTGACATTTTCCCACCGGTATAATTTCATGTCTTCCACCTCAGAGATGGAAGGAGCAATGTCGGCGTTCTTCACCACATAGTTAAAATTCTTGCCTTTGGGCACCAGTATGGAATAACCGGCGTACATGGACGGGATGGTATATTGCATGGACATATTGTCGAAAAAATGCTTGGACAAAGCGCCCGAATAATAATCCTGCAACCTATAATCGAGATGCAGCACATCGCCTACTTCCAAATTCGTGAAAACGACGGTGCCTTCGTTGTCCGTTTCGGCTTTGAGCTTCTGCCCGTTGGCCTTGATGATCTCATATTTATTCATGATCAGCTTTTGGCTGTTGTCATTGTATTCGATACCATATTGCTTCCAGGTTTCTATTCCCGACTGATTGAGGATTTTTATGGCAATTTCTTTCCGGTGTTCTTGCGCGCCTTCCGGATAAAAAACCAGTTGATTGTTTTCCATCACGACAACTGAATTTTCGTCCGGATAATCCGTTGCGGCGGGCGCTTTTGCGATCAGCGAATCCAAATTGACCGCCGGAAACAAATCAAAAATATCCTTTTTATTATCCAACAGTCGAAGCTGCATTCTCGAATCATACGAAGCCGGAAAATAATAAATTGCCTTTTTGAAATTCTCCTTGGATTGATCGACAGCTTTCAACTCCTTGTAAATATATCCTCTTGCCGCATAAATATCGGGAAGATACGGTGCCAGATTTTGAATGTCGTTCAAAACAGCCAATGCTTCGTCATATTTCTGCATTTTCTGCAACAACATCGCATAATCAGAGCGATAACCGGTTGCATAAGGCAACAATTCGATTCTCCTTTTGTAGACGTTCAATCCTTTGTTTGTTTCCCCCCTGCTGATGTAGCTGTCGGCCAATACGTCCAAAGCCGAAGCATTAAAATAACGTTTGCAGTAATTTTCCAAAACGAAGGTTGCCGCCTTGGCATCATTATAAATGGTACCTGCGATGAGGTAATTCAGGTACGCATAGTTATAATCATACGGATATCGGGCATACGACTTTCTCGCAGCATCGATCAATTCATCCACTTTCTTTTGAGCCGATAAAAGTTGAATGTCTTTCCATTCGGAAGCTTTGTTTTCACCGTACAATTGTTTGATTTTATTGTTGATATCGGCAGCTTCGGTATATTTCTCCGTACTGAACGCATCGTCGAACAAATCGGATAAAGCCGTGTAAGATTCGGGATCATTCAATTTAATATTTTCCATTTCCCGACTGTAATCCGTTCTGTTTTGAGCCCTCATATAAGCTTCCGCAAGCCGGTAATTGAGAAATGAGGATTTCGGGGCAAATTGTTCGGCTTTCTTCAGCACTTTAATGCCTTCATACGCCTTATCGTTCCGCAAATAAATTTCACCGGCCATAAAATAATAAAGCGGATTGTCCGGAATTTCATTGATTTTACGTTCGAAATATTCTTCGGCAAAAAACGGAAGAATGTCATTCAGCTGTTGATTCACTGATTTTTGATAATCGGAGTACGTCGCCGACGAGGTTATGCCGTCCACCGGATTTCCGTCGGCATCCGTCAACCGAATCATAAAATTGGCGGCCGATATTTCGCTTTGACCGATCTGCACCAAAATCCGATTCACGCCTTTATTCAAATTCACTTTATAGGCGTAAATATCCAAATCACAGTTTCGTTCCTCAGGTATGGACGAGAGAAGCGCATCATTGATCCATATTTTCAATGAGCCTGAAGTTCCCGCACGCAAATACACTTCACGATCCGCCGAACTGTTTACAAAAGTCTGTGCATATACAATAACCCCATTCAACCGGAAATAAAAATCGAAATAAAACCAGTTGTCCGGCTTGTTAGCACTCGGCACATACCATTTCACCTCGGCATCCGTTTTATTTTTAAACACACTTTCAGGCGTCGCTTTCGAAACCGCTCCCCAATCTTTATCAAAACCACTTCCCGAAATATTATCGAATACACCGAGCACCTGCCAATTATTCAGTGTGTTCATTCCCGAAAAAAACTCTTTCGCTTTCGCAAAGTTGTTACAATCCATGTAATGTTGTCCGATTTTTTGGCTGACCATAGCTTTCAACGTTCCGTTCATTTTCGGATCTTTCCAAATTTTTTGGAAGAAAGCAAATTGCGCATCCGTCATCACAGAAGAAGGATTCATAAACGGTAAAGAAAACACGGCATATAAATAGGGATACGGATTTTCGGAGGCTGTATAAAATTTTTGGAAATCGGAGAAGGCGTCAATTTCTTTCGACTCGCACCAATCCAACAAAGCCAGACTTAAATAAGCTTCGGCTTTGGATTCGGGTTCTGTTTCGACTGCCGAATTAAAATAATTCCGGGCTTCCCGGCGATCGTTTTTATTAAATGCCTCCCACCCTTTATTGTAATTGCCTCTTTGAGCAAAAACAGACAGAGTAACCGCCTGAAAGAGCAGTATACAAGAAAAAAAAATCTTTATTCTCATTTTCTTTTGCGTTGTTTTATAATTACATGTTGCAATAAAGCGCAAATATAAGGGATAATATTTCATTTTGAAAAAAAACATCCGCAAAAGGGGAAATCGATGGAATTAACTGCACCCGAACAAAACCGGCTTTTGTTAAAAACATGCAAAATGCAGATTTTTCAAAAAAATATTTTTAATGATTATCGGATGTTGCACCTACCTATTCCCTAAGTGGGATGTAAAAATGTAATATTCGTTTTTTTTTGAAAAATCCGTTCTAAAAAATGTTGTTTTCCGTCCCGCCGGGGACAACATATTGGTAGAAAGGAGAATTCCGCCGGAGACCAAAGTCCCG
>WRGA01000011.1 GCA_009787405.1 Candidatus Azobacteroides sp.
AAAATAGTTTATATTTTAAACGCCAAGTCGCAAAGGCGAAAAGACGCGAAGTTTAAAATCTTTGCGGCTTTGTGTCTTTGCATCTTCGCGTTTAAAACAATTTAAATTAAATTTTTCGGGTACTTAGTATAAAATAAATTCTTCCATGTACTTAAACGGATAAAAGCAATGAATACCGATAACCCGGAAAATAAACCACAAAACGGTACAAGAAGAAAAACGCTAAAAATAGTTCTCGTATTCTTTGTGCTTTTAGCCGGCGTTTCGATGATTTTTTTATTTCCGCAAAATTCAACGCCAACGAAAGAAAGTAATCCCCGAATCAATGAAAAAGCAGAAGAAGCATTGTCATTTTGCAAAGCCGGCGGATATAACACTGATTTTTGTATTTTGGTGGATATGAAAATTCATTCGGGGAAATATCGTATGTTTGTTTATGATTTTAACCGGAAAGAAATCGAGCGAAAGGCTTTGTGCGCTCACGGTTGCGGGAAGGACGATAAAACAAGCACCGGGGCACAGCCACTTTTCAGCAACGAAAACGGAAGTCGTTTAACATCGCTCGGGAAGTATAAAATAGGCAGTCGCTCTTACAGTCAATGGGGCATTCATGTGCACTATAAAATGCACGGGTTGGAGCCGACGAATAACAATGCATTCAAACGTATCATCGTGCTTCATTCCCATACGCCTGTTCCTTCATTCGAAACATATCCCGTTCATTTGCCGATGGGCTGGAGTTTTGGTTGTCCGGTTACAGACAATGACACGATGACCTATCTTGATGCAAAATTGAAAAATACAAAAAAACCGGTATTGTTGTGGATATTTTATTAATGCCGGCACAGGCTATGAGCGATTTGGATACATACAACCCGTACCGGATCATGAATCAATTTTGATTTTAAAAGTTTGCAACTCAAAAGATTGTAAAATTTCAAAACCGGCAACAGTCCGGTATGTCGTTGGTAGAAAATGCAATCCTTATCCGGTTATTGTCCCTCCCGTAGAGACAAAATTTCATATCCCGTCCCTGACGGGACGGTGCGGGAGATACGGAATATTGTTTTTCTACCGATATTTGACCCCTCCGGGGTCTGAATAACACTATTTGTATCTTCTTTATCATTCTGATTTGTAACCCCTTACCTCTTAATTTAATAACACCGGCCGCACGATTGTATCGCGTGGTAATGCGGATTGTATTTATAAGATACCCGGAAGCATCGAGGAGTTTCGAACCTCACAAAGCCAACCTTGTCTATTTGTTTACTCGTCTACTCATTTACCACACACAGGGTACTTTTTCTCCCCGTCGGTACATCAAAACAAAATCCGTTTTTTTACTTTTTTTAAGGATAGAAATCATCCCGATAAGATTAAAATCATTATTTTTGCTTCTTTAATGATTCAAACAAGAAAAATTGACACGAAATGCGCGGGTTGTAAAAGTACTGACCGGCAAAATAAATCTCCCGGACATTCAGGGATAAATCATCACTTAAAAAATAAACACATGAAACAGATTTACACTATTTTTTTTCTCCTGTTATTCACTTTCGGAACCCTGGATGCTTTCTCGCAAGCATGGAGTATAAAACAGGATGCCGATTTTCCCGGAGGGGGGAGAGAGCATGCCGTTTCTTTTGTCATTGACAATATTGCTTATCTGGGCAGGGGGGGAACTCCTAATTTCGGATCAAACGGTGGTAGCTATCGTTCCAAAGACTTTTGGCAATATAATCCCCAATATGAACAGTGGACACAAATAGCGGCTGATTTTCCCGGGAGAGAAAGAGCTGGAGCTGTCGCATTTGTCATTAACGGAAAAGGATATGTAGGATTGGGTAGCGGTAATAACGGAAACCTATTTAAAGACTTTTACGAATACACGCCGGCTACCCGCACATGGACAAGAATCGCAGATTTCCCGGGTACTGCCCGATACGGAGCCACCGCTTTTTCCATCGGAAATGCAGGGTATGTGGGTACAGGCTCTGACAGAGACGGTTCTCCGACCGGCGATTTTTACAAATACGAAAACGGGCAATGGACGCAAATCGCTTCAATTCCTAACAACACCGAAAAAGAGTATGCAACTTCCTTTAGTATAGACGGTTACGGTTATATTTTTTTGGGGGGGGATATTCTATTCGTTACTGCGGATACAACTACAAATACAACCCTGCCACAAATTCATGGGCAACAGAAGACAACAATGTATCTTTCTATGAAGTTTCAAGCTATGTATTAAACAACACGCCTTACATCTATGACGGATATCGGCTGCTCAGATATAATATGAGCAACAAAAATTATTATTATGTGCAAAATATTTTTGATACGGGAGGAACTAAGAATGAGGGCTGTTGTTTTTTTGTTCTTGATAATATTCCTTACAAAACCACGGGGTTTGTTTACGGCCAAAGTAGATACGACAATGCATTATGGTATGACAGCAATGCCGCTTCCGTGAAAAAAACAGCAATAAACCAATTAAATATCCGAACGGTTATAACGGATAACGATTTATTTCTCGACTGCGAGGTTGACGGAAATTTATCCCTTGTAAATTCCGTCGGTGTAATAGTCCTGCAACAGGCAGTAACCCGGGACGAAAATCGCATTGATATTTCCCGGTTAAATAACGGAATCTACTTCCTTTCATTGAAAACCGGAATAAACACCTATACCGGCAAAATCATTAAACAGTGACACAAAAAAAGCTTTCCGGATATCCGGAAAGCCTTTTCATTAACTAAAAACAATGGAATATTTCTTATCCGGTAACGCATAAGAACGTAATACGCTAAACATATCGTTGCGTTTCTCATTTAAAGAATTTGGGGCAATCACCACAAAATCATCCACCGTTTCCCCTATTTCGGTTCTTTTATACAAATACTGCGGGTTCTTTTCTTCATCCGTATTTATTTCCATTGACGTGAATATAGAAACAATCTCCGGCACTTCATTCGTCAAGTAAATGTACAAGGGTTCTTTACGCTCCACATTTCCGATCCGGATTCGCGTCCGGTTCCGATCGACATTTTTTTCCGCAGCCTCGAGAAAATACAGTTTATTCAATAAATACTCCAATTTGCAAACGCTTGAAGTGATTTCGATCCGGAACAAATTGTTTTCCCGGTTGACAAGAAAAAGCCTTTCATAAACATATAATAACGGCTCCGTAAACGCTTGAAGAAATTCAAGCATCACCGGTGTTCTCAAAAAGGTCGGCAACAACAGTCTGATCAATCTTGAGTATTCAATTTCAAATATTTTTGTATTCATGGTCATGAAATTAGATGTACAGTTTCATTATCATCATAATACGGTTCCATTGTCACAACCAAAGGATCGTCATCACTATCGTAAAATTTAAACCACCCCGAATAAGCGGTTTTACCGATACCGTCATCATCTATTGTCTTAAAATTATCGGATTTTGTATCATCCTCCTTGATATGCACTTTTGTTTTACATTCATTAAGCACCGGAATCTTAACTCCGTCCACCGCTTGCACGGCATCGACATGAAAAGTCCGCACATATTTTCCGTTAAATGGCAGGTTTTTGAGATAATTTTTAACGGCGGTTCTCACCACATCTTTCTCCGTTCCGTCCAACCGATTGCCGTCGCCATCCAATACCTGCGGATCGTAATAAACAGTCCATTTCTGCCACATGTGGTCCGCACCCTCCGATACGCACCGTAAATAAACGCCGGCATCTTTTATCTGTTCCAGATAAGCAATAAACGCATCTTTTTCAACATCGTTCAAAGGTTCCAAATCCTTGTTGTCCTGTCCGCCTTTGGCCACTTTCAAATCCAAAAACACACGTCCTCCTTCTATGCTCCGCTGACAAGCCGCATACGTGATGATGCGGGCTTTATTTATTTCCTCGTCCGTCATTTTCGAAGTATCGTATTCATCGTCGTAAACTCCCAGGTTTACTTCTTTCCCGTACATAAACGCCTTGGCCTTAGAAGCATACCACTGCAAGGTATGCGGATGCTTTTGTGCCAGCAGTTCGTTCACTTCCGCTTTATGCAGGTCGAAAAGTTTTTCCATCGTCCACATCGAAAATGCCGTAATGTAAAACAGGATGTTTTCGATACTGATTTTCGAGAACAGTTCGCCGAATGGTTTCAACGGAATTTTATTTTCATCCGTCTCAATTTTATAGGCCTTTTGAATCACTTCCGAGCTGATAAAACGCCGGGTCATTTCATTTTTTATTTCACTGATTGTACGTGCCATAATTTGGTTATTGGTTGTTAGTTAAAAAAACAATTTATATTTTAAACGCTAAGGCGCAAAGGCGGAAAGGCGCGAAGTTTAAATCCGTTGTGACCTTGTGTCTTGGCATCTTCGCATTTAAAATAGTAGATCTTAAATTCTGCCGGGTACTCATTGGTTATTGAGGATCAACTGATCACAAAATCAACTTCTATTGCCCAAAATTCGATCCCTTCTTCGCCGGTATACGCACTGAAATCGGCGGTAGCCGGTTCGAAGCCGTTTATCCGGAAATAGTCCGCAATCCGTTTTACGGCAGGCGGCGGCGC
>WRGA01000012.1 GCA_009787405.1 Candidatus Azobacteroides sp.
CCGGCTCTCCCTGCAGGGAGATGCAAAAAATGTGTCAATGTTTCAAAATATTCGTCTTTTTTGTCCCGCCGGGGACATTATATCGGTAGAAAACACCGCATTCCTTCACCCCTTGTCCCGTCAGGGACAAAATGTTTTCTTCTTCACATTACGTCCCTGACGGGACTTTGGTCTCCGTCGGAATTCTCCATTCTACCAATATGTTGTCCCTGACGGGACGGAAAACAACATTTTTTAGAACGGATTTTTCAAAAAAACGAATATTACATTTTTATATCCCACTTGGGGGATAGATAGGTGCAACATCCGATAATCATTTAAAAATAAGAATATTTATTTTAAATTTATAAAATATTCGTGTTTCATTCCTTGGAACACCATTTAATTATAAAATAATAACACATGAAAGATATAGAAAACTTAATCAAAAAATCCGCGCAAGTTATTATCTGCCGATATATGGTAATTTATATTTTACTCCCGGTTTCTATGTAGGATATGGAACCATAAAGGGTGATTATTCAGGCACAGGGTTCAGTTCTTCTTCATTTACTTCCGCCATCGAACACGAAGATTTGTCGATTGGTGAAGCAACATCTTCATATTCATACGGTTATGAAGACAAAATATCTTCGAGTTATTTTTATATGCAACTATCTCCCGAATTGACATGTTTTTTTTCAAATCATTTCGGACTGAACATTCAAATGGGCGGATTGGGAATTAGCATTGTCGATTCTGATTGGAGCAACAGCAGTAAACAAATCAATTTCAATCCGGCTTTTTGGAAATTAGGGATATTGTTCAAGCTGTAAAATAAACATCAAAAAACACGCACGCTTGCATTCTTTGTATCCGTGCGTGTTTTTTATCTCCCTTTGTTTGGCTTTCAATACATTTTTTTGTAGGTTTGCCTGATATAATTTCCCGTTTCACAAATTACGATTTACAATTTAACTCTTAATTCTTAACTCTCAACTTGATATGAACATCGGTATTATCTACGATTTCTTGAAAAAATTGGTGGTCAACAACAATCGGGAGTGGTTTAACAACCATAGAAGCGAATTTGAAAAAGCAAAAGCCGAACACGAGGAACTGGTGAATTACCTGATCAACCAAATATCGCTGTTCGACGAAAATATAAAAGGTGTGGAGAGCAAAGACTGTGTATTCAGAATTTACCGGGATACCCGTTTTTCGCCCGATAAAACCCCGTATAAAGATCACATGGGCGCTTATATCGCTTCCGGGGGAGGGCGGAAAAGTGAACGGGCGGGATATTATGTCCATATCAGTCCGGTGGAAAGTTTTGTCTCCGGCGGAATTTATTCTCCGCAACCCCATGTGTTGAAGGCCTTGCGTGAAGCGGTGTATCACAATATCGACGAATATTTGGGCATTGTCAATCAAAAAGAATTTAAAAAATATTTTACCGAATTTTTTTCCGAATCATTGAAAACGGTTCCCCGCGGATTTCCGAAAGATTTTGAACATGCCGATTTGCTCAAATGCAGGCATTATGCTCCGGCATCGCCGGTTGAAAATGATTTCTGGAAGACTCCCGGTTGCGAGAAAGAAATTGTCAAACGATTTAAAATTCTTTATCCTTTTAATCGTTTCATGAATTTCACGGTTGACGAATGTCTTTCGGAAAGATAAAAATTTAATAACCAATAACCGGAAATAAATCATGATTGTTGATGCATTATCTAATTCGGGTGCGGTGGAAAAGTTGCATCCGTTGTTTAAAAAAGCGTTTGATTTTTTGAAATCGACGGATTTCTCGAAAGCGAAACCCGGCAAGATTGCGCCGGACGGTGATAATTTGTTCGTTTCGGTTGTTGAAACACAAGGCAAAACCAAAGAGGAGGCAAAGCTTGAAACGCATAACCGGTACATTGACATTCAAATGCCGGTTATAGGAACGGAGACCATGGGTTGGCTGGCCGGGAAAGATTGTAAGAATCCGGCGGAGCCTTACAATGCCGAAAAAGACATTACTTTTTTTACGGACGAACCGTCGACTTACATTCATGTAAAACCCTTCGAATTTGCGATTTTTTTTCCTGAAGACGGTCATGCCCCCGCAATTGCCGATGGTATGATTAAAAAAGTGATTATAAAAGTTAAAGTTTAAGAAAATGGAAACACTGAATCTGATCAAAAACGACCCGTGGCTTCAACCTTATGAAAAAGCAATAGAAGGTCGCCATCAATATGCGATCGACAAAGAATCGGAATTGACTCAAAACGGGAAGGTGACGTTGTCTGATTTTGCGACCGGCTATTTGTATTTCGGGTTGCACAAAACACCCGGAGGAGGTTGGGTTTTCAGAGAGTGGGCGCCGAATGCGACCGGTATTTATTTGACGGGCGATTTTACCGGCTGGCAACAAAAAGAAGAGTACAAATTGACCCGGAAAGAACATGGTATATGGGAAATTGTTTTGCCCGAAAATGCCATGTCGCACGGACAATTGTACAAATTAATCATGCAGTGGAACGGCGGACAAGGCGAGCGGATTCCTGCATGGGTGAGGCGAGTGGTGCAAGACGATTCGACCAAGATTTTCAGCGCTCAGGTATGGAATCCGGGAAAGGTGTATTCGTTTAAATATCAATCGTTTAAACCAGATACCTCTCCACTGTTGATTTATGAATGTCACATCGGGATGGCGCAGGAGGAAGGAAAAGTCGGGACATACAACGAGTTTCGGGAAAAAATTTTACCGCGCATCCGGGAAGACGGGTACACTGCCATTCAGATCATGGCCATTCAGGAACATCCGTATTACGGATCATTCGGGTATCATGTTTCGGGTTTTTTTGCGGCATCGTCACGATTCGGCACACCTGAAGAATTGAAACAACTGATCGATGAGGCCCACGGTATGGGAATTGCCGTAATCATGGATATTGTGCATTCGCATGCGGTGAAAAACGAAGTGGAAGGGCTGGGCCGTTTTGACGGTTCGTATGATCTGTATTTTTACGGAGACAGCAAACGGGAACATTCGGCGTGGGATTCCCTTTGTTTCAATTACGGGAAAAACGAAGTGATGCATTTCTTGTTGTCCAATTGTAAATTCTGGCTGGATGAATATCATTTCGACGGATTTCGTTTCGACGGTGTGACCTCCATGTTATATTACAGTCACGGACTGGGTGAAAATTTCGGCAGTTACGATGATTATTATAACGGGCATCAAGACGATAGTGCGATATGTTATCTGACGCTGGCCAATAAATTGATTCATGAAGTAAATCCGAATGCGTTGACTATTGCCGAAGAGGTCAGCGGAATACCGGGCTTGGCCGCGAAATTCGAAGACGGCGGCATCGGGTTCGACTATCGGATGGCCATGGGAATCCCCGATTATTGGATCAAATTATTGAAAGAAAAGAGAGATGAGGATTGGAATCCTTCCGGCATCTGGTGGGAATTAACCAATCGCCGGGCGGACGAGAAAACCATCAGTTATGCCGAAAGTCACGATCAGGCATTGGTGGGCGACAAGACCATTATCTTTTGGTTGGCGGATGCCGATTTGTACTGGCACATGATGAAATCGGATACAACTTATTCGATTGACCGGGCCATGGCGTTGCACAAGATGATCCGGTTGATTACGGCAACCACCATCAACGGGGGATACCTTAATTTCATGGGCAATGAATTTGGTCATCCCGAATGGATCGATTTTCCGCGGGAAGGCAACGGTTGGTCATACCAATATGCCCGTCGCCAATGGAGTTTGCCGGATAACAAAAACCTGAAATACCATTATCTGGGCGATTTCGACAAAGCAATGCTTTCGGTGATCAAAAGCATAAAAGATTTTCAAAAAACGCCGGTTTATAAGATTTGGGACAATGACGGAGATCAGATATTGGCTTATCGACGTGCAGATCTGGTATTCGTGTTTAATTTTCATCCGAATAAATCGTTTACCGATTACGGATTCTTAGTGGAAAAAGGCCGTTACAAAATCATCTTGAACACTGATTCCGACCGATTCGGAGGATTTAATCTGATTGACGATTCATTGATTCATTTTACCGTTCCCGATCCTTTATTTGTCAAAGAAGGCAAAGAATGGCTGAAATTATATGTTCCGTCAAGAACGGCATTAGTGCTTAAAAAAGTATAAAATCGGCTGTGTCTCCGAATCCGGACAGTTGTTTTTGGGACGATTTTATGTAAGTTCTTATTTATGTAAGGAAAAAATAAAGACGAAATAGTTTTGTGTAAAAGTAATGGCAGCGCAATAAAAGTTGATGTCGGACTTGAAGATGAACCCCCCGTGTAAAAATCCCATACAAGAGCATGAACATGTGTTGCGGGTTTTATATGACCTTTAAAAAAATGATTATCGGATGTTATACCCGGCTATCTCCGCAGGTGGAATGTAAAAAATGTATCAATGTTTCAAAAAAATAGTCGTTCTTTTATGTCCCGTCAGGGACGCCATATTGGTAGAAAAATACCATCTCTTCCTCCCTGTCCCGTCAGGGACAAAATATTTTCTTCTCCACATTACGTCTCCGGCGGGACTTCGGCTAATGGAGGAATTCTCCTTTCTACCGATATGTTGTCCCCGGCGGGACAAAAAAAACGAATAGTACATTTTTATACCCCACCTGCAGGATAGGTCGGTACAACATCCGATAATCATTAAAACAAATTATGTACATATGAAACACAATTATAAAGATACCGTTTGCGTTCATGGCGGAGAACAAGAAAATCAATACGGAAGTATAAATACGCCGATATATACATCCACCGCATTCAATTATTTGAATACGGAAGAACGATTATATCCGCGTTATTTTAATACTCCGAACCAGCAG
>WRGA01000013.1 GCA_009787405.1 Candidatus Azobacteroides sp.
TATTCGGATGCTTTAAGAGGGGTGGTTTATACTCCGGAAACTTTTGCTTTCGGTAATTTACATTCATATTCACCGGCCCGCTTTTATTCCCGTTTGGTTCGGGGGCCGGGAGCTTTGATGCCTGCCGCACCGGTTTTGTATTTCTTTGTCGTCGCGACAAAAAGCTGCAAAATCAAATGTCCGGTGCAGGGCATCAAAATGAATGAATCAAATGTGAGTGTGAATACCTTTTCTCTTCAAAATCAGAGCGTTGATATCCGGGCACGAAGGTAAGTTAATAAAATGTAACAAAAAAAAAAAAAAATAAATTTATGTTAAATAATCTGAGAGCCGCTTATTTGTGTGAAAGAAAACGTTTTTACGGTTTTACGCGACTCCCGGAGAGGTCGCAAAACTACGTGGTAATAGCGGTTGCCGAAGTATAAAGGTATAGCGGAGTAATGAAGAAATATGCGGAAAAACGATTTTAAGTTGCCGTTTTTTATACAATCTGTTATTAAATGTACAGGTATTTTTAGTTAATTTTAAAAAATGGGGAAAATGAGTGGTGTCCTGTCCCGAAAATAATTGAATAATCCGATATTGAGGTTCGCACAGATTTGACTCCGTCGATTTTCAATTCACGGATTCCACAGATTTTTTTAAGGGAATATTTGCAGGGCGGTAATTACCATGCACTGTGTATCGTTCATCACCGTAGAGACGCGGCATGCCACGTCTCTACATCTTGCGGATTTCATGTGTTTGCCTGATCATCACATTTCACCACACAACTCTTAACTTTTAATTCTTAGCGTTAATAATTTGACTTTTTTTGTTCTGTTTTTTCAACTTACACTGCTTCTTTCAGTTGTTTCAAAGCTTTTTCCAAAATCGAACGCGGCGTGCCGACGTTCAACCGCATAAACCCTTCGCCTCCTTCACCGAAGGTTGTGCCGTCATTCAAAGCTAACCGCGCTTTATCGATAAAAAAGGACACCAATTCTTTTTGTGTTTTGTTCCATTCACGACAATCCAGCCAAACCAGATACGAAGCTTCGGGAATAATCGCCTTGATTGACGGAATATTGTTTTTCAGATAGTCATCGACAAAGCAAACATTTTTCCAAATATAATCCGTCGCTTGTTTCAGCCAATCTTTTCCGTTTTCGTAGGCGGCACGGGTCACGGTAAACGCAAAAATATGTCCGTTTGCCAGTTCGTTCTTTGCCAAAAAACAGCTGAATTTTTCTTTTATATCGGCATTTACCGCCACATAAAAAGATGCTCCGACACCCGGAACGTTAAACGTTTTGCTCGGAGCCATCAGGGTGATGCTGTTCATCGCGGCTTTTTCCGAAACCGATGCAAAAGGGATATGCGTTTTTCCGGGAAACGTCAAGTCGGCATGAATTTCATCGGAAACCACCAAAATATTTCGTTTATGGCAAATATCCGCCAACCGGATTAAATCTTCTTTCGACCAGACTTTTCCGCCCGGATTGTGCGGATTACACAACAACAGCATACGGGTCTTTTCGTCACAAACAGATTCCAATTGTTCAAAATCCATCCTGAATTGCCCGTTTTCCAAAACCAACGGGTTATTCACCGGAACCCGGTCATTGTGTTTGGGTATGGAAATAAACGGTGGATATATCGGAGGTTGAATAATGATTTTATCCCCCGGCACGGTAAAACAATTTACGCACATCGCCAATCCGGGCACGATTCCCGGCAGAAAACCCAAAGCCGTTTTGTCGACCGGCCAATGATGTTTGTCTTTCAGCCAGTGCCGGATCGCCTCATAGTATTCTTCGCCGGCAAATGTATACCCGAGCAATTCATGTTCGCAACGCTTCCTGATCGCATTCAGGATAAAATCGGGCGTCGCGAAATCCATATCGGCAACCCACAACGGAATGAGATCTTCTCTTCCGAAGCGTTCTTTCAGCAAATCTTTTTTTAAACAGTCGGTTCCCGACCGGTCAATCACTTTATCAAAATCATAAATCTTCATATCTTTGCACTTCTTTTTAGGTGTGCTAAGATAAAAATTTTAATTCTTAATTTAAAAAGATTGCCATTCTCAAAATACATACTTTTTTTTATCGCCGCTGCAGGAGTTCTGACTTCTTGCAATACCACCAAATTTGTTCCTGACGGAGAATATTTGCTGAACCATGTGGAAATAAAATCCAAACCGAAAATTGTGGAAAAAGAGGTGCTTCTCGAATATTTTAAACAACAACCCAATTACCGGGTTTTCGGAATCTGGAACATGCGGTTGGGAATTTACAACATGGCCGGAAAAGATTCCTCCAAATGGATGACCCGTTTGTTAAAAAAAGTCGGCAGTCCTCCCGTTATTTACGATAAAGATATGACCGACAATACGGTCTCGGAACTTCAACGGGTGTTTTACAATATGGGATATATGGATGCGACGGTCTCTTCCGAAACCGAATTCAAGAAAAAAAAGGCGACCGTCATCTACACCATTACGCCTAACACGCCTTACCGGGTGGGAAATGTTTCATATCAGATTCAGAATCCCGATATTGCCCGATTCATCAAAAAAGATTCTGCCGGCAGCCTGATCAAAAAAGGCATGCTTTTCAACGGAGACGAATTGAACTATGAACGGGCCCGAATCGTCAACTTGCTGAAAGAGCAAGGATATTACGCTTTTTCAAAAGATAACATCCATTATTTTGCCGACAGTTCGCAAGTATCCCGGCAAATTGATTTGACGGTGGATGTCCGCGATATTCCTTTCGGAACCGAAATCACCGACAGCCTGAAAGCCGCAACTATCCGACAGGATGTTTACTTTGTCAAAGATGTTTATTTCCTGATCGACAATGTCAATCAATCACGTCGCGGCAGATCAAGAAGAACCGACGTGATTCCCGTGGATACAGTGATGTACGAAAGGTTTCATATCTTACAGGGAAAAAATCGCCCGTTTCGTCCCGGATTTTTGGCCGGCAATTGTTTTATCCACCCCGATTCCCGGTACAACGAAAATGACGTGACGTCAACCTATAATGCATTAAGTTCGTTGCAGGCATTGAGGTATGCCAACATTCGTTTCGAAGAGGTCGATTCCGCCAAACTGAATTGTTACATTTCGATCATTTCGGGGAAACCGCAATCCATTTCAGCCTCTCTCGAAGGAACAAACTCGGCGGGTGACCTGGGGGTTGCCGGCAACGTCAACTATCAGCACCGGAATATTTTTCACGGTTCCGAGGTCTTTAATTTCAAAGTCAGAGGCTCTTACGAGGCATTGACCGGAAACGTCGAAGATTTATGGAAAAACAATTATACCGAAATCGGCGCCGAAACTTCCATTTTATTTCCGAAATTCCAATTTCCTTTTCTGAACAAGGATTTTAAAAAACGGTTGAGGGCATCGACCGAATATTCCCTGTCATTCGCCCGGCAAGCTCGTCCCGAATACGAACGGATTGTATTTTCGGGAAGCTGGCGGTATAAATGGGCGGTAGGAAAGGGAAAATACCGGCATACGATCGATCCGCTGTTTTTCGACTACGTACACATTCCTTATTTATCTGATCCGTTCATCGATGATTTAAATAAATACCCGGCATTGATGAACAGTTTCGAAGACCACGTCATTGCCGGTATAGCTTATTCTTACTACACGACGAATCAGGGTTTTGCCGGCAGTAAAAGATCGCTTTATTCCATTCGCACGACGGTGGAGTCTTCGGGAAACACGCTGTCCGGACTTTCCGGATTGTTTCATGTCAAAAAAAGCGATACCGGACAATATGATATTTTCGGCGCTCCGATTTCTCAATATGTTAAAGGAAACATCGATTATTCACGAAGTCATTTTCTGGACGAAAACAACTCGTTTGCTTACCACATCGGGGTCGGAGCGGCTTATCCTTATTCAAATTCTTATATTCTGCCTTTTGAAAAAAGATTTTACTCCGGAGGGGCAAACAGTGTACGCGGATGGTCGGTCAGAACGTTGGGGCCGGGAACTTACAAATATACCGGACAATCGTCGGATTATGCGTATCAGGCCGGTGATATCCGGTTAGACATGAATGTCGAATGGAGAAGCCATATTTTCTGGGTATTTCAACTGGCCGCCTATATCGATGCCGGAAATATCTGGACCATCAAAGATTATGATTCTCAACCGGGAGGAGTATTCAAATTCAATGAATTTTACAAGCAAATCGCCGCTTCTTACGGACTGGGACTGCGCCTCGACTTCAAGTACTTTTTAATTCGTCTGGATACCGGGATGAAGGCTTACGATCCCTCTATGATCGATACAAGCCGCTGGGTTGTTTTCAACCCCGATCTCAGCCGGGATTTCGCCATCCACTTTGCCATCGGATACCCGTTCTAAAGTTAGGAGTTAAGAATTAAGAGTTAAGAATTAAGAGTTAAGAATTAAGAGTTAAGAGTTTTTCGGCATGGTAAAATGATTGATTTTATTGTTATAAATACATGGTCTTAAATAGTTTAAGTATGCGGCAAAATTTAATATCCACTACTTTAAACGCGAAGATGCAAAGACACAAAGTTACAAAGAATTTAAACTTTGCGTTTCCGTCTTGGCGACTTGGTGTTTAAAATATAAATTATTTTAATGATTATCGGATGTTGCACCTATCTATCCCCCCAAGTGGGATGTAAAAATGTAATATTCATTTTTTTGTCCCGCCGGGGACAACATATCGGTAGAAAGGAGAATCCCTCTGGTGACCAAAGTCCCGTCAGGGACGTAATGTGAAGAAGAAAACATTTTGTCCCTGGCGGGAGAGGGGGTGAAGGAATGTGGTGTTTTCTACCGATATAATGTCCCCGGCGGGACAAAAAAAGACGAATATTTTGAAACATTGACACATTTTTTGCATCTCCCTGCAGGGAGA
>WRGA01000014.1 GCA_009787405.1 Candidatus Azobacteroides sp.
ATTTAAATATTTTTAACGCTAAGGCGCTAAGTTTCCAAGACGCTAAGTTTTATCCTTCTTCGTGACTTTGTGCCTTTGCGTTCAAAAAATATGATGCAGACACATTTTAGCCTCTACTCATCCTTGACGCGACAGTAGTTTTTCTATGGTGATTCCGATATAAGCAATTAACAGCAACTCGCTTCATACAATTAAATTGCATGAAGCATCAAAAACGCCATTTCACCAAACACGAAATATCATTTTTCGTATTGCCGTCTATAGTTTCCAATCCGCTCCCGATAATATCCCGGTCAAAATATCTCGTCTGTGCGAAACGAAAATAAACCACTATGTTTTTTTCCGGTGCATAACGCAAATTAAAAACCGTCTGGAAACCGTTGCCATAAAAAAACGGAACATAAAAAGCATACAAAACATTTTTTTCATAAGCATATACCCGGCTGTCATAATCATCCGTTCGAAATCGGGCAACCATCAAATCGACGGAAACCGGGATTTTTTTCGGAGCCCATTCTATTTCCTGAGAAACCAGAAACCCCTTACTTCCGGTTTCCGCACCGGCAGGATGATACAAATTATAATCGACAGTTGTTTTTCCGTTCAAGGAAAATATGGCCGAATAGGTAACCCGGTACCGCCAACGATGGGTGAAAACATCTTCAACAGGATGGGTATGAAACGTATTGTCAAGATACCGGGAAGATACATTTTCTTCTTTGTTTCTATACCGATACCGCAAAAACATCCCGGCTTTTCGATTTAAGGTATAATCCAATTGAACCAAACCGTCAAATCCTTCAGAAGGCGTATCAACTCCGTACCGAAGCCAAGGAAACCGGAAAAAGTCGGCATAAGCAGCCAGTTTCCATTTGGCAACCGGAATGAAATCCCATCCCATGTACACGCCCGATTCGTTTTGTGTCCCGCTTCCTTCCGAGAATGCACGGGCAAAAAAAGCATGGTATTGTTTGTCATAATACCGGTAAAGCACAGAAAACCGGCAATAAGAAGCCGGTTCTAAAATAATACCGTTTATCGTTGCCGGCGCATCATTCCGGCATATCGCCGTTTCGCCGAAAATCGTGAATCCCGGAATCTTGTACCGATAATCGATGCTTGCATCCATATTATTTTTCCCCCGAAAATAAAACCGGTTGTATGGTTTCTCGTCGGGATTTACCGTTTTATCGAAATCATATCGTAAAAAATTCACTCCTCCCGTAAAATGCCCGAACGATACATTCAAACTTGTACCGAATACCTGCAACATTCCGGCTCCTTTCTTTTCCATTTCACTTTGTGTACGGTGCAAGCCGTCTTTTTTAATCGACAAAATACTTTGCGTACAGGTATCTACGGTTGCATCTATTTTTTTACGGGAATAAAACAACGACGCAGTCGCCTTTCCGAATCGCATGCTTGCGGCCGCACCGCGAAAGTAATCGGTTTCATTCGCTGAAAAATGTCGTTTTATCGTCGAATTTCGTTTCTCGATGTTTATCACTTGAGAACTCTTTCCCATTGAAAAATCAGTATTCAAAATCAATCCTTGACCGAAATTCACACGATAATCACCCAAAACGAATGTTTTCAATCGACCGAAATCTTTCAATAAAAAATGAATTGAATAATAATCAAATCCCTTATGCCGATCCGTCCAAAAAGGTTCTCCCGCATCTTTTTCGGCTGTAATCCCGAACGAAATTTTATCCCGATACCGGAAATTGTAACGAAACAAAGCATAAAACGGTTCTCCGACATACCGTTTATTCGGATTTTTCGTCAATTCTTCTTCCGAAATATCCGCATACCCTGCTTTTTTGTTCAAACATTTGTCGAATCGTACAAATCCTTCGTTTTTGCCGTACTTCAGCACCTCTCCAAGCGATATGTTGCGGATTCGCTTCTCCGGCTCTCCCACATATACAAACGGCAACAATAATTCGATCGTTTCCGCGTCCAGATCGGGGACTAAACGTAATTCATAAATACTTTTCAACGGCCCGTACCGGGCAAGGTATTGATTCAGTTTTTCCAATTGCGTTTCGGATAAAAACGGAAGCCCCTGCAACTTTTCGGGCGTAAGGGCATTCAGATTCACGGGGTGCTGTGACAAATAAGTCAAGTCTTCATACAAATTTTCGACTTGAGCCTCGTCTTGCGATTCTTCCGACAATTGTTGAATATATTCCTCCCATTTTTGCTGTCCGAAGCAAAAACAAGATATGAACATCGACAATACAAACGGTAAAATTTTTACGATTTTAGTCTTTATCATACGATTCATCTTGATATTTTTTATGCAGAATTTTTTACCTCATGTCCTTTTCCGGGCAGAAGAAAGATATTCAAAACAAATACGCCAGTTCCACCGCGGTACTCAATCCCAATGTCGAGTGATTTTTGACCGACAAATCAAAACGTGTGCTTTTAAAAAGATATCCGATACCGAATGTCGGAACAAAAGGTTTTCCGGAGACTCCGAATCTGAAAAATAAATGTTCTGCCGGCGAATACTCCAATCCGGTCTTTAATCTTGAATTTTTGTCCGATGCTTGGTCAAATTCTCCGACTGCGACCACATTCGGCAGGATCAAGTACTGAATCCCGAACCTGAAAATCACGGGACTTTTTTCACCGGTATTCATGGATGCACCTACCGGATTATTTACCATAAAACCGACCGTGAGCTTTTTATCCATTTGCCATTGAATTCCTGCATCTACGGTATAGAAATATTTTTTTGCTTCGGAACCGGCGACATACACATTCAAATAATCGAAACGGATTCCCAAGGCAAAACCCGAAACCAATTTACGTGAAACACTTGCTCCGACCGAAGTTTCATGGTAATATTCATATCCGAAACGGGACAACCGGACTCCGACATCCAACAGTTTGTTCGGATACATCATTGTTGCTCCGATCGTTGACAATTCTTTGATTTCATACCGATTCTCATACGACAGGGAGATGATTCTTTTTCCGGCAAACGACAATCCCGAAGGATTTCCGAATGATACGGAAGCTACATCGGCCTCTCCCATTCCCTTGCTTCGAACATCTGAAAAAGAAAAACCGGTAAATGCCGAAAGGGTTCCGCAAAAACAAATAAAAGGCAAGATCAGATAAAAATATCGATACATATCCATTGCATTTTCTAAATTTCCCCAAAGAAACAAGGTATTTTCCCGTGAAAAAATACCGTTTAAAACACAAGTTTAAAAATTCTCCGCATACGTTGAAAAATACATTTCCAAGGTTAATCCGCACCCGGAATACCGTGAAAACAGGAATTCTCACCGGTTCACATCTCAATTTATTTTTGTACCTTTGCCGTTCAAAAAAATTATGGACATAGGAAACCCGCATGAACCGGCGTTCACCAAAGAGAATGAAAATGATTGCGGGGTCCATACGGCCTTAGTGTAAAAAATAAAATATATTTTCGTATGAAAATAGTCATTGTCGGAACAGGGTATGTGGGGTTAGTAACGGGAACTTGTTTTGCAGAAATGGGAACCGACGTCGTTTGCATTGACATCGACAAAACCAAAATCGAGAACTTGAAAAAAGGGATTATCCCGATTTATGAGCCCGGACTGGAGGACATGGTACTTCGAAACATGAAAGCGGGACGCCTTCATTTTGATGACAAGCTGATTAATTATTTGAATGAAGTGGATGTTGTATTCAGTGCGGTGGGAACTCCGCCGGACGAAGACGGCAGCGCCGATTTAAAGTACGTGCTCGATGTAGCCCGCAAGGTAGGCCGAAGCATGAACAAATATGTTTTGTTGGTGACCAAAAGCACCGTTCCTGTGGGAACTGCCGAATTGGTCAAAAAAACCATCCGGGAAGAGCTTGATAAACGCCATGCAGCTATTCCGTTTGATGTGGCCTCCAATCCCGAATTTCTGAAAGAAGGAGCCGCCGTGAAAGATTTTATGAGTCCCGACCGTGTGGTGGTGGGGGTAGATTCGGAAGAAGCAAAAGAATTGATGTCGAAACTTTACCGTCCGTTTTTGTTGAATAATTTCCGGGTAATTTTCATGGATATTCCGTCCGCCGAAATGACAAAATATACCGCCAATGCCATGTTGGCCACCCGCATCAGCTTCATGAACGATATTGCCAATTTATGCGAAATTGTCGGCGCCGACGTCAATATGGTACGGAAAGGGATCGGATCCGACGCCCGTATCGGAAGCAAATTCTTGTATCCCGGGTGCGGATACGGAGGTTCTTGTTTTCCGAAAGACGTTAAAGCGCTGATCAAAACCGGACAAAATCACGGGTACAATCTCCGCCTGCTGAAAGCCGTCGAAGAGATCAACAATGATCAAAAAACCGTATTGTTCAATAAAATCCAAAAACATTTCAACGGAAATCTGAAAGGAAAACACATCGCAGTCTGGGGATTGGCTTTCAAACCCGAAACCGACGACATGCGGGAAGCTCCGTCATTAGCTCTGATCGAAAAATTGTTGGAAGCCGGTTGCATGGTAAAAGCATACGACCCCATCGCCGAAGAAGAAGCCAAAAGACGGTTGGATGATAAAATCCTTTACGGAAACGATATTTATGATGCTTCCGTGGATGCCGACGCCATTTTACTAATTACAGAATGGAAGGAATTTCGTTTACCTTCTTGGCAGGCCCTGAAAAAAATCGTAAAAACGCCTGTTGTTTTCGACGGTCGAAACATCTATGACAAAAGCGACTTGGAAGAACAAGGATATACTTATTATTGTATCGGAAAATAATTCTTAAGTATATGGCAAAATTTAATATCTACTATTTTAAACACGAAAATGCAAAGATTTTAAACTTCATACCTTTCCGTCTTTATGACTTAACGTTTAAAATATAAACTATTTTTTGCGATATGCTTAATTCTTAATATGATTATCGGATGTTATGCCTACTTATCCTCACAGGTAGGGTATAAAAATGTAATATTCGTTTTTTTGAAAGTTACATGCTAAAAAATATTG
>WRGA01000015.1 GCA_009787405.1 Candidatus Azobacteroides sp.
ATCTGTTCACGGAAAAGGACGCGAAGTTGAACGAGATTTTTCCCCCGGAAAAGCAGAACGCCGGGGTTCAAAAAGAAGGTATTTCATCGGACGGCGATACGAAACTGTATGCCCCGCCTCCGGGCGAAACGGGCAATCCGCAGAAGATCGTCACCCCGTTGGGAAATGCCGATGTGGCGGTCTTTCTGCTGTTGTCGTTCTGTGCGGCGGGTTATTATTATGTGAAACGACACAATAATAAGTAGACGGGTAGACGGATTTCGGATGAAACCGATTAAAAATACCGCCTTGTTCCGGACAAGACGGTATTTTTGGTTTTTTGCGGGAGGTGTGATCAAACCCCTGCCGCAGCGGACATGTTGTCCGTCTGTTTGTTTATTCAAAAAGGACTTGCAGTCCGGCTTCTATAAAAATACCTTCAGACAACATATCCGCCACGGCGGGAAATAAAGGTAGAGGTTAGAGTTATTCATGCTACCGGGTACTTTTAAAATAAGCGTCAAAAATGAAAATGAACGCCAATCTCACAACTTTTACAGGTGATTCGGATTTTCCCGTGATGATAATTTCCGATTTTTGAACCCGGAGTTTCTATTTTTTTACTTCACGATTGTTTTATTTTATTAATACATTGAATATCAACTATTTAAATACATGTTCGGCATTTGGGGATTTTCCGGAAAAAATAAAGTCTATTGCATACCGTTTGATTTTTTCATAGCTTTGAACCTTGAAATAATAAATAAACCCATAAGCTATGTCGGTAAACAAAGTAATTTTAATCGGGAATGTAGGACGAGATCCTGATGTAAGACATTTAGACAACAATGTATCGGTTGCCGGTTTTTCATTGGCAACCACCGAACGAGGATATACCACTCAAAGCGGCGTTCAAGTTCCGGATAAAACGGAATGGCATAATATCGTGGCATGGAGGGGATTGGCAAAAATTGCCGAAGATTACGTTAAAAAAGGTTCGCAAATATATGTCGAAGGGAAAATCCGTACCCGTTCATGGGAAGATCAAAACGGAGTGAAAAGATATACCACCGAGATATATGCCGACAGCATCGAATTATTGGGTCGAAAGGGTGACGGACAATCATCCGGAAATTTCCCGCCGCATCCGGCAACAGTTTTTGCCGAAAATCCGCATCTGATGCAACAACCGCAGAACAATCAACCTTCGCCGTCTTCCATACAAGAATCCGATCCGTTTGGAGGAGAAGGTTCGGGAGCCGACGATTTACCGTTTTAACGTTAAAAGTTAAAAATTAAGAGTTAAGAGTTAAGAGTGTCGCAAAAGATAATTTATATTTTAAACGCCAAGTCACAAAGACGGAAAGACGCGGAATTTAAATCTTTATGTCGTTGTGTCTTCGCGTTTAAAACAGTAGATATTAAATAATGTTATGTACTTGATGAGAGCTAAAAGTTAAATTGGAATAAGAGTTAAATTGAAAATTGAAAGTCAGATCATCAATCCCTTCATTATTAACTCTTAACTCTTAACTTCATTCGCGCTTGATATCAACCATAAACACAAAGCTTTGGATACAGATTATTTCCCGTATTTACTTGGCAATATTGTTTTTTCACCGGTTACGAGTGAAACTTTTCTCTTTTTCCTTTTGGCGCTTTCATTCCTGTTGTTTTCGGGTTATTTATCGGCATCGGAGTCGGCCTGCTTTTCGCTGAGCAATGAAGATTTACATACGCTGAAAGAAAGTGATCACCTGACCGATCAAAAAGTGATCAAATTGCTCGATAAGTCGGAGCATCTGTTGGCAACATTTTTGATTACGGAATCTTTCACCAACATTTGTTACCTCATTTTCGGATATTATTTCTGTACTTTTTTCATTCAGACGGATTATTCCCTCATCATCGAAATTTTGATGAAAGCATTGTTTCTGTTCATCCCGTTGCTGCTTTTCGGAGAAATGATCCCCAAGATTTATTCCTCTCAACATCCGTTGGATATCGTGCGTGGAAGATCCGTGACGACAACCGCGTTAAACATTATTTTTTCGCCTTTTTCGAATGTATTGGTCAGGATTTCGGGATTTATCGGGAAAAAATTTCCCCCTAAAAATTACAACGTTTCACTCGACGAATTGTCGCAGGCCATTGAAATGACCAATGAGGAAGAAATACTCGACGAAAAAGAACTGCTGCGGGGAATTGTGAAATTTGCCGACAAAACGGCGGTGGAAATCATGACGGCAAGACTAAATGTGGCCGACATCGACATCAAGAAGAACTTCAAATATGTCATCGATTTTATCCGCGAAACCGGATATTCCCGCATTCCGGTGTATGCCGATACCGACGATTTTATCAAGGGTATTTTGTACATTAAGGATTTGCTGCCCCATTTGGGAAAACCGGATAATTTTCGTTGGCAAAGCCTTATCCGGCCGGCATTTTTCGTTCCCGAAACCAAGAAAATACGGGATTTGCTGGAAGACTTTCAACAAAATAAAATACACCTCGCCATTGTCGTGGACGAGTTCGGCGGGACGTCGGGGATTGTGACCATGGAGGATATTTTGGAAGAAATCGTCGGAGAAATCAGCGATGAATACGATGAAGAAGAAAAACAGTTCATCAAATTATCTGACAATATTTACATTTTTCAGGCCAAAATTTTATTGGACGATTTCTTTAAAATCACGGGAATCGACGACAAGGATTTTGATGCACTAAGTGATGAGCCGGAAACGTTGGCGGGATTGATTCTCGAATTAAGAGGCGATTTTCCGTCGGTGCAGGAAATCGTCAATTACAAAAATTACAGTTTTACCATACTGGAAATAAGCAAACAACGGATCATCAAGGTGAAATTAATGATCAACAACACCACGGATAAACAGGAAATATCATGAAACGGTTGTTTGTCGTTATGGGTGTAACCGTATTTCTTTGCGCTTGCAACAATGAGGAATATACTCCTAAGCCGAAGGGTTATTTTCGGATTGAACTGCAAAAAAAAGACTATGTTCCGGTAACATCGGATGATTACCCTTTTACCTTTGAAATTCCTTCTGTTTCATACACTATAGAGGTTTCGAAAAATAATAAAGACACAAAAAGCGATTGGTTAGACATCTATTATCCTTTTTACAAGGCACGGATTTATTGCACGTATACTCCGGTAAACCGGCACAACTTCAGGGAAGCAGCCGAAGACAGTTACCGTTTTGTTTATCGGCACACGGTAAAAGCGGATGCCATCGAAGAAAATCCTTTTGCTTACCCACAAAAACGAATTTACGGTATTTTGTATACTTTGTCCGGCAATACCGCCTCGCCCGTTCAATTTACGGTAACAGACAGTACAAAACATTTTTTCAGGGGAGCATTGTATTTTGACGGTTGCACCCCAAACCAAGATTCGTTAAAACCCGTCATCAACTATATATCTGATGATATTGCTCATATCATAAGCACATTCCGCTGGAAATAGAACAACAGTGCGCAGAATACGGCGGATACACGGAAACGTGAATATTTGACAACCGGTCGTCGTGGCGGACATGTTGTCCGTCACTATTCTATTCAAATTGTCCGATAGAAAAAAATGTTTCAATTAAAAAAATCATCCTTTGTTTATCGTTTTTTAAAAAAAGGCTTTTTGTAAAAGCCGGATTGCAAGTCCTTTTGAATAAACAGGCAGACGGACAACATGTCCGTTGTTGCGGGCGTTGTTAAATAAATATAGACAACCCTTATTTTTATAGTTCCCTTAGTAGCCCGGGATAACACACGCAACCCTCCCTTATTCCTTTGTTAATTGATTGAAATTAAGGATTTTATTATGCTGATGTTTCGCACATTTTAAAATATTGTAGAATATGGAAAAAGAGATAAAAAAGGTGCATATTTTTGTCAATATATTGCTAAATGAAACAGTCCCGTCAAGGACAAGATATCGGTAGAAAGAAAAGATCGTCTTCGCCATCCGAAGCCCCGTAGGGACGCAATATGGATAGAAATATTAAAATGATTTGATATTGAATTTGACAAGAGATATATTTTAAAGAATCCGGAATAATATATTGTCCCTGACGGGACAAGGAGATGGGATGCCGGATTTTTTTCTACCAATATTTTGTCCCTACGGGACATTTGGAATAGACGATAATGTTATCGCCGTGGCGGACATGTTGCCCGATAGGCAGAAAATATTTCAATAAAATAAAAATCATTCTTTGTTTATTGTTTTTTTAAACAAGGTCTTTTTATAAAAATCGGACTGCAAGTCCTTTTGAATAAATAAGCAGACGGACAACATGTCCGTTGCTGCAGGCTGAAGGCTTTCATTTGCCGTAAAAACCCCTCCAATATCTCCCTTTCGGGGTTAGGGGGCTTGTATCCCCGATGTGACGGGGAGCTTAACCTTATGCAGGGTTAAGGTTGTACAGTTTTTCATTTGCCGTATTGAATATTTTTTCATCTTTGTAATGAATTATCAGACAAGTTGATTATAATCATGAACAAGCAAATTTTTGAAGAGATACAAGCATTGAAACGGCAGATTTTACCCGGTGAACGACTGATTCTTTTCGGTTCTCAGGCTCGTGGCGATGCTCATGAAGATTCCGATTGGGATTTGCTTGTGTTGCTGAACAAGGAAAAAAAAGACTTTGAAGACGAGGATATTTATGTTTATCCTTTTACTGAAATGGGGTGGAATTATGGAGTGGCAATCAATCCGATATTATATACCAAGAAACAATGGGAACAAGGTAAAATTTTCCCTTTCTATAAAAATGTAATGCAAGAAGGAATAGATATCGAATAAATGATGATTTTATGAGTTTAGCTGATAAAGAAAAGAAATAAATTGTAAAATCCAGATTGAAAAAAGCAAATGATACTCTTTTGGAAATGCCTGTTTTATTAGAGAATAAATTTTATGATTATCGGATGTTATGCCTACTTATCCTCACAGGTGGGGTATAAAAATGTAATATTCGTTTTTTTGAAAGTTACATGCTAAAAAATATTG
>WRGA01000016.1 GCA_009787405.1 Candidatus Azobacteroides sp.
TACATTAACAACCCCAAGCTGCACTACGTTTGCATGGGGTTATCAATGTTAAAGTCCATACGGACTTTTTTAGGGTGACGCATTGTCAAAGTCAGGAGGAACGGACAACGTGCCCGCTGCGGCGAGGCTTACAATCTTATTAAACGGTGAGGTCATAAATTTGTAAATCGTAAATTGTCCGTTTGTAAATTACATGTCTTCTGCCACGGCGAAAAAAGGCTCCGGAGAGCATTTGACAGGGTCAGGATTTTATCTTCCAAATAAAAAACCCTTGTAACGACTACCGCTGTTCAGGTTCGTTACAAGGGTTATACAAAATAATAGACATTCAAGCCGCTATTTCACGATCTTCATTGTTTTTTCTCCGCACTTCACCACGTAACTTCCTTTCGGGAAGGCTGACGTTTCGATACGGGTTTCGCCGGCCTGAACCATCGTATTCAATACACATTGTCCCGAAATATTGTAAATGGTTAAATGACTGTCTGTACCGGTTTTTATGTTGATATGATCAACAAACGGATTCGGATAAATATTAAATTCACTTTCGGTTGAAATCGTTGTTATATCGGTAGCATTCGTCAATTTAATCGAAATATCGGGCAACGCGCCGAAATATCCTTCACACAATACGGCCGTAAAGTTCGCATTCCTTCCGTTTTCAAGCGTAATAAGACGATGATTGCCGAACGGGTCGCCAAAACCGTATGACCTGAGTACTCCGCCTGTAAAGGTAAAATCATTTTCAATATCCCAATCTGCGGGAATGGTCGCCGAAACGGTTTGTGCATTAGCCGTGCCGGCAAATGTGTATTGATTGCCTGTTCCTCTTACGACGCTTCCTTCGGCGGTATATTGGAGAAAGGCTTGCATATTGTAAACTCCTGCGAGTTTAGTGTTGGGATGGTAAAGGGTATTGAAACGAATGGAAACCTTATCTCCCGGTTGAATTTTTTCTCCTTCGCGGGAAGCATTCGTAACCGTATAAGTAACCGGTTTGGCCGTTAATATCTGATAAGCGGTTCCGGCGGCCGAAGTCAACTTCACGATATTGCGGCCCTGCGTCAGATGCACGGTATAACTGCCATCGCCATTGTTCATGACTCCGTCGGTACTAAATCCGTTATAAGTAGTCATATTAGTACCTACAACAGGTTGAGCCAAACTCACGGAAGTAACGCCGGTCGGAGTGAATGTATAATCAAACCCTCCTTTGTCTTCCAAATAATAAAACACATCCAATTCGGCATCTACATTTATTCCGGCATTTTTGTTTGCATTTGCCAGCGTTTCATTGATCGTCATATTCGGAGTAATGCCTGATTCCGTTGCTCCAACCGATACAACAAATACGCCGGTATTCTCGGGCCAAACAGCGCTGAAGAAAGGCCCGCCAAGAGCAGAAGCCACATTGACGGCATCGTAGGTTACAAGCACAATCGCGGTTCCATTTCCTACCGCAGTCAGCAGTCCTTTGTTATTTACGGTAACAACACTGTTATCAATCGTTCCGTTTTCATTTATGACGGTATAATGGAAATCCGGTTCTATGAATAAGTTTGCGGTAACAGAATTATTTGTTTGCCATGCACGGATATTTACGATCTGATAAGTATCGCCCGAAGCAAGTTTCAAATATCCTTTTTCATTAATATTCAGATAAATATCCGACACATTATAACCGCTGTTATGGCTTACATCATGGTCAATCGTTTTCGGATTACCGTCAAGCATTTCGGGAGTAATGGTTATCCCGTCATTGGATGAAGCTTTGGTAAATACACTTGCATAAGTTACTTTATCCGGTTGGGAGATCCGGTAAATACATGCTTGACCGCCTGCAATGGTATAAGTATACACTTTATTTTCGCCTTCCGAAGTTACATCGACGGCTGTTATTTCGGTAAAAGGCCGGAAGTAATAACCCGAATAGTCGGGGAAGCCGACATATACCGTTGCTTCTGCGGGAGCGGTAACGGTGTAAGTGTAGCCCATCGGAACGGCCTTTGATGCAGTAACATTTGCTGTAATTGTACCGCTTACGTTAGTAGCCAGATAGCCTTCCCCTTGACGGCTTGCATTCGGAATGAGTTGTGCATAGTAAGAATCGCCCGAACAGGCAAGGAAAGTCGCCCTGCCTGCCGTAACAGAAGAGCCAAGCGTAATCGTGCGCGGTACGGCGTCTTTGCTTGCTGCCGTAGCATTAATCGTATAATCCGTGCCTAATGTCCAATTTGAATTAGTTGCATAAGCTGTTATCGTATAAAATTGGAATTGTTGCGTTGCGTCATCCGTAACGGTTAATTCAATTGTTCCGTTCAGCGTTGTTCCATCTGTCCCGTATGCGGATAATACATAATCGCCGGGATAGGCTTTGAAAGTGTATTTGTTGCTCGTCGGCGTACCTGTGTTTACCGGTTCACCGGTTTCTTTGTTTTTCAACCCCATCGTTGTGCTGACAGTATTCATGGTAATAGTTACCTCACGGAGGAGAGGATCTTCCACTTGCAATTTATCCATACAGAAATATCCCGCAGTGTTCATTCCATACATCGGGTCGCCAGCGGAAGACTCCATTCTGAAATACATTCCGCCGATTTCGCCCAAAGCGGATAAATCCACCCATTCCCAGTTGGGACTTTGAATAAGCGTTCCTCCTATGTTTTGGGCCAAATAATATTCAACCTGTTTGCCGTTGTCTTCGTAATTTTCGTCTAATCCGTAAATAATCAGTTTGAAATAATCGCCGTCTTGGTCGAGCGGTCGGGCAAATCCGTCTCCACTAATGTTTCCGTAATAGGGCCACGGGCTGTTATTGATGTAAACTCCTTTGGCATTGTATACCTTGTTCAAAATAATTTGCAGGGTTTGCTGTGCATCAGGAAACATATCCGCATACGGACCCTCTTTTTTATAATATCCCCAATAAGCAACCAGATAAGGCGTATCGGGGTCGGCAGTCACTACACCGTTTTCGTCTTTCAACACATTGCCGTCGGCATCGGTTTTAATTCCTCCGCCGGCCATATTGCCCCATTGGTGTGTTGTCCAGCTTTGACTGCTACCGCCGCCGTAATAATCGGTATTGTCGCCGTTTTTACTGTAAGTAAATCCGTCCCAAGAACCACCGCTTCCATCGCCAAAGCCATCACCGTCAATCACATGCGAAAGCATAAAAGTGCTGTTGTTAAATTCAATGTACGGATAGTCGTTGCTGTAAGTGCCTGTCCAAACGCCATTTGCATCTACATCGAATGTTGCGGGATTGGTCGGCTGGCTTAAATCCAATGTAAAAATACCGCTTGGATTGCCGGTTGAAGAGCGTAACCCTGCTTTTACGGGAGCTTTTTTGGCTGATGACTTTGTGCTTTTTTGCACACTGTTTTGTGGTTTTACGCCGAACCAATATTCGGCAAACGACCGGGACTGTTGCGCAAATACATGACTTGCCATAAACAGGCATAACAGGACTAAGAAATTTGTCTTTCTCATTTTGTAATGAAAATGCGGACTTGTACCGCGCCATTCCTTTTATGGCGTTTTAGAGTTAGGAGTTATTGAAAATTATTGTTTGATAAATTTGATTGTTCCGCTGTTTGAAACGACGATATAAAAGCCTGCCGGGAGGTTGCTGCAATCCATTTGATTGATACCTTCCATGACTTGTGTTGTTAATATCTTTTGTCCCGAAGAGTTGTAAACGGCAATGGTTTGTTGTTTCGACACCTCTATTTTCAGTATTTCTTTTACAGGATTATTCAACAAACGGATCGCATTTTCATCCGGATAAATATTGTCGATTGCCGATAGTGCCGCATCGGGATGTAAATCTTCGGCTCCCATGATTTCGGTGGACGTTTCGCCCAACCAACCGCAATATTGATTTACGGCTGTATATACTTTTACGAAATGAATGCCGGGAAGATGTACCGGATTTCCGTCGGCATCCACCGCCCGGTCGATATTGAAGTTGGAACGGTCGTCATTGTTAGGATAATTATCGGCATATCCCCACGGATAAGCATATTGTACATAGTATGAACCTGTTCCGCTTTCATCCACATAATTGTCGGCAAGTTTCGTTCCCTCGAAGGTAAGCGTTTCATCGTTTATCCATTGCGGATAGTAGGGCTGTCTGTGATAAACATTGCGATATACATAGCCCTCATCTCCCTGATTGCTTTCCCATTTGATGTAAGTAATATCGTTCAGATACGGATAACCCGGCATAGGAACTTTCACCTTATTTTCGTCGGGTTTATAATAAGTAAGCCGGTAATTTTTGATGGTTTCGGAGTGGTCATATTCGCTTCCGGCCAACTCATACCATTCATCGTCGGGAAATCCGTTTCCGTTCGCATCATACGAAACCATTACGATTCCGGGCTCACAACTTCCTCCGTCACGCGAAGTTCCCGAATTAGGATTGGATGCCGCAAAAAAGGCATTTCCCCATATCTTAAAATCAGATTCGCCCGGTACGTTTACAATCGGGTGGTCGAAGCCGAAAACAACATAACCGCCATAAGCTCCCAATGAAATAAGAATTTTGTTTTCGCCGCTGATGCTTTCTTCGGCTTTGCGATTCATGTCTTCCCGGGTGTTGCCCGCTTCGTATTTAGGTAGTTCGTTGACAAACTGCCCCGGTGCCGGACGATATTCATACACCTTGTTGATGTAAGGCGATTGTGCCTTGACAATACTTGTTACCGGGAACAGAAAAAGGATTAAGGTGATTATGCCGAGGCATAAATTGATTTGTTTCTTTTTCATCTTTTTTTGATTTTAAATATGTCGCAAAAAACAATTTCTATTTTAAACGCCAAGTCGCCAAGACGCAAAATTTAAATTCTTTGCGACTTGATGCCTTTGCATCTTTGCGGTTAAAATAATTTAAACTAAATTCTGTCATGTACTTATAGTTAAAAAAATGATTATCGGATATTATATCCGGCTATCCCTGCCGATGGAATGTAAAAAATGTGTCAATGTTTCAAAAAAATATTCGTTTTTTTGTCCCGTCAGGGACGTTATATCGGTAGAAAAACACCATTCCTTCACTCC
>WRGA01000017.1 GCA_009787405.1 Candidatus Azobacteroides sp.
TAAAAACTTCCAACATTGAACTGTCAGGTTATCAGCCGTTCTCTGTATTAAAAGATTATATGCAAAGAGCAAAAGCATTTGTTTTTGCCGCTGAGGAAGATTTTGGAATTGTTCCGGTTGAAGCACAGGCTTGCGGAACGCCTGTTATTGCTTATGGGAAAGGAGGGGTTCTTGAATCTGTTATAGCGGGGAAAACAGGAATATTTTTCTATTCTCAATCTTCCGATGCCATTATTGATGCCGTAACCGAGTTTGAGAAAAAAACAGAAACATTCAATCCTGCTGATATTCGGAGAAATACGGAACGGTTTAATAAAGAGAGATTTAAAAATGAATTTCAACAATTTGTGGAAGATTGTTTGAAAGATAAATAGCAAATATTAGTCACCCGGCAGTCAAAACATACCTTGAAATGCCACATCATCCACCGTGTACCGTTTATCCACGTATAACTTCCTTCATTTCCCCGGTTTCCACGTACCAGACAACTCCTTTGATTTGTTGCGGATATCCCATTTTTTCGATAAGTTTCATGTAATTCCGGACTTGTCCTTCGTAGGTTTTTTGTTCTTTTTCCCCGAATTTGTAATCAATGACGATGATTTCATCATCATTCATCATAACACGATCGGGACGCCTGAATTTGCCTTTGGATTGCAATATGGCGGTTTCGTTGAGAACACGGTATTTACCCGAAAACCAATCGGCGGTTTCAGGCAAAGAAACGGCCCGATTTAATATTTCAAAAATGTTTCCGGCTGCTTCTCCGGAGACCGCACCGGAAAGAATCTGTTTTTGAACGGCTTTCCGTAAATCTTTTTTTGAATAAACCCCGCTTAAAATTTCATGCATCAGATTGCCGTGTTTTCGTTGTTCTTCTTCATTGAAGAATCCTTTTCCGTATAATCTCAATCGTAACCGGTCTTTGATGTCGACGGAAGAAAAACGTTGTATTTTTTCCTGCAAAACGGAAACCGGTTTTTCCGGAGCCGTTTGATGCCGGCTGCCGCATTCGTATTTCAATTCATCTTCGTTCCAATCGGCAGACAAAGAAATGATTTCGTATCCTTCCGGAGTAAATGACGAATAATCGGATGAATTTGTCACACAGAAATACAACAAATCGGCGATCGTGCCGACGGTATTTTTTTTGCGTTTGGGCGCTGTCAAAATCAACTCTTCTTTTGCACGGGTAAAAGCCACATACGCCAAGTTAAGATTATCGATGTAAGCACGCATTTTTTCGCTCAGATAATCGTCTTTGAAAATGGTGTTCTGTAAATTTTTGGAATAACGGACGGGCAGGAGAGGGATTTCGCAAAACGGTTTCACGTCTGTATGTAACCATAAGATATTGGATAAAAAGGCCTTATGGTCGATTTCCCAGTCACAGAACGGCATAATGACGGCTTTGAATCCCAATCCTTTGGATTTATGTACGGTCAGGATGCGCACGGCATTTTGTTCGTCGGGCCCGGAAATGGATTTCCCGATTCCCGATTCATCCCACCAGGAAAGAAAAGCGGAAATATCCGGTGTATTGCGGGTGGAAAAATCCAAAACCAGGTCTTGGAATGCTTGCAGAAATACCGTTTCGCCTGCTTCATTCCCCGCATTTTCACCTTCGGAGAAAAATAAAGCGATTAATCCGTCGGTCGTTTCATATAAAGACAACTGCTTTAATCGTTCCAGTTCCTGCATGATTTCGGGCGGAAAATACAGTTCGGGCCGGATGTTGTTCCTTGCTTTGTTGACCCTGAAATATTCGGTCAGGACTTCTCCGGGCTGTTCGTGTTTTTTCACCATGCCGTATTCATAAGCGACCAACGCCTGATTGATGCAATCATTCGGATGAATCAGATAGCGGAGGATGCTGATCAGCAATTTTACACTCCGGGATTTGGAAATGAACAACGCTTCGTCTGAAATGACGTCGTAAGAATAATTGCCGGCGGGATGGGCGGCGGCGTATTGCAACAAATAATCGGCGACAGACGATCCTTCACTTTTGGTTCGAACCAATATGGCGATGTCTTTTAATTTAAATCCGTTATCTTGTAATTGTTCAATGACCGACGGCAGATTTTCCAGCGAACGGGCTTGCCAATCATCATCTTCCTCGATGTCGATGAAATTGATTTGCACATGTCCCGCTTTATCCCGGGTTTTTTCGGGAACCTTTTGGTACAACCGGGCATACACTTGTTTGATTTTTGAAGCGATGCCGGAAGAATCCCGATCCGCCGGCATCCCGGTTTCTTCATTGAATTTATCTTGCAAAACGTGTGACGACAAGGTAAAAAAAGCATTGTTGAATTGAATGACATTCCGGAAGCTCCGGTAATTGGTGTCCAAAATTTCCTCCCGGATACCTTCTGTCTCGAAATCGGTTTTCAGTTGTTCGTCCAATAATTTCCAGTCCGAGTTTCTCCAACGGTAAATGCTTTGTTTTACGTCGCCGACGATCAAATCGAAATTTCCGGCGGCCAAACTGTCTTTAATCAACGGATAGAAGTTTTTCCATTGCATACCCGATGTATCCTGAAATTCGTCGATCATATAATGCTGCACCCTGATTCCCGTTTTTTCGTAAATAAAAGGCGTATCGCAGTCTCCGATGATCAAATTGAGCAGTTGCGTGGTGTCGGACAACAACATGATGTTATTTTCGGCGGCGTATTGACGGATGTGTTTGTCTATGTCGCCGAGAATTCCGAGTGTATAAAAATACCGGTTTATTTCGACGGCGGTTTGATAATTGACAAATGGCGCATCAAACAAGGTCAATGCATTTTTCACGCAATCGTTTAATCCCGAATGAAATGCATTTTCTATTTGTGCTTTTTTTTCGGAGGAGGTTTTATTAGTCGTCCAAGAATCGATGTTATCAGCCAAATTGACAAAAGGGTCGCTCGGATATTTTATTTCTCCTGTTTTCCATTTTTCGAAATGGGTAAACGGACTCCGGGATCCGCCTTTGAAATCGGATATTTCAAGCCGGTGATGAAGAATGATGCCTGTTGCTTTTTCTCCGATTTCTTTTATGGAAGATTCAAATTCTTTTTTAATGATATTCAGCTTTTTAATATATGCCGACATGGTGGTTTTATCGGAAATATACGTTTGAATTTCATCACCGAACGCTTTGTAGTTTTCTTTAAAAACTTCTTTGGAAAGTTCTTGAATATCATTTCGGATGTTCCAGCTTTTCCCGTTTTCGACTTTATCTTCGGAATAACGGAGCAGCCAATTCAGCAGTTGTTTATTGTCGTTTGCATCCAATTCGGAAAGCATGGTATCCACAGCCTCGGAAAGAACCTTATCCGCATCCGGTTCAATGTTATACCCGCCTTGCAACCCGATTTCACGCATAAAAGCACGCATGGTCTGTTGAAAAAAACGGTCGATCGTGCTGATTTGAAAAGCGGCATAATCGTGAAGAATGCTGATAAGAATGCTTTTGGCGGTGTTTTGAATGTCAAATTCGTTGATTTTCGTTTCTTTTATCAGTGTGTCCGTATAATCCGAATGTTTTTCACCACAGGCCAAAATGTTCAATTCTTCGATAATACGCTTTTTCATTTCGTCGGTAGCTTTATTGGTAAAAGTCACCGCCAAAATATGGCGATACGAAGCCGGATTCTGAAACAACAGTTTCAAGTATTCACCCGTGAGTTTAAACGTTTTTCCCGAACCTGCTGATGCCCGATAAACAGTAAGCATTTTTGAAGTTAAAAGTTAATAGTTGTGGATTAAAAAGCTGTTTTCGTTGAACGAGGAACAAATATAGTGTTTATTGTTGATTGTTGCCCTGCAAATCTTGCCAAAAAATAAACTAAAAGGTTCAAATATCCGCACAGGCATTGATATTTAAGAGAATAAAAATTGAGATGTCTATTTAAAAAAAGTTGTTAAAACTTCAGTCTGCACTGCCGGTGCGGGTCTGTAGCCCGTTCGCCGGATCGGGAAACGGTCGGAAAGATGAATCGGGGAAATCCCCGCGGGCTTTTTGAAAATCGTCCCGACGAGTTCCCGAACTCGTCGGGACGATTATACGAAAAGGCCGCGGCCTTTTTGCCCTGTTTTTTACCCGGAACCCTTGACATATTTCAAATTATGTGTTACAGCCCGCAAATCTTCTCCCGAAGCAACCGGGATTTTGGCCGGACGGATGTAATTCACTTGTTAAGTTAAGAGTTAAGAATTAAGAGTGAAGTCAAAGGTATAATCACTCAACCCCCGACTCTTCACATCTTCCCCGATCCCGGGCGCAGCATCTTTCGCCACGTCGGGATAAAAGCAGGCGTCCCCGCTTGCAAACGGATAAGCGTTCTTTAAAAATATGCAAAGCAGAATCTTTATTTTTAACCCGGCGTAACGAAACGTTGCGCTGAACGTAGTTTTTTTGCGTCCCCGATCCCGGCACAGCGTCTTTCGCCGCGTCGGGATAAAGTAAGCGACCCCGTTTGCAACCGGATAAGCGTTCTTTGAAAATATGCAAAGCAGAATCTTTATTTTTAACCCGGCGTAATGAAACGCTACGCTGAACGTGGGGTTTTTGCGTCCTGTTACAATGTGGTTTACCGACATGTTTTTTGTGAATGGATTTGTAAATACGCGGCAAATATAGCGGGAAGGGTGAAGGACGGCAAAAAAAGGGTAAAGACACGACACTTTTGTTGAGTGAAGAATTAAGAGTTAGGAGTGAAGAATGGTGGAATAAGGTTATTCAACCGCATGAAATCCGGAACGTGTAGAGATACGGCATATTACGTTTTTGTGGTAGAGCAGGATCAATAAAACCACACGATATAATTGTGCGACAGCGGGAAGAAGACACAAAGGCGCGAAGTTTTACATTTAATTTTTCTTCGTGTCTTTGCGTTTTTTGCGCCTTTGCGTTTAAAATATAAACCGTTTTTTTGACGTACATCCCGGTAAAGGATCCAAGTTATTTTTTACATGTTACCCAACCTTTTTCTTAACCGTAATTTCCGATATAAATAAAATTGCTATATTTGTGCTTTATTCCCGGAGTACGTTTGCGGCGTGCCGGTAATGTTAAAAAAATA
>WRGA01000018.1 GCA_009787405.1 Candidatus Azobacteroides sp.
CGGAGGAATTCTCCCTTCTACCAATATGTTGTCCCTGACGGGACAGTAAACAATATTTTTTAGCATGTAACTTTCAAAAAAACGAATATTACATTTTCATACCCTACCTGTGAGGATAAGCAGGCATAACATCCGATAATCATAAAATATAAATTGTTTTTTGCAACATATTTAACGCCAAATAATCAACTTTTCCGGATCAAAAAAATGATTCAACGGCCCGTGTCCGTTTCCTGTTTTAACATCGGCTCCGGCTTCAAGCGCACCGGTCACGAATTTTTTGGCTTTTCCTGCGGCATCTTCCAATGAACATCCTGATGCCAAATACGCCGCAACAGCCGAAGACAACGTACAACCCGTTCCGTGCGTATTGACGGTGTCGACCGTTTTTTCCGAAAAAAGCACAGGGCTTTTTCCCCGAATCAATAAAACATCGTTTTTCCGGTCGCCTTTTAAATGTCCGCCTTTCATCAATACGGCACGACATCCGGCATCCAGCAACATTTCTCCGGCCCGGTACAAATCGCCGTCGTTGTTTATCGTCGTTCCGGTAAAACATTCGGCCTCGCCGACATTAGGAGTCAACAACGTCAAACGGGGAAACAAGAGCCGGCGCATCACGGCAACCGTATCCTTTTTTATCAAAGAATCACCGCTTGAAGCAATCATCACCGGATCCAACACCACGTATCCGGGAGAATACTTATCGACGGCATCCGCCACCACTTCCACGATTTCGGGAGCATGCAACATCCCGATCTTAACCGCATGAATCTTGATGTCGTCGAACACGGCTTCCAATTGAGCTTTCACCAAATCCGCATCAATCGTTTGAATGGCTCTCACGCCCAATGTATTTTGAGCGGTAACGGCTGTAATAACGGAAGTTCCGAAAACACCCAACGCGGAAAATGTTTTTAAATCGGCCTGAATTCCCGCACCGCCCGAACTATCGGAACCGGCAACGGTCAATGCGACGGAATAATGTTTTGTTGCATCCATATTTGTTCATCAAATTCATCAAAAATCATATTGTTTTCCGCAAGGAAAAAACGTTCGGCATCCACATCCGCAAACAACTTTGAAACAACAAGGGGTAGATTTTCAAAAAAAGATAAGTTCTATGAACAAATCCCTACGGCAGCATTACCCGCATCAGGTTCACAGGGTATAATCTCAGCCCGGAAAGGCACCCCTTTTGTATATCAAAATTATTTGAGCCGCAATCCGGACTTGAACCGGAGACCTTTTCATTACGAGTGAAATGCTCTACCAACTGAGCTATTGCGGCATATCGACCGGCATTCAGACAAATCGCGACAAAAACACCGGCTTTGCTTGTTTTCCCGATCACGATGCAAAAGTAATATTTTTCGGTTTTATATCATCAAAATAATCAAAAAAAGGTATCTTTGTTTGATGTTTGTTCACTTGTCAACTAAAATTCAACAAAAAATGAAAAAGCAGTATAAGGAGTACCTGAATTTGCTCCGTGTCGAACCCGACAAAAAGATTTCCTTGAAAAAAGATTTTGAAACCGATTGTAAAAACAAGCCGTTCAGTAAAGAAGAAGGAGAAATATTATTGAAGGAAGGCGTCGAATATCTTACCCGTTTACAAGATATGTTGTACGCGCACGATCGTCACAGCATTTTGATTGTATTGCAGGCAATGGATGCCGCGGGAAAAGACGGAGCCGTAAAGCATGTTATGAGCGGACTTAATCCGACGGGAGTGACTGTCAACAGTTTTAAAACTCCCACTTACAACGAGTTGGATCATGATTATCTGTGGAGGCATTATATTTGTCTGCCTACCAGAGGAAATTTCGGAATTTTCAACCGCTCTCATTACGAAAATGTATTGGTGACCCGTGTGCATCCCGAATTTATTTTAAATGAACGGCTTCCGGAGATTACCTCCGTCAAAGACATCAAACATTCATTCTGGGAAAAAAGATACAAACAAATCAACCATTTCGAGAAAACATTGGTCGATAACGGCACCTTAATCCTCAAGTTCTTTCTGCATGTTTCCAAAGAAGAACAGAAGAAGCGTTTTTTGGAGCGGATCACCAATCCTCAAAAAAACTGGAAATTTTCGGTGGGAGATGCAGCCGAAAGAAAATATTGGGATCAATACATGGAGGCTTACGAAGAAATGCTGAGCGCCACGTCAAAAGACTATGCCCCGTGGTATGTGATTCCCGCCGACGACAAATGGTTTTCCCGCACCTGCATGGCCGACATCATTATATTGGAAGCCAAAAAACTGAAATTACATTATCCCGTCATATCCGAAGCGCAAAAAGAGTCTTTGGAAAAAGCGAAAGAAGACCTTTTAAACGAGGAATAAGTGAAAATGATACCGGAAACAAAAGAAAGGAAAATTCCAATTGTTGGGGTGGACAACTCATTGAACAATTATAACGATAAAATTTTGTTTCCGGAAAAATTGGAAAGGCAAACTAAATGTTAAAATATGAAAACCCAAAAAGCATTAATCATTATTGACATTCAAAACGATTATTTTGAAGGAGGTGCAAATCCTTTGATCGGAAGTCTTGAAGCAAGTGTAAACGCAAAAACGCTGTTAAAAGACTTCAGAGAAAAATCACTCCCTGTAATTCATGTTCAACATTCTTCAACGAGAGCGGGATCAACGTTTTTTATCCCGAATACAAAAGGAGTGGAAATCCATGAAAATGTGATGCCGGTTAGCGGAGAAAAAGTAATTGCGAAAAATTTCCCGAACAGTTTTCGCGAGACGGATTTGCTTGATTACTTGAAATCGAACAACATTACCGATTTAGTCATTTGCGGAATGATGACCCACATGTGTGTTGACGCGACAACAAGAGCGGCTAAGGATTTCGGATTTACCTGTGTGGTAATCGGAGACGCTTGTGCAACGAGAGACTTGGATATTCAAGGAGAAAGTGTTGCAGCCGGTGAAGTACAAAAATCTTTTCTGGCTGCACTGAATTATTTTTACTCCACTGTGATAAATACGCAAGAATACTTGGACGATAAATTATGCTCAAACAGTTGACAAACAATTTGCCGCAAGGTGGGGAGTATACGTTCGTCCGGGAAAAAAGCGATGCAGAACATATTCATAAAATTTCTTTCAGTTCTTTCAACGATTTGATAAGGTATGTCGGTTGAAAATCCATGTCCGTTTTCCCTTCATGATCTAAAAAGATTTGATCGATGCGGCTGTTTTTTGCACCGACGATATCGGCGTCCCAACTGTCGCCGATCATCACGGATTCTTTCCGGCGTGAATTTGTATTTTTCAGCGCATAATCAAAAATTTCCGGACTTGGTTTATTGGCTTCGGCATTTTCCGAAAGAATCACTTTCTCAAAATACCGGTCCAAACCCGAATTTCGGAGTTTTTTATATTGCACCTCCGAAAATCCGTTTGAAAGGATAAACATCCGGTAACGCGGATACAAATATTCCAATATTTCTTTGGCATAAGGAATTAATTTGGTTTTATACGAGGTCGCCTCCAAAAAATCGTCGCTCATTTTCAACGCATAAGCCTCGTCGTTTATTCCGCCCTGTTGCAACGGATAAAGAAAACGCTGCAACACCAATTCTTTTTTTCTGATCATCCCTGACCGATACTTTTCCCAGAGTTCATGATTTTTAGGCATATAAATCCCATAAAATTCTTCAAACGATGAAAATTTTTCATCCAGCCGGTATTGCTCAAACGTTTCGGACAACGCCTCTTTTCCGTTTGTATGAATATCCCACAAGGTATCGTCGAAATCGAAAAAAATATTTTTGTACTTAAAATTCATGTGTTGTCACAAACAAAAAATAGAAAAACACGACGACAACGAACTTTTGCCGCCGGCATCTGTTTTCCGGGTTCAACTTCCGGGTTGATTTTCCGACAAAAAACGTTCCGCATCGATCGCCGCCTTACATCCGCTTCCGGCAGCGCTCACAGCCTGACGGTATCGGGAATCGGCAACATCGCCGGCAACAAATACACCGGGAATTTTTGTTTTCGAAGTTTCAGGCCGGTCTTGCAAGATATAACCCGTTTCGTCGGTCTCCAAATAAGGTTTGAATATTTCGGAATTGGGTGCATGACCGATAGCCAAAAAGAATCCGTCGGCGGCAATATCATACGTTTCTTCATCAGGCCGGCCTCTGTGTTTCAACAGATGAATGCCTTCGACGCCGTGTTCACCGAAAAGTCCGATTGCTTCATGTTCAAACAAAATCTCGATTTTCGGATTTTTCATCACCTCTTCCTGCATAATCTTGGAAGCACGCAAAAACGGTTTGCGGACAATCATATGCACTTTGCTTGCCAAATTCGACAAGTATACCGCTTCTTCACAAGCTGTATCTCCACCTCCGACCACAGCTACAACTTTATTGCGATAGAAAAAGCCGTCGCATGTGGCGCATGCCGAAACCCCGGCGCCGGCATATTTTTTTTCGTCGGGAAGCCCCAAATATTTGGCAGTCGCTCCGGTGGCAATAATCAACGTTTCGGCCTCAATGATTTTTTCATCGTTAATCGTGATTTTAAAAGGACGTTGAGACAAATCCGCGGCAGTAGCGATCCCTGCACGAACATCCGCACCGAAACGTATCGCCTGCATCCGCATATTTTCCATTAATTCGGGACCGGTTATCCCTTCAAAAAAACCCGGGAAATTATCTATTTCCGTCGTGGTCGTAAGCTGACCGCCGGGTTGCAATCCTTCATAAATAACCGGAGACAAATTTGAGCGGGAAGCATAAATGGCCGCCGTATAACCGGCAGGTCCCGAACCGATAATCAAACAACGAGTCTTTTCCATAAAAGTTATAAGTAAAAAAATAAAATAAACGTGTCCTGCAAATATACATTTGTTCAAAATACAAATACAAAAATGATGTCATTTTTTGCATATTTTACGTAAAATATTAAATGATTAAAATTCGTATGTATATTTATTTATTTGATAATCAGATCATTATATTCATAAAGTCATTTTTCAAAGCCCACTCTTTTTTGATATATCCACTATCGTACAGTCCGTAGTCGCGTTGCCATTCCTTTAATAACCGGTTCTTTCATGCTCTGGAAAAGCAAAATCAATAACACAAGGCGATGTCCTGCGTTATTGATTTTGCTTTTCCAGCCTTAACCTCCGAAACAAGTAGACGGGTCCAGCTTTGTAACACCCGAAACCCGTCTACCCGTCCACTTGTTTACCCGTTTACTATTTACCGTGCGTGTCTCCGTTTTACAAGGTAGCAGCCTGCGGTGAAAAAAGACAGCAGCAGAAATGCCGTCACATCCGCATTTCCCAAAGACAGTATCTTTTGCGGGTTGCCCGTTTCGCCGGGAGGCGGGGCGTACAACTTCGTATCGTCGTCCGAAACCGCGTTTTTGTCGGTTGAGGAACCGGAAACTTTTTCCCAGAAACGATCCGTGTCCAGTTTACTTTCCTTTTCCGTGA
>WRGA01000019.1 GCA_009787405.1 Candidatus Azobacteroides sp.
GACTTTAAGCAACAAATCCCCGTCTCCGGTTTTTATTTTCAGCTGTCGTATTACTTCGCTCATAGTCTTGAAATTATTTTATCGACCCTTACATACAGATCGGGGGAAACTTCCAACAACCTTTCCTTAATGACGGGTATCCTGCTGTATTTGTCGGAGCCGATTACATGGGTATATCCGATTTTCACGGCTTCCCCGTAAATGTCACATTCCGGAAGTACGGTTTTTACTTTGCAGCCGTGGTATTCAACCACCGACTTTAACCACCACTGCTCCATGACGATGTCGGGACACAGATTGTTGTCCGCAATCAGCCTCTTCACAAAGGACGGATCCTTCGAACACGTCTCAATCATGGACTTGTAGCCGTTGATGTACCGTTTTTTCAGATCCGGGTTGTTAAACCTGATCAGCCCACAGTTATAGGCGGTATTTTGAAGGAGGTTGAATTCCGGGGGAATGTTTTTGTTCAATGCCGGAAGGATAAGCCTCATGTTATCTTCATAGCACGATCCCAATGAAGAGGGTGTACCGTTTCCTTCTATCATCTGCACGATCAAATCGACCTCCCCGTCTCCGACAATGTCATATATGGCCTGTTTTTTTAAGAAAACATCCCCGTCGATGTGTACGCTTCCGATCGGTTCCGCTTCCTGCGCGAATATTTTTCCCGCCGCCCAGAACCGTTCGTGAACGTCGAGACTGTCCAAAGTCAGATGAATCTCGTCGTAAGGGAGTTGTCCGTAGATTTCTTTTCCGAAACTGTCGGTATGTAACACTATTTCGTGGCCGTGCTTTTTCACATACGCAACCGACAGGGCAAAGAGCCACAGATTGTTTTTGAATTGATCTGCTATGTTCCACCGGTTACCCTTCATGGGCTTTGTCCATACCGAATGACAAAATCTCGTTTCTTTCATGTTAAACTTCTCCCGTTATACCTTGTGATGAATAATAATACGGTGTTTCTTTTTTCGCGGATTTCAATCCGAAATCGTACCCGTTACCCGAATCGCAGACCGCCGTAAGAGTTGAATCGGGGGTGCAGTCGCAAATCGGAGTCCATTCCGACCAGCCTTTCGTGGGGATGTAAGTTCTTTTGTACACATTGTCGGGCGCAACCTCAAGTTGCAGGCTCCATGTATTACCCCCGTGCGCGTAAGAGGTCTGAATCATTCTGTTTGCCACGCCGTACATCCTGTACCTGTAATCTCCGTCGCCGATGTAGTCGATATTCGGATTTTCGCCGAGATTGATGATCGTGTCGCCGGTGATGACCGGTATGTTATTCAACGTTGCAATCTCATCGCCGTTGTAATACGCTTTACCGCGCTTACCGCTTTCGACGGTGTTCAAATTGATGTCTCCGCTTCTGGAAGACAGATATATCCCATCCGAAACGAGCTTGGTTTCGTTGTTTGACATCTGAAACAGACTGCTTCCGGTGGTCAGTCTGACTCCGTTACCCAATACAAACATGGATCCGTCGGGGGCTATAATACGCAGGTTATCGGGATTCCAACCGTTGATCACATACGGGCCGGCAGGACTCACGGTCGCAATTTCGTATTTTCCGTAAAGCCATCTGGCTCCGTCCGTCATCAAAGCCGCCGCGGGATTGACGACATTCACCAGCCCGGCTCCGGGATTGAACCGGATGATTCCCGTCACGGGGTTGTCGGGTAAGGTGCCGGTGAGGGGGATGAAATCGTTCCACCCTCCCAATTCATTCCAACGTGAATCATTATTAACCTCACTTGTCCAAAGTCCGCCGAGAAATTGTTCTATGACAAGGGTGTTTTTCCCTGAAAGTCTGTAGGTAATGATTAATCCCTGTTTTCTTATATTTTCCGGAACATTCGCCCTTGCTTGGGCCCGTGACGAAAAAACAACCGATTCGTCTAAAATATAAACAGAATATTTATCGGATAATTCTTTGATGTAATCAACCAGATCCTTTCCGGCCGATCCCACTCTGGTTGCTTTATTTTCATTTTCTAATATCTCATCTCTGATTACAACCCACTCCAGCCTTATTTCGTCAATGTGTTTTGCCATTTAATTGAATGTTTTATCGAATGTGTAATCGAATATTCTGCCGAATTCACTTATATCGGCATTAGTGTTTTGAGACTCCGTTACTTCAATGGCCCAGCTTCTGTATGGATAATTTTCCGATTCGACGGCTTCAAATTTTGCCCCTTCGGTTTTGGAAAATTGAACATCGTCTATCAAAACGGTATCACAGGAAAACGCCCTGTTTATTTGGGAAATAAGACCGTTTGGGATGCCTCTCCTTCCTCCGATATTCAATTTATAGACATCATACGGAATGCTGTGAAGTTGAACGAAATCGACATCCTGATCTTTATAAGCGGTATCATCGGAGTCGACGCTCAAACTGTTGGGGTAAAATCCCCCTTCGACTCTGAATGTGAAATATATGCCTGTGTCAAATATCACTCCGAGTCCGTTTTTGCCGTTGGCCGCTTTTATAAGGATGTTTTTGAAATCATTCCTGCGATGCACGCAGAACCATTCGGATGTTATCGCCTTGACTCCCTTGCCGGAATACTCAAACAGTTTGATGCAGATTCTGTACATCCCTTGCAGATTTTTCAGGTCGGCCTGAAAATTAAAAATGACGAGCTCCGAATCCTTCCTGTACTCTCTGGTATACGGGACATTTCTCACGTATCCCCCGTATTCGTCCAAAATAACGGAACTGTACCAATGTACGGCGCCGTCAAGAGATGCTAAAATTTGAAGAGCCGGCTTATCGGTGTGCAGAAATTTTCTCACATATTTGTAGCCGTCGATTTCACAAGGAACGGGATCCGCTTGCGTAAAAAGGCGTAAACTGTTTAATTTCGGGATTTCAATCTGGCTTGTCATAAAATAAAAAAGGCCGTACCCCTTGTTCAGGAATACGGCTGTCTTGAGCTCTCTTGTTAAATTTGAGGCAAATATAGCGGTTTTATTCGGAAGGGGTTAAATAATGTCTGATTTTAAGAAAAATTTTATCATATCAAAAAAAACCGCGCATATCTCTCGACATTCGCGGGCCTGAATTTTATACAATTTTCTATTTTAGAAACAAACAAAGGATATGCAATTTTTCAGTTATTTTCATTCACGAATTTGATCAATCTCAAATAAAAATTCAGATTTGAATCCATAATCCGGTATGTGTCTTTGATTTCGCAGCCTATTTCTTCATTGGAAAGAATGTAACCGCTCATTGCGTTTATCAGTCCCAATACATGTTCCAACGGACTGTCCCATTTGATTCCGGACATTGCGCTTTTGATTTGATCTTCCGGAAAATCATCTATACTTGAATTTATTGTTAATTGATTAGCGTTCATTGTCGTAAGGTTTTAGCGGTTAATTAATCGGTTCATTGAATACTTCGTCCAATACCTCTCTCGGATACATCTTTACTTCTCCGTAACGCGGGTCGGGAGTTTTATCCGTTTGCAGATTCCGCTCCTTGCAAAGTTTAGACGCCCGACGGCCTAAAATAGACGCCTGTTTCAAATTAACGGATATGTGGTGCAATGTTCCGTACCCGGCAATGGTAAAATAGTCCGGGCGGGTGGTCGTTTTGGCTTCCAAAACATGCAACTTACTTTCTACCTGTGCAATACGATTGTCATGCTCAACCATCAGTTGAGCATTTTGCAGAAACATTTCCGCAGGCGTGAGAGGCTTTTGCTCTTTGAGTCGTTGCTCCATTACGTTGAATGCTTCGATAAATTCCAGCTTGAAATTTAAGGCGTCTTTTCCCGTGAAGCCCATAACAAGCAGAGAGAACCCGTCCCGATTCATGATGTACATGGGGCGTTGTTCACCTTTTGAATCTTCGTAAGTCGTTGATAAAAATAACGAACGCAATTTTGCGTTGGTTGAAATTTGATTCTCAATGCTACGAATTACATCAGAATGTCGTTTTCTGAATTTTTCTGCGACTAACAGAGAATTAGTCGTCGGTTGGCCGTTTGAATAGTTGACCAAATTTGAGTGATTAAGCATAATTAATTGTAAAAATAAAAAGTAACGTGCCTTTCCTGCTGCTTAACCACTCATAGGAGAAAGTTGCATTGGCCATTACAACTAATGCACAGGGGTACACGTTACCTATTAATATTTTAATAATAGACATACGGACATAAAAAATGCCCAAAAGTCAAATTCGGGCTGTCCGCCCCATAAGTGATTAAGCGTTGCAAAGATACATCTATATTTGACAATTGCCAAGCAATTCTGGAAAAATATTTTTCTGTTTTTTTTGATTAAAATAATTCGATTTTTTGCGAATTATTAAAGGAAAAACATTATATTTGTACCGTAAAATAAACGGGTATGATTGTAACTTTTGAAAAGGAATATTTGCGCGACCTGTACGAAACGGGAAAAACCGATGATAAAAAGCATCGGTTTCAACCCGAAATCGTGCGTAAATACAAGTATTGTATCAATTTGATGTGCCATGTGCCGGACACAAATGCACTTGCAAAGTATAACGGTCTGAACTTTGAGAATTTGAAAGGCGACAAGGCGGGTGTTTTTTCCATCAGGGTAAACAAACAGTACCGTATCGAATTTACGATAACAGACAACGGCGTTGAATCCGTCGCATCCGTATGTAATATTTTAGAATTATCAAACCATTATAAATAAAATTGTTATGATTATGTTAAAAGGGGTTGACCCCCGTATGATAGCAAACAACCTTACCCCGTATGAACCGACGCATCCGGGCGAAATACTGAAAGAAGAAATAGAATACCGCGGCATTTCACAAAAGAAACTTGCCGCGCAAATGGGTGTCGCTTATTCCGTACTCAACGAAGTTTTGAATGCCAAACGTCCGGTAACAACCGAATACGCATTGCTGTTTGAAGCTGCATTGGGAATTGATGCCGAACCGCTTATCGGTATGCAAGCCGACTACAACATGCAAGTAACGCGAAAAGACAAATCCTTTGCCGCCCGCCTTGCTGAAATACGCAAGGCGGCTGCGGTGTTTTAACTGCATCCTGATTGGATTTTTCCAAAAGAGAAGTAACGGCACTATTCACCTGCTTCTCGATATTACCGAGTATTTCTCGCTCAATAATTTTATTGAACGAGGCATAGTCTTGACTTTCAATGAAGCCGTATTTCTCAATAAGATTTTTAATCCAATTAGAGAAATCTTGTTTGCTTTCAAGGAAAGCGTGAAGCTCTCTTGCGGATACGGCTTTGCTTCCATTGTAATCTGTAATTTTAATTAATTGTTCCATTGTTAAATATTTTATGTGAAAATTTTAAAATCAAGTTACCCCATTACTAATTTTGCCCGTGCTTCGTCGTTGAATTTGGTGGCGATGTACAGACATTCTGTTTTTGTTAATTCATACATTAGAGTTTATGTAAATTAGATTTGATAATGCCATGAATTGATATTAATTCTAAAGTTATGTATAGCAGCACAAATTCTAAAGATTCGTTTGACGAAG
>WRGA01000020.1 GCA_009787405.1 Candidatus Azobacteroides sp.
GGAAAAATAAAAGGAAGCATACAGGAACACGCCCACCGGCCATATTGAAGTTCATTGCACAGATTGAAAACGGTGGAAAAGAAGGCGGCCCCGACAAGTCCGGTGACAAAGACAATCAGGAATTCCACGTAATAAGGTTTATCCCTGATCCCTTCCACCATCAACGGGAGAATTTTCAGGTAACAACACCCCAATATCAGGTAGAAAACCGATAATCCGAGATAATAATCAGGCATAAACCAATAATCGATAAACCCGAAAAGCCCCGGCAGCGCAAGGACTATAACGGTTGACAGGAAATAAAAAATTGCCCGCTTGTTGTTCAACAACCGGTTTTTCTTTGCCGCAAACAGCATGACCACCCCTAATATAACAGCTGCCACAGGCAGCAGCAGGTAGAGTGAGATAAACTTTCCGATAACTGATTCCATATAAGTATTAAGTATGTTGAAAAAAACGGTTTATATTTTAAACGCCAAGTCGCAAAGGCGGAAAGACGCGAAGTTTAAACTCTTTGTGACTTTGTGTCTTTGCAGTGTCTTTGTGTCTTCGCATTTAAAATAGTAGATATTAAATTTTGTCATGTACTTAAAATATACATTAATTGCATTTTTTATCGATGAATACCCTGTAATTAAATGTTGCGGGAGAGTTTTCCGCCAAGACTTGCCTGAAATATTCCGAATCTTCATCGCCGACCGGTTTCCCGGATTTTTTTTCCGGGACGATATAAACATCCGTAGTTCCGACAAACCCGACTCCGGGATCATTCCCTTCAACGAATCCTTTTGATACGGATACCTCACGGATCAGACCTTCAAATTCTTTTTTGCAAAATTTTATAATGTCTTCGTCCGTAACCAAAAGAGGATGTTTTGTCAACGATTTCCTGAAAATATCCGATCTGCCGGATTGCCGCGGTGCATAACGCCCATCCTTTATTGTCGTCAGTAGAAATACAGAATCCGGATTTACCGGCAATCCGGGTTCCAGCTCAAGTCGTACTCCCGGTCTTATTCTATATCCGGATACATAATCGGCCACCCAATATTTTACAAAATAAATTTCGTCTGTTCCCCCTGTATCCACAAGAATGTAATTTTCCGGTTCAAACCGTTCCGTTTCATTTTTAATGACTTGTTTCAGATTTCTGACCACAGCATATACATCCGATTGTATTTCTTTCAATTCTTTATTGCCCCTGAACAAAGCCGAAGCCTCACGATCCAGCACATCGGCCGTCCGGCTCAAATATTCCCCTGCATCGCGGACGTTATAACGTTCACATCCTCCCCGGCGCAATGAATATATCCCGTAATGATTGCCACCTTCATCATTTACGGGAATATCATAATATTCCTTCCCCGTTGAATCCAAGAGGGAATGAACGGAAAGGAAAGACTCGTTATGATCCGTATACAACGGGATTACCGGCATTTCTTTGTTGATTTCAAGCGTCCGGTTCACCAACTTTTTACAAACGACCGGCAACGTATTGATACTGATTTGGAGCGAATTGATAATATCGTTTGTATATTGGGGAGGACAGGTTATTTCAATCCATATCAGAGGGTCGGAGAAATCGTCCTTGAAAATATCGGAAAATGAACCGGCCAGTTTTGCCGGGAATAATTCGCGGGAATTTGAAATATCGAAACGGCCTTTCACCGAAAGAAAATAAGGATCATACTCCTTTTTTATGCCGTCATTTATCCTGTTTGAAACGTCAAAAGCATCGAACAAATCCAACGTGCCACCTCTTTTTTTATCTTCAAAAACCGGCATTCCCCTCTGCATGGGAATGCGTCCGGAGGCATTTTCCCATACAAGATAGGGTATTTGCCTGATATACACATCTTTATTATAGATTCCGTCGAAATCTATATAAAAAGATAAATTTTCCAGATCATTCACATTATCACCCGGTTCGAGACCTATCCAAAAAGAGTTTTCGGCAAATGCCTCTTTTTGCCTTGCACGGGACAGCAACGTCTTGTTCCTCTCCTTATCCATGGAATAGAATAATCCGTCATAAATAAAATACCGGACATCGCCATGATAAACCAGGGTATTACACACCGGATAAAAATTCAGATCAAGATTCGTTTCATCGACGTTGTACCGACACCGGAATACGGTTTCCGGCGTCAGTATCTGCCGTCCTTCCGAAGCCGATGCATGCATGATGCCATGGGCAGGTTCAGTGACTAATTCCATGTCCGAAACGAGCATCGCCGACAATTTATCCAATATCCGCGTTTCCATGTTATCAATATCTCCGGCTATCCGGTAAATCTCTTCCCCCAGTGATTCAAGGAACAGGTTCACCACGGGATCAAGCAGTTCCGTCCGGCTGACTCCGAAATAATCCGCGGCTAAACGGCGCATGCGGCTGAGAATGGTTTGTTTATTTATATACCGGTCTGTCATCTGCTCCACCGTTTTTTTATTCCGAAGACAAAGGCCCCAAGAATAAAGCATATCTAAATCCGCAACGTTCGTTTGACGAAACAAGTATTCCGTTAATCTGAACAATCACTTTCTTTTTTATTGCCGTGACTTTCATCAGAAAATCTTCACGGGTTACCTCCACAATATGAATGGAAACCGTAACCCCTTTTAATCTTTGTTCAAATTTTCGCACAGCTTCCGATATACAGGCTCTGAAATCGTCTTCCCATTTCCGGCGGGAGACCACCCGTTCAAAATCCATATCCCAGATTTTACATCCGAAGTTCTTGTTAAACTTATGCTCTCCGGGACAAGTCGTCAGCAATAATTCGAGATATTGATCGATGGATTCTATTTCACTGCACATGGGCATATCCCCTCCTTTTTCATCAAAAATGGAATCGAACCGTATCGGCAGTTTATAGAAATTATTCTTCATGACAGTTCATCATTATTGCGATCTAATTTTTCCACCTGCTCTCATATTCTTCTCCGCCTATTTTTAATTTGCGGGGAGATATAATCAGTGTCGTCAACAAACCGGCGCCCTTCGGGGTCATCACTTTCCGGCAGCTGATGCAGTACGCCTCTTTAAAAGAAATATGCATGGCTGCACTTTCTACTATTTTCGGCCCGTTCACCAGAAACCGAAATTCACCATCCTGCTTTTCGTAAGTGTTCATCACCCATGCATTAATCCATTCATCGGGCGTTTCACTGATGGTCAGCGTGATCATTCCCCCGTAGACTTCACTGTCCGGCTTGTTCTTGTCGTTGACATCCTGACGAAACTCCAAATCAAATTCTTCGAGGATGTATTTCTTTCCTCTGAAAAGAAATTCCACCACCATCGAAGGGTTTCCCGGTTTCCCGAAGAAAAGTCTGCCTTTCCGTATGCGGTCAAAAAATCCCATCCGTTAACATTTAATTTATCATGCGACACGGTCACGCATCACTAATACCTGTTTTTATACTCTACCTCCCCGATGATCATCCGCTGCGCATTGATTGTCAGCGACAAAATTACATCCCGTCCGCCTTTCGCCGGTTCGTAATGCATACGGAATCCCACGCATCGGCCTTCTTCGAAATATATCCGTTCCAACGATTCTTCATAAGCATCATTAATCGTTATTTCACCGTTATACTTCTTACCGGCATCCAATACCCATGCCATTAATTCATCGCCGGGCAACATCGGTAAAGTGACACGGATATTCCCGGCCAAAACGTCGGTACAGACTTGCCCCTGTGCGGTTATTCCTTTGTCAAACGAATATTCGCAATAGATAACGTCATAATTGTAGAAGTAAAGATTTTGTACGTTATCCTTACTCGGCCCGCGAAGTTTTAATGTAGCTTTTCCATCCATCTTCAAAACCGGTTACGTTAAAAACAGCTGAAGCATCATCCGTCAAAACAGATGAAATGCTTCAGCAGCCTATTACCCGAACAACCTTTACCGCTCTGTCACTGCTGTTCCACTTCCGTATTCCAGGTGTTTTCTTCTTCTCCTTTCGTTCCGTCCAACTTAATGACAAAACTCTTGGCCGGAAAAAACGGTGTGATATGCAAATCCAGAAAAATACGGTCTTTCCGGTTCGGATCGCGTTCAAAACGTACAATCTTGAATTTCTCGATCAGACGGTCAGGCCCTTGTACCCCATCCAGAAATTTGATGATTTGTCCCCGCAGATCGCGTTCGGTCTTTGAATTCCAGTTTTCAAATGCACGGCGGTTCAAAAAGTCGAACAAGACTTTCATGATATAGTCGAATACACGTACTACGGAATAAGTCTGCAAACCAAGATTTTCACCGTTGAACAGTGTCTTTCCGGAAAATGCCATCACTTTGCCGTATTCGTTTACCATCGGGATCAGTCCCATCTTGTCCAACCGGGAAATCTCACTCTTTTTAAGCGGGAAAACAACGCTGTCCACTTCATTGATCCCTCCGTGCTTCTTACCGGCCGTGATTTGGGACATCAATGTCGTATACACTTTTCCGGCTAATGCTGCGGCAGGCGACACCCGGAGGTCGTTTTCTTCTCCCAATTCATTGTATTTACCCCTTCCTACCAGCCAGTTACAAGTCATACAGGTATTTGCTTTGAAAACTTCGCCGCCGGCAAGATCGGCATTAAAAAACATATCCACGACATCGTCCGGCCGGTCCAGATCCATAAAATCAGTATAAAGCATCGCTTTGTTGTCGTAAGCTATTTTCGACCATTTGTCGAGCACTTTCGATCCTCCGAGATAGCCGGGAATAACCAGAAGCGAGTAATTTTTCCTCAAATCCAGCTTATCATAGTTCTGTTTCAACTCATTGACGATAAAATCTATAAAACGCGAATTATCCAGATCGGTAATCTGGTCGTGCGATGCATTGACTACGGTAATATTGGACAGTTTATCTTCCTCCGTATTTTTGTAGAAAAGCATCACATTGCGGTAGGATTGTTCCAAAGAGCGGACTGCTTCCACTGCCGTCAGCTGATTCTCCGACAATAATTGTGATACGCCGGTTGCTTTCTCCTGCGCTTTTTCAAGCATTTCATTAATGGAAGAGGTCGAAGACAACAAATCTATCCACAAATTTATTTTACTTCTCAGTTCCGAACGTTGAACTTTGCTGTTTTCTTCCACCAGAAACGCTTTTTTCCGGGCCTTCCGTTCCGGATTCATGGCCGCAATACCATCGACGGTGGATTCAAGGAAATTGAACCCTCCGAATTTTGCAAGTTTGCCGACCGATTCGTTAACGGCTTCCGCCGCTCCGGACTTTTTCACCGGTTTCACTCTTTCCGCAACGTCTGTTTGTTGCAGTACTTCTTCTTTTGCCATATATTAAAACTTATATCGGTTATTATTTTTTTATCCAGGTACCGTCTCTATGCGTTTTCCGCTTCATCCAGTTCGGCAATGACTCCCTGAAGGGCTGCTATGAAAGCAGCCTTTGACTCGGCATTTTCCAAAGCCCTTTGCAATACTTTATTGGAGCGGAGTTGCTTTATCAACATATCGTAAAATTCTTTTTGCGTATCCAACCCTTTAAGAAATTTACTTTGTCCGGTCAGATTTTTCACGGCAAAGTCTCCGACCGAACTAAAGTGAAATGTTTCCTCTACCGGCCGGCCTTCTTCATTAATAAATTCCACATCAATTTGCGGCTTAAAATGAGCGAATACCTGTTCTATGGATGCCAACCCCATGGCAGCCTCCGGATTCACCGGTTCGTCGGATGTCAATTGTTCCACCAGCAATGTTCTGTTTTCCGGTATGGCGGCAATCGCTTCGGAAGCATCGATTTTTACTTCGTTACCACCAATTTCATAATTACTAATCATATCTGTATTTTTAAAATTTATTATCTTTGCATCGTTTCCGTCAGGACAAAAAAAAACCTTCCGATATGTCATATCGGTATTTTTCTGCTTCGGAAACGATTTTCAAAAGACGGAACGGAGGGATACCTCGATACTTTGGCAGGGAAAGAGATATCCGCTCCCCATCCGTTCCTGTTTTAATTAGTCGGCCAATTTTGTTCGAATTGGGCGCCTCCGATTTTAAGTACCTGCGCCGAAACCTCGAAGGTAAGAGTCATCGGTTTGTTGCCGATGACATCGATGTTTTCCTCAAAGGAAATAATGTAACCGTTCTCCCACGAAAGTTCTTTCATCTTGGCTTCTTCGTCGCCTTTCTTAAATATGATGCTGCCCGAATTCGGC
>WRGA01000021.1 GCA_009787405.1 Candidatus Azobacteroides sp.
ACGATACGAAATTGTACGCCCCGCCTCCCGGCGAAACGGGCAACCCGCAAAAGATACTTTCCCTGGGAAATGCGGATGTGACGGCATTTCTGCTGCTGTCTTTTTTCACCGCCGGCTGTTATTTTGTAAAACGGAGACACGCACGGTAAAAATGAGTTGACGAGTAAACGGGGTTCGGGTGGTCACAAAGCCGGACTCGTTTACTTGTTTACTCGTCTACTCGTTTACTCTCACACCGCATACCACGTATATTATTCCATCATCCAACTCTTAATTCTTAACTTTTAACTCTTAACTTTTAATTCCCGTCGCAGCGGAATAACCTCTTTCGGGATAAGTCAATCCAGCATGCAGATGCGGAAATAAAATGAAGAAAACAATATCATCTATTCATTTCCGGTTCCGGAAAAATTTTGCGACAAGAAATCTTGCGGCAAACCATAAATGCCATAAAAAAACAGGAATTTTATCGTAATGCGTTTTCATGATCCGGTAACGTTCTTTGAGCGATAACCGGTGATTTTCGGTGGTGAGTCCTTCCTCAAGATAATTGACCAATATTTGCCGGGAATTGAAAATATTCGTTGCTTTTTCCATGCAGCGGATGCACCAATCGAAGTCGCCCGAAAAACGATAGTGCAAATCGTATTCGGGCGCAATGCTTTTTTTGACGATAAAAGCCTGATGACATACGAGCATTCCCTTCCTGAAGCTTTTCCGGGTGAGTTTTTCCGGCACTTTCAGCCTCCGCATGTATTTAAAATTTCCCGAATCATCGACAATGGCCGTTTCACCATAAAGAATATCCGGAAGGGAGTCCGGATCCAGTTTCGATGCCAAAATTTCGAGCGTATCGGGAGCATAAAAGGTGTCGCCGGCATTGAGAAACCAGACATAATCACCCGACGCTTTAGACAATCCTTTGTTCATGGCCTCATACAATCCGTTGTCCGGCTCGCAGACAAACGACGCAATACGATCGGCATATTTTTCGATGATTTTTCCCGTTCCGTCAGTCGAATTACCGTCAATGATAATATATTCCACACGAGGATACCCCTGCCCGACAACACTCCGTATTGTCCTTTCCAGCGTCTTCTCCGCATTATAAGTAACTGTGATGACCGAAAAAAACATTTCCCCGACTCTTAACTCTCAATCCCCATCGCCTTATACACCTCCACATACCTTTCCGCCACCTTATTCTGCGAATAAAACTGCATCGCCTTATTGCGGGCAGCCGAGCCGAATTGTTGCAAATCGACCTCGTTGAGGACATAATGCATCCCCCCGGCCAAGTCTTCGGCTGATTTATACGCTGCGATATACCCGTTGATTTTGTGATCGATCATTTCGGGAATTCCACCCACATTAAATCCGATGCAGGGAGTACCGCAAGTCATGGCTTCCATGATTGTATTCGGCAAATTCTCTTCCAGCGAAGACGTCACATAAACATCCGCCGCATTATAAAGAGAAATCATATCGTTTTCGTCGGGTAAAAACCGGATATAATTCACATTAAACGGGAATAACCCGGACAAGTCGGTATCAGACAGTCCGAAAATCACCAATTCAATGTTCTCCGTCCCTTCTTTTTGCGATAATAATTCGGCGGCTTTCACCATATAATCGATCCCTTTTCTTTTGTCAGAAACTTTCATGCTTCCGAAAAGGATCAATTGTTTATCTGTGGGCAGATTTAAAGCCTCCCGGCACAGCATTTGATTCATCGGCCGAAAAAGTACCGTATCGATCGGATTCGGGACGGAAAATAACCGTAATCCGGAAAACAAAGCGCTTTTTTCCGCCCTTTTTTTCAACCAATTACTGCATGTCACAAATGTGATGTTTTTCGATTGATACACATCCGCTTTTTTATTGAAGATATGATACGACAAATCCTCACTTTTCGGATTTTTCAAAAAAAAGCAATACCCGCAATGTTCCTGATAATTGTCGCATTCCCGCGCATGATGACAAATGCCCGTGCAAGGCCACATGTCATGCATGGTCCAGACAATCGGCTTTTTCGTATCGATCAGCTTTTTTATTCCGGCCAGCGATAAAAAACCTTGATTGATCCAGTGCAGATGAATGATGTCGGCCTCTTGAATCAACGGATGATTATTGATGTCGATTCCCGTGTCGGCAATGGAAACGGCAAAAAGATTTTTTTTGCTGAAACGATTTGTCAGAAAAATAACCACCCGTTCCCAAATAAACCGCATCCGGTTTATTTTTTTCGTCCATGCACAAGTATTCACGGAGACAACATTCGGGTCGTCCGTTTGTTTGTCTCTCACCAACATCATCGCTTGATGCCCGGCATTGTTCAGTGCCTTCATCAAACGATTACAAGCAATTCCTGCCCCTCCTGTCCGTTCGGAAGTATTGACCAATATGATTTTCATCTTTCAATATATCGGCAAAAGAAGGAATGCAGAAGCATCCCCATTTCTTCATTCATTAATTTAAAATCATCCATTCATTACTTTAAAACCATCCTGTTCCGACACCGATGTCGGAACAGGATATTGCAAACACAGACCCGGAATTATTTTCCTTGTAAAATACGTTCGATATTTTCGATTTTGGAACGGAAAGAATGATCAACTTCGATAAGGCCTTCCACGACATTACAGGCATGCAATACGGTGGCATGATCTTTATTGCCCACCATGCAGCCGATGCGGGAAAGGGATAAATTCGTGTGTTTTTTCGACAAATACATGGAGATTTGTCTGACCTGCACAATTTCCCGTTTTCTCGTTTTCGAATCAATCAGTTCTTGAGACACCGAAAAGAAATTGCAGACGGTTTCCTTAATCCGTTCCACCGTGATTTCTTTTTTTTCGATTTTGATGAACATTCCGACAACCTTTTCGGTCAGTTCCATATCGATTTCCTTGCCGTTGATCACGGAGTGTGCCATCAAAGAAACGATGATGCCTTCCAAGTCCCTTACACTGTCCGTGACATGTTCCGAAATATAATCGATGATGGAATCGGGCAGTTTCACGCCTTCTTGACGCACTTTATTTTTCAAGATCAATTTACGCAATTCCAAATCGGGTTTTTCCAACTCGGCGGTCAATCTCCATTTAAAACGGGTGAGCAGCCTTTCTTCCAATCCCTGCAATAAACCGGGATCCCGGTCGCAGGTCAAGACCAGTTGCTTGCCGCATTGATGCAAGTGATTGAAAATATGAAAGAATGTATTTTGCGTACCGGTTTTACCGGCAAATTCCTGAACATCATCAATAATCAAAGCGTCAATGCTTTGATAAAAATTAATAAAGTCATTGACCGTGTTATTTCTTACCGCATCGGTATATTGGACTTGAAACAAATAGGCCGAGATATACAGTACCCGATTGCCGGGTTGTTTCTCTTTGATGCGGGAACCGATGGCGTGCACCAAATGAGTTTTACCCGTCCCTGATTGACCGAACAAAAGCAACGGATTGAAAGGAGTCGAACCCAAAGGCGAATCGGCAACGGAAATCCCGGCAGTACGCGCCAGTTTGTTGCTTTTTCCTTCAAAAAAATTGTCGAAATTATAGTTGGGTCTTAATTGAGAATCCAAATCCGAAAATACCTGCGGCGATTTGTTGGCGTTTTTCACCGGACGTTTTTTTTCGATTCCGTTTGATTTACCGACACTGTCCAAATCGACGGTGGTATGGGTTGTGTTTTCCACCACCACGCGGTACATCAATTTTACATTCGGCCCGATGATACGGCATAAAGTTTTTTGAAGTAAATCAATAAATTTTTCTTCCAAATACTCGTAAAAGAATTGGCTGGGAACTTGTAAAACAAGAATATTTTCCTCATACTTTATCGGAGTGATAGGCAAAAACCAAGTATTGAAAGTCGTTTCGGGAATATTATCCTTAATGACATCCAAGCAATTTCCCCATAAATACTTATAATCCCTGTCCTTCATTGTTACTCATAATTAAGTCACACAAGCATTTTTATAAAAAATAAGCAGATCGAACAGCTTTTGCCGTTCTCGTAAACCTCCCGTTAATTTTAAGAAATCCAAGACTAACGCTTATACCATCATGCATAAATAAAAACTTGTCACAACACCCGTAAACGTGACAAAATTCAAAGATAAGACGCATCTTATTTTTACAAAAAGAACAAGATTGTACCTTTTGAGGCCACAAAGATTGGAATAAAAATCTTTTAAAAAAAACGCCGGAACTGTTGTTTTTCAGGAAAAGAAATATCCGTTTTAAAATCAGTCACTTGTAGATAATATACTGTAAATTAGAGCATTATGTTTCACTATGGTTTTATTAATTTTGTTATAATCAGTGTTTTAACTTCTTTTAATTAAAAATAACGAATAATTGAAAATCGCTCCTTATTCCATTGGTATGCGAGTGTTGACCTATGTTAAAAATCAGCGTAAAAAAAATGAACTTTTGGTTACTATTTAAAATAACTCCAAATAAGAATCTCGAAGATAATAAAAAACATCCGGACACAAAAAAAGTTGCCGGATATTTAAAATATCCGGCAACCCGCTCATTTATAGGCATTTTAATTTTACTCCATCGAAATATCATCGTTTATCCAACGGAATAAATTCTTTTTTGTCGGTGACATTCTTGTAAGCCGGACGGATAATCCGTTTGCTGTCGAAATTCAATTCTTCGATACGGTGAGCTACCCACCCGACAATACGGGACATGGCAAACAACGGCGTATAAACTTCTACCGGCAATCCGATCATTTCATAAACGAATCCCGAATAAAAATCAACATTGGCGCAAACCTGTTTATTCACCTTCGAGCCTTTAAACTTCATGAAGGCATCCACGGATAAGGTTTCCAATCTTTCCAGAAATGCAAATTCTTTTTCCCGGCCTTTTTCAACCGCCAGTTCGCGGGCCATTTCTTTCAGCAGCAACGCACGCGGGTCGGAAATCGTGTAAACGGCGTGTCCGATGCCGTAAATCAATCCGGTGCGGTTATACGCATCTTTATTCAAAATCTTTTTCAAATACGATTCGATTTCTTTGTTGTCTTCCCAATTGCTGATGTTTTCTTTCAAGTGATTGAACATATCCATCACTTTGATGTTTGCCCCTCCGTGAAGCGGACCTTTCAACGAACCGATACCGGCAGCGATGGAAGAATAGGTATCCGTTCCCGACGAGCTGGTCACCCGCACGGTGAACGTTGAATTGTTTCCGCCTCCGTGTTCGGCATGAAGAATCAACGCCAAGTCCAGAATCCGGATATCCAATTCGGTGTATCGGCGCGGGCCTTTCAACATAAACAAAAAGTTTTCGGACAGCGAAGCGTCTTCTTTCGGGTGGCGAATGTGCAATGACCGTCCGAACAAACTGTGACGCATAATATTATAAGCGTATGCGATAATGGTCGGAAATTTGGCGATCAAATCGATGGACTGACGCATCAGATTTTCCCGTGAGGTATCATCGGGATTTTCATCAAACGTATACATTTCCAATACACTTCGTGCCAGAATATTCATGATGTTTTGTCCTTCCAGATCAAGAATATTCATTTTCACCTTTTGCTCCAACGGCATGGCATAATTCAGCATTTCCGAAAAAATAGTCAGTTCCTCCTGATCGGGCAGATATCCCGACAGCAGCAAAAATGCAGTTTCCTCGAATCCCGTGCGTTGTTCTGCCCGCAATCCGAGAACCAAATCTTCGACGTCGATTCCGCGGTACAGTAATTTTCCCGGGATGGCTTTCAATCCGCCGCCTTCTTCACGTTCATATCCTACAACATCCCCGATTTTTGTCAATCCGACCAACACCCCGGAATGATCTTCGTTACGCAATCCGCGCTTTACATTGTATTGTTTGAACAATTCGTTGTCGATGCGACACGTCGTCTTGATACTTTCCGACAACTTGTAAATCATGAATTCTTTTTTCTTATCCATGGGCGTTTTATAATTAAGAATTAAAAATTAAGTAGAAAGAGTTTTGAGGATTGAAAGTCAACCTGTTTCACTCTTTTATATGCAAATGTAGCATTTTTTCGGATAAATTTCACCGGATATCTCCGGTATGGGGCATAAATTTGAGGTACGATTCAAAAATCCGTTGTTTTCGCCAAAAAACAGACATTTTAATTCCTCGCACGGATTTCACTGATTTCACTGATTTTCAAAATCTGTGTTATCTGTGTCATCCGTGAGAAATATTGATCGGTTGTGGCGGGGCGGTGCCGATA
>WRGA01000022.1 GCA_009787405.1 Candidatus Azobacteroides sp.
CGGCTGCTAAGCTACTAAGGGGGCTTTTAGAAGATAAGGTTTTTATTTTAAATCTATATAAAAGATTAACAATACCGGATATAAAAACAAACAGGCAAAATGCCTGCCTGTTTGTTTTTCCCTGTACGATATGCACCTGCAGAATGCTTTAAACTTTATGAATTTTTCTGCAAATGATTAAAAAAATGATTATCGGATGTTGCACCTATCTATCCCACAAGTGGAAGGTAAAAATGTAATATTCGTTTTTTAAAAATTATGTTCTAAAAAATGTTCTTTTCCGTCCCGTCAGGGACAACATATCGGTAGAAAGGAGAGTCCTTCCAGTGGACAAAGTCCCGTCAGGGACGTAATGTGAAGAAGAAAACATTTTGTCCCCGGCGGGACAAGGGATGAAGGGATGGTGTTTTTCTACCGATATAACGTCCCCGGCGGGACAAAAAAGAATGAATATTTTTTTGAATATTGAAATATTTTTCACACCCTCCTACACGGGGATAGGTAGGTACAACATCCGATAATCATTTTAATTTATAAAAATAACAGAACAGTGAAAAAAGTAATTTTATTGGTATTTTTAATTATAAGCAGTTATCAATTGTTTGCACAGGACAGTGTGTATTATGTGATCCTTACTTCTCAGAAATTAAAAGGAGAGTATTATACCGAAGACGGAATATACAGGCATAAAATGAAAGAGGTATCTGATGAAGAAAAAAAACCATCAATATTTTTTCATATAGTTTCCCCCGATAGAAGAATTTTTGAAACATTTTATCATGCGGAATATGATGTCGAGAAACTTAAAGCCTTTAGAGCCAAGCGTACACTCGGATTCGACGGGAGAATAATCAGTCCGGAAGAAATAAGTGTCAGTCCGGAAGAAATAATGGACATCAAAGAGGTACCGCTATCGTTTCTCGACACGGTAACCCTTATTGATCTGGACAAGGAGTTTCCGACGATGACGTATGAAAGTGCCAAAGCAAGATTGGAACCGCTGAGAGGGAAGAAAATATATCTTATTGACCGGAACGACATTAAAGGGAAAAAGGCAACGCTTATCGGCGTTAAGTATATTACGTCTCGCCCGTGCGTTCTTCCTGCTGAATTGTTATGAGTATATCCGACAATCCTCTATATCTGAGGTAACCTGTTTAACGATGTCTTCTTTTTACTTGCTTATAGCGTTTGCAGCCGGCGGTATATTTTATTCGTTCCGGCCTAAATCCGTAATCTCACTGACGATTACGGACGCGGCTGTTTTTGCTTTTCTGTTTTACGGGCTGCTGCACGTCGCCATTGTTCAAGGTTTCCGGTGCGATCCTTTGGCATGCTTCAAATGGAGCGGAATCTTAGGGTGTTATCTTTTTTTTCGTCGGTTCAAGAAACCCCGCGTCGCACAGTACGGCATTGTGTCGTACGGCTTGTTTCAATCGCTGGTTGCCGTCGGACAATCCTTGTCGCTCTTCGAAAGTTCCCATCGCTTCTTTTCCGTTACCGGAACGATCGGTAATCCCGGTCCTTTGGGCGGGTTTATAGCCGTATCGACGGTTTGCTGCATCGGATTGCTTCGGGCGGCATCCTCGCAAGGACGATTCTCGTGCCGGCTTAACCGGATACTGTTGGGATCGGCTGCTTGCGTTTTGATGGCGGGACTTCTGTTAACTGATTCCCGCGCCGCTTTTTTAAGCGTTCCGGCAGGGTTGATTGTTGTTTGGGGGGATTGGTTCGCGGAACGGTTTCGAAAACATAAACCTTTAACAATCATTGTTTTTACCGGAACAGCCGTAGCGTTATGTTGTCTGTTATATTTCCACCGTTCTGCTTCGGCCGATGCCCGCGTATTAATTTGGCGGGTTTCTGCGGAGATGATTGCCGAAAAACCGTTGTTCGGCCGCGGAGTCGGAGCTTTCGATCGCGAATACATGCTTTATCAGGCGGATTATTTCGAACATCATCCCGAATCGCCGTTGGCAACGACAGCCGATAATGCGGCTTATCCCTACAACGAACTGATTCATGTTTTGATAGAGTCGGGAATAGTCGGCGGTATTTTGTTGTCCGCCGTTTTCTTTGCCGGATTGGCCTTTCGCTCGTCCGACCGGATCAATCAATCATTAAAAGCCGGATTGACCGCGTTTATCGTATTTTCACTTTTTTCATATCCGGCAGAGGTCATCGAATTATTGATTCTTCCGGCGATATTCTTAGGGTCGTTGCAGGGGCAACTTGTTTACATTCTGCCTGTCCGCCCTTATATGAAATATGTTGCTGCGGGCCTGTTGTCGGGAATCATCGTTTTGTCTGTTACAAGTCTGTCGGTTTTACACAAAATTTCCGGAGAAATCGCCCGGTCGACTGCATCCGGGGGGCATATCCCCACTCCTTGTTGCGACCGGTATTTTCCGATACTCAAGTACAATGCCGATTTTAATATGACCTATCTTCCCGCTTTATGCCGGTTGCCTTGTCAAACGGAGAATCGATGTAAGATTGAAAACCTGTTCCCTTCTTCCGAAACATTTTGTTGCTTGGGAGAAGCGTATGAATGCTATGGAGAAGACAAACGTGCGGAACAATTTTACCGGAAAGCGGCCGATATGGTTCCTGCCCGCATTTTACCGAATTATCGTTTATGGCAATTGTATGTAAAATACGGCGATGAAAAACAAGCCGGTGTAATGGCCCGAAAGATTCTCTCTCAACCTGTAAAAGTGGAAAATACTTTTACGCTGCAAGTAAAGGGGAAAATGAAACGGTATTTAGTTACCTCTTTAAAAATACAATAAGTTAAGGCATCGGAGATGTTAAGTTAAGTCATTTAAATGATTATCGGATGTTATGCCTGGCTCTCCCCGCAAGTGGAGTATAAAAATGTAATATTCGTTTTTTAAAATTATGTTCTAAAAAATGTTGTTTTCCGTCCCGCCGGGGACAACATATTGGTAGAAAGGAGAGTTCCTCCGGTGGCCAAAGTCCCGTCAGGGACGTAAATGCGGGAAGGAAAACATGTTGTCCCCGGCGGGACAAAAAAGAACGAATATTTTTTTGAATATTGAAATATTTTTCACACCCTCCTACACGGGGATAGATAGGTGCAACATCCGATAATCATTATCATTTATTTTGAAATTATGAAATGTCCATGATACAAATATATCACCAAGCAAAATGATTATTAGGGACATTCTATGTGTCCATAATTAAAAAAATAAAAAATAAACGCATGAAAAAGAATACAATAAAAAGTCTGTTATTAATCATCCTGTCTCTCCCGATCTTGTTTTCCTGCCACAAGAAATCCCGTCTTGAGGCGGCATTGGAATTAGCCGGCAACAACCGTCCCGAAATTGAAAAAGTATTGGAACATTACAGCAAAAATCCGGAAGACAAATTGAAGTTAAAAGCCGCCGAGTTTCTCATTGAAAACATGGATGGGTATTCTTTTATTGCTTCTCCGAAATCGGAAACCTATTATCGTACCTTGGATTCTATTTTTTCGATGAATGACCGGATCGATGCTGTCTCCAAAGAGCAGGACTCTCTGTTGACTCAACTGAAAAAGACCAATTCATTTTATTCCGGATCGATTCCTGATCTTCAATATGTTTCCGGCGAATTTTTGATCGACCATATCGACCGGGCATTTGAAGCTTGGAAATCGCCGTTTGCCAAAGAGATGAGTTTTGATGATTTCTGTGAATTTCTTTTGCCCTACAAAGCCGATCAAACCGATTATCCGGATTCTTGGCGTGTTGCTTATCATGATGCCTTTTACCCTTATGTGAAATTTGCTTTAGATACTTTATGCCGCTTGGACAGCGGCATCATACTGCAATATCCGTCTGTTGAATTAACCGGGGAAAGTTATCTTTCTCTCCCCGACCGACTTTTTGATACCGTTCCGGACTTTACGGTTTGTTGTTGGGTGGAACCGTCTGAAAATAGACCCGGAGCTTGTGTTTTTGATTTGGGTAAAAACATCGATTGCCGTGTCTGTTTTATTCCTTATACAAAAGACGGAATGTCACAATTCGATATAGCAACAGAGACGCCTCAATGGAGGGACGGTGTGGAAAAAACTCCTTTGCCGGTTGCCCGGCGTTCGCACATAGCCGTTACCTATTTTAAAAATTGTGTATCCTTTTATATCGACGGGGTCTTGCAGAAGAGATTGAAAGGCCCTCTGACCAACAAAGACCTGACCGCCAATTATATCGGAAAATCGCATGACAACGCGGATGCTTATTTTAAAGGGAAAATTGAGAATTTTTCCATTTATAACCGGGAATTGAATCATACTGAAATCAGTACTCTTGCCGGGGGAAGAGGTTTTCCGGACAGGAGGCAACGATTGATTAATGCGGTGCGGGGAATAAGGAATTTATATTATGTAAATATTACGCTCGATTCTTATATAACAAGCGGATGCCGTCCCATCCAATATATGAATCTGAAAAAGGGATCTTGTTATGATTATACGGTATTAGGCACTTATATTTTTCGATCGTTGGGCATTCCTTCCGGAATTGATTTTATTCCGCAATGGGCAACCCGCAGTTTGAATCATGATTGGAACGTCCTTTATACGGGCGGGAGCAGAATGGAAGACTATTCATTTGGCTCAGACTGGGACACGATAGGGTATCATTTTAATTCTTTCCGGATACTTGGAGATAAAGCATCCAAGATGTTCAGGCAAACCTTTGCCAAACAATTGAACAGTCCTGCCATGCGAAAGGGAAAAGACGAAGTTCTGCCCCCGGCCTTTCTCAATCCGTGCATCAAGGATGTTACCGATTCTTACGTGGATTGTGTGGATGTTACCGTTTCTTTTACTCAACCGCCTCCGAAAAAAAGAATATACGCTTACTTGAGTAATTTCAATAATCGCGATTGGGTTCCGGTACACTGGGGGGAAATCAAAGGAAACAAAGTCGTTTTTACAAAAATGGGGAAAGGCATCGCCTATCTGCCGGTTTATTATGATCAACGGGGCGTTACGCCGGCGGCCGACCCGTTTATATTGACCAAAGAAGGAAAAATAAGAACACTCGTTCCCGATCATTCCAAAACACAAACCTTGATTCTCAAACGAAAATACAAACCCGGTAATGTGCCGAAGAAAGGCGAATTGTTGGTCGGAGGCAGATTTCAGGTGGCAAACAACGCCGATTTCAGCGATTCCCTGACCGTTTATACGGTGCATGATGTGCCGGAAATCCTGTACAACCCGGTGAATTTGGCGTTGAAAAAGCCTTACCGTTATTTCCGTTTTTTGGCGTCTCCCGGTTCACGGGGAGGGGAAATCTCGGAAATTGAGATTTATTCCGCCGATACCGGAGAAAAACTGACGGGAAACATCATCGGAAACACGCATTGTCCGGAAGGCCGGGAACCGAAGAATGCATTCGACGGCGATCCGTTGACTTCCTATCAATGCAATCGGGATGAAAGGGGTTGGGTCGGTTTGGATTTCGGAAAACCGGCAAGTATTTCCCGTTTCCGCTATCTTCCGCGCAACGACGATAATTTTATCAAGGAAGGGGAAGAATACGAGCTTTTTTACCGGGAAAACAATCAATGGGTTTCGTTGGGGAAACAAACAGGCTCCTCCAAGCAGTATTTAGAATATGCAAACGCTCCTCTCAACGCTTTATTTTGGCTGCGAAATCACACCAAAGGCCGGGAGGAACGGATTTTCACGTATGAAAACGGCCGGCAGGTTTGGTGGTAAAAAGAAAATAATAATGATTCGTCCGGATGTAATTCAAAGAATTTCATCTAAATACGGCGTTTTATGTGTTTACGATCACTTTGGGTTACAGACTGTTACCGGTTGCCGGATTGTGGATGAGCCGGCTGCTCAAAAACAACGTGAAGGAAGGTGTATTTAATCCGGAGAATGAATCGTTTATGTAGGAAATTCGTCTTATTGAAAACGAATATTCGTTTTTTTTTGAAAAATCCGTTCTAAAAAATGTTGTTTTTCGTCCCGCCGGGGACAACATATTGGTAGAAAAGAGAATTTTTCCGGTGGACAAAGTCCTGTCAGGGACGTAATGTGAAAAGGAAAACATGTTGTCCCCGGCGGGACAAAAAAGAACGAATATTTTTTTGAAGCATTGACACATTTTTACACCCCGGCTGCAGGGAGGGCTGTTAAGTTATTTTATATTTATTTACATTTGAGCGAATCAGTTCAAAAAGTTCTTTGAAATTATTAGCGTTCAATTCAATTGCGTATTT
>WRGA01000023.1 GCA_009787405.1 Candidatus Azobacteroides sp.
CGACGCGCATGGCCGAAAAAATCGAGGCAAAACCGATTAACGACTACAAACATAACGAGGTTATTGCGGAAATCATCAAAGAGCGTTTGCAGGAGTTGTCACAACAATCACCCGTATTAAACTTCGTATGATCACACTCCGTTCAAACCAGAAAGAACCGATCGGGAAGGCGACGGATTTCTTCAACGAAAAGAACCCCGTCCCCTCCCTGATCGTGTTGCCCACGGCATGGGGAAAATCAGTCCTCACGGCTTTCACGGCCAAAAGCGCGGATGACAAGCTGCTTGTCGTGCAACCGTCCAAAGAATTGCTTGAGCAAAACTACAAAAAATACGTTTCGCTCTGCGAATTTGAAACGCAGGCGGGAATATATTCCGCAAGCTTCGGGCGCAAAGACATCGACAAGATAACGTATGCCACAATCGGCAGCATCAAGAATCTGGGGAAACTGTTCAAACAACTCGGATTCAAAAAAATGCTGATCGACGAGGCGCACCTTTACCCCCGCGAAGCGGACAGCATGCTCGGCACATTCCTTGCCGAATCGGGGATTACGCACGTTCTGGGCATAACCGCCACACCGGTAAAATTACAGCAGAACACCGATTTGGGCGGCAACCGCTTCTCCAAACTCGTCATGCTCACAAGCCGCTCGAAAAAGGGGAATTTCTTCAAAGAAATAATCCACGTCGGGCAGGTGCGGGAAATGACGGAACTCGGATTCTGGAGCCCCCTCGAATACAGGACGGCCGCATTCAACGGTTCGGCACTCGTTTATAACGGCAGTAAGTCCGAATATACGGACGAATCCGTTTTGAAGGCCTTTGAAGGAAACGACATTCACGGGCAGATAAAACGGCAGCTCGATGAAAACGGCGACCGGAAACATATCCTTGTATTCGTCCCCTCAATACGGGAAGCCGCGGAACTCGGCAGGCAATACCCCGACTCGGCGGCGGTATACAGTGACATGCACAAAGCCGACAGGGAAAGGGTGATAAACGATTTCAGGAAAGGGAAAATCCGCGTGATATTCAATGTCCGCGTGCTTTCAACCGGATTCGACTATACGGGTATCGACTGCATCATTCTGGGAATATCGACCGCATCCGTAGCCCTGTACTATCAGATCATCGGACGGGGAACGCGCATTGACCCGGATAAAAAGGATTGTCTGGTCATAGACCTTGCGGGAAACACGGAACGATTCGGAAAAGTCGAAGACATCGTCTTTGAAAAAGACACCGTGTGGCGGATGTACGGAACCGGCGGCAGACTTCTCTCCGGCATTCCGATACACGAATTGGGGAGTGTAACCCGCGAGGATGTGGCAGGGAGAACCTCCGGCAAAACAGTCCGGACAAAACCGGTTGAAGTCATGCCTTTCGGCAAATACAAAGGCAAACGCCTTTCGGACATTCCGGACGGTTACAAGCGGTGGATGTTGGATAAATTCGAATGGACACCCGCAAACGAAAACCTGCGGAAGGCGGTATTGACGCACATGCATCGGGAATCCGTATGGTAATGCAAACGGAAATTATATAAGATATGGCTCGGACGAATAAAACAGGTATAGATTATTTTCCTTTTGACGTGGATTTTTTCAATGACGAAAAAATCGAATTCACATCGGCAAGATTCGGAGTGAAGGGCGAAATCATCGCCATACGTTTACTGTGTAAAATATACCGCAACGGATATTACACCGACTGGAGCGAAGATGAAAACACGCTGCTTGCGAAACGCGCGGGTGAGGGGATCACCCCTTCGTTAGTGAGCGAGATCGTTAATGAACTGGTCAGGCGCGGATTCTTTGACAAATCCCTTCTTGACAGGTTTAGGATTCTTACCTCCAAAGGAATACAGAGACGATATTTCGAAGCCGTAAAACGATATAAAAGGGTTGACGTCATCCGGGATTATTTACTTGTCGATGTCTCGAAAACGGATAATGTAAACATTATTGAAATAAACGGTTACATTAATGCGGATAATGATAACATTAATCCGCAAAAGAAAAGAGAAGAAAAGAAAAGAAATGTAGAATCTGTTAACACAGATTCTTCGCCGGGCGGAACACCCCCCGACATTTTCGAACCGGTAGACTACAAAAAATTTGCGGATTGGTTCAACTCCGAAACAAAAGGCATTTTCGGATCGGTCAGGTATCCGCTCGGTAAAAAGCGCAGGGCGTCCGTCCGCGCCAGAATTTCGGAACACGGAAAGGAGTCTTTTGTCGAAGTGGTAAAAAACGCAATGGAAAGCGGTTTTTTACGCGGACAAAACGCACGGGGTTGGACGGCGACATTCGATTGGCTGATCAAGCCCTCGAATTACGAAAAAGTTTTGAGCGGTAATTACAAAAATCAGGAAAATGGAACAAATCAAAGAAACGGCGGAACGGGCAATCGGCGGCCTACATCAGACGAACTCGGTTCCGCGGTTAAAATCGGAATCGCACTTGCCGAAGCCGGTAAGAACAGACGGCGGAACCCTTGAATTAAGCCTTTACGCGGATGAATTTCCGACCGTGGAGGATTTCATGGCGGCCTCAAACAGGTTAAGCATAGCTTTTCCGAAGATGACGAAAGAATTTTTTGTACTGCTTACGGAATTTGCCGTCAAACATGAATTTACGGCCGAAAGACTCTCCGACGCCGTAAATCACGTAATCGCCGATTTCCGGTACAGGGAATTGAATATCTCGGATATAATCCGCTACGACCGCAGGGTGAAATTATACACGGCCGGCGAATTTATGAAGGCTCAAATGTCGGGAACACACCCGTCCGAATTCGAAAAACGGGAAATCGACGGTAAAATCTACCGGGTTTTAAAAGCGGACTTACTGAATCAAAAGTAAAAACAGATGTAAAATATAAAATTATGGACACACAACAAAAAGAAATTTCAAAGGCATTCGAGTCGGTAAAATTCATTTGGGATAACGAGAAAACGGATTCCTATGTACGACTTAACAGTTTAATGCGGGACACATTGGAATTGGCAATTAACGCGCAATTAAAATTCAATAAAAACGATTTTGATAACATATTCAATAACTTTCTCGGCAGTTATTGGTTTGGCGCAAACACAAACGGGAAAGGTATGGGGGAACATTTTTATACTTTGGCCTGCAATGTTGATAATATATCCGCCGCCCGGAGTTATGAGGCATTTTACGGTTTCAAACCTTTTATTTCAAAAAAGGGGAACAGACTGCATACGGGAAGCAGATTACAAAGTAAGGATAAATGTTTTCGGGTGACCGGATTCGATTTCGATACGAAACGGATACACTTTGTCAGTTACGATATTTCCGATCGGAATGAAGAAGGGAAACGGAACCTGCATAGTTTCGATAATAAAGAGTGGAACGGATTCAGAAAACAGGCGGATGAATTTTAGTGGTGAATATATGCCCTTTTGAAATATGCTGATCAACGACCATTTTCAGGATAATCAATCAATCGGAAAACCAAAACATTTTTAACCCATGATTTACGGATACATTCGGGTAAACACAGGATTAACATCTCCCTTTTATCTGTAAATAACCACTATTTTGAAGTTGTTTTAAATCTAAAAGAGTATTTTTGTATTAACAAAAATCGCGGGTTGGAGCAGTGGCAGCTTGTCTCTTTGACTTGGAGGAGGTCGCAGGTTCGATTCCTGCACCCGCAACAAAATTTAAGTCAGGTTCAATTCGTTTAATTATTACGCATAACAATTCCTGACGGCCCGTTTCTTCAAAGAACGGGCTTTTTTATTCCATAACCCTACTCCCCCTTTCTTTTCACCTCCAATCGGGTTCCGCAATTCGGGCAGATGATGATATTTTCTTGCTTTTCTGTTGACTGAGTAAATAATTCCCAGACTTCAACATTCAACTTCTCTGCGATCCTTTCAATAAGCTGAACAGATGTATTTCCTTTTGATGCCCTACTCAAAGTCAGCTCTGCCACACCGAGATTAGCAGACAATTCTTTTTGAGTAATTCCTCTTTTACGACATAATTCTTTTAATCTCAGCTCCATATACATATAATGTTTATGATTAATTAGGTACAAAAATAATACACATAAGTATATCGTTATAATAAATATACGTTAAAAGATTATATGTTAACCTTTTTTAACTATAAATATTTTGCAGTAATGAACATTTGATGTATATTTGCATTATAAAATAAACATAAAAGGTATAACAATCAAAATCATCACAACAATGAAAGCAAGAGTAACAAAAGAAAAAAAACAATGGATCACAGATTTAACTCTTGAAAATGCAAAAGACGTTAATTTAATAATTAACAAGCAAAACCCCGAATGGGGTGTTCAGCCATTCAAATACAATGCGCAACCGCTAATGGACGGACATTTCATCCATATCTGGGGTAGAGGATCCCATTCATCCATAATGGGAAATGAAGATATGGAATATTGGGGAGTGATTTCTTTTAAATAAATATGTTTACTATAACGCATTACAACAATGAAAACTACAATTTTCACACAAGAACAAAAAAAAACCGTATTAATGTTCCATATCGGACGCGGCGGAAGATTTCATAATCAAGGACATTTAACATTTGAAGGCATACAAAAAATCACTGATTGCCACGATTGGGCGTATAACACCTTTCTTCACGACACTGACGGTGACGAAACCCTATTACCTGAAGATGAATGGAAACTGTCAGACGGCGGCGGTAACGAACTGATGAACGGCAAAGAACTTCAAACAGCCTTATCCACGGGTATCGGCAGTCTTGACTTCGACGGCGGATACGACACCACCTACACCACTTATTTGGAAGAATTGAGCGAAAAAGAATTTACACTTATAGATTCAGACTTAAAACGTGCTTACTTGGTTTTGGTTTGCGGATTTGATGAAGAAAAATTAAATAAAATAGGCGATGACAAATTAGACGGGCTGTACAACGGCGACGAGGGATGGTTTCGAATCTTGTATGAAGAAGTTGCCGAAGAAGGTGAATAAAAATAAATATTGATATAAACAACAAAGCCCCTCGACCTGCAAGTCACAATGAGGGGCTTAAAGTTGAACCTTTTAATAATAAAAAGTCATGACAAAGCTAACTGTTTTTTCTTTAAAAAGAAATTCTAAGGCCGAAAAACAACTTTCCAAGTTCATATATGAATATTTGTCGAAATCCAAGAGACTCAGCTCTTCGTACAAGCGGTCATATCGCAACTTGGCAAATCATATTGAAAAATTTACCGGTCATACCGAATTGATAGTCAATACAGATTCTTTCACCGAAGAATTTACCGGGGAATTTATTGAATATTTGAAAGAACAAAATTTAATGCTGAGTACCGTGTTGTCTATATTTGACAAGCTGAAGTCGTCAATCAGGAAAGCGGAAAAAGCCGGATACCCGGTTGATTACGGCTTTGAAAATATTGAGATAAAAAAGGAAGATTCATGTGCGGTTTATCTGACGATTGAAGAACTTGAGCGGATCAATGCTTTAAAGAATCTTTCAAAAGAGGCGGAAGCGTGCCGGGACAGGTTCCTTACCGGGTGTTTCACGGCACTCCGCATATCCGATTATCGCAGGCTTTCAGTGGAAGAAAACTTTATTAAAGGGTGTATTCATATTAAGACTCAAAAAACGGGTGAGTCGGTAGTGATTCCCATACACCCTGTCGTTTGGGATATTGTCGACAGAAATAACAATGTGTTGCCTAAGATGCCTTCGCAACAATCATTCGGAAAAACAATTAAAAGAATCTGTAAAAGGGCGGGGATCACGGAACCCGTTCTTTGGGAACGAACCGTCGGAAACAGAATAATACGAAAGAAAATACCCAAATACCGACTCGTCAGCTCACATACGGCACGGCGCACCGGAGCAACGAATATGTATCTTTCCGGAATATCGACGGCCCGCATCATGTTGTTGACCGGACACAAAACGGAACAATCCTTTTTCCGGTATATCAGAATCGACAAGAAAGAAAATGCAAGGATATTGTCGGAGCATCCGTTTTTCAAAACAAAGTAGTATATTTGCGCTGCTATTCGAAGAATTATTTTTCAAATTTTCAGAATGCATTGTGAATTTGCTTTCAAAATTATTAAAAGAGGCTGTCTCAGAAGTGAGACGGCCTCTTTTTTGAATGACAATTTCTAAGTACTTTTCTAAGTCGTAAAATAAAACCGCTTGTAAGATGTTCATTTACAAGCGGTTTTTATTATCCATTTTGTCCCTGACGGGACTTGGGTCAGGTTGGAAATCCCTTTTCTACCGATATTTCGTCCCTGACGGGACGGAACCCAGCATTTTTTAGAACATAATTCTCAAAAAATGAATATTGCAT
>WRGA01000024.1 GCA_009787405.1 Candidatus Azobacteroides sp.
CACTTTCGGATAAAGAATTGAAACAACTGTTTCATCAACAAAAAAAAGAAATAGAAGACAACGGATTCACGCAAAATGTGTTGAAACACATTCCCCACGCCCGTACCCGCAATTACAACAACCGGATCATGGGTATTTGCACGTTGGCGGGAATACTTATTTTCTTTCTGTCGGGAGGTTATCATGTACTCATCGATCAAGTATTATCGTTTATTTCTTTTATCATTCATATGAAAATTCCTCCGCTCGAATCCATATTTATTTACCTGCTGATACTCGGCGGAATGGGAGGAACCTCTTTATACCTCAAAACAATGGATAGATAAACGGTACAAAGAAAAAAGTAAAAAATGAAAATCATTCGATCAGCGGTTTTTCTTCTGTTTTTTTGCGGCTTGACGGCTTGTTTGCCGGAGGACGATTTCAATCCTTCTCCGCAGGCGAATTTTGATGCTTTATGGAAAATCATGGACGAACATTATTGTTTTTTCGAATATAAAAAGATCGACTGGAACGACGTGTATGCAAAATATCAACCCCGCATTACCTCCCAAATGTCGGACGAGGCATTGTTCAAAGAATTAGGGGATATGCTTGCCGAACTCAAAGACGGACATGTCAATCTTGTATCCAATTTCAGCATGTCTCGTTATTGGGATTGGTATTTGGATTATCCCGACAATTTCGACAGCAAAATCCAAAGGAATTATCTGGAGCGGGATTATTACATCACAAGCGGAATCGACTATAAAATTCTGGATGACAATATCGGATACATGTATTACGGAAATTTTTCGAACGGCATCGGAGACAGTAATTTAGATCAAATTATCAAAAAATTTTACGGTTGTCCCGGAATCATCATCGATATCCGGAATAATTCGGGCGGTTTACTGACTAATGTCGATGTACTGGCCTCCCGTTTCACCGGCGAAAAAATACTGACCGGATATTCCAAATACAAAACGGGAAAAGGACACCGTGATTTTTCAAAGCCCGAAGCAAAATATCTGAACCCTTCCGATCGCCTCCGATATCAAAAAACGGTGGTGGTATTAACCAACCGGCAATGTTTCAGCGCCGCCAACGAATTTGTAAATGTCATGCGCTTGTTGCCGACGGTTACCGTCATGGGCGACCGCACAGGCGGCGGAAGCGGATTTCCGATGTCGTCGGAACTTCCCAACGGATGGTCGGTACGATACTCTGCATGCCCCGGTTACACGCCCGACATGAAAGACATCGAATTCGGCATCGACCCCGACATCAAAGTCGATATGACCGAAAGCGACATGCGAAAAGGGATCGACACCATGATCGAAACGGCGCGGCAATACATTACCGCACAAAAAAATAATAGTAAAAATTAGAAGTTGCGCCCGACACGAATCAGGGATTTTACAATGAAAAAAATATTTTATGAATTTATCGGCATGACATTTGTGCTCGGAATTTTTGCGGGTTGCATCTCCTGTTCAATTTCCGGCATAAAAGGGAACGGCAATTTAAAGACTTTAGAAAGACCGGTTTCCGCCTTTGAGAAAATCACGTGCGCGGGTGCTGTTGAAGTGCGTTTTCATGCAGGTGAAACATATCGGGCAATTGTTACTGTGGATGAAAATCTTGACGAATACGTTGAAATTTACACAAAAAATAATGTGCTGAACATCGGGACTAAAAAAGGACACTCCTATTCATTTACAAAATTTTGGGTTGACGTTTACAGCCCCGTTTTAACAAGCGTTTCAATAAACGGATCCGGAAGTTTTGAAGGCATCGATAAAATAGCCGCATCTACATTCGAGTCAAATATATCAGGCTCTGGAAAGATAGAAGGAACCATCGAAAGCGATCATTTTTCCGCTACAATTTCAGGTTCCGGGAAAATAACATTTGCCGGCGCCTCTAAAGATGCGAATATTGATATTTCCGGTTCCGGGGATTTTAACGGTAACGAATTGAATGTAAAAAACGCTACGGTCAATATAAGCGGTTCCGGAACAGCAAATATCTATGCTGATGACAATTTACAAGCAAATATCGCAGGTTCCGGCAACATAAATTATCGTGGAGAAGCCAAAATTGACTCTAAAATTGCCGGTTCCGGCAGGATAAAAAATGTAAAATGATTACCTCTGCCGCGGCGGACGAATGATTATCGAATGTTATATCGACCTGTCTTCGCCGGTGGGGTGTAAAAAATATAATATTCGTTATTTTTGAAAAATCCGGTCTGAAAAATCTTGCTTTCCGGGCCGTAGGGACAAGATATTGGTAGAAATGAAAATTCCGCCGGTGACCAAAGTCCCGTCAGGGACGTAATATGGAGAGGAAAAGATTTTGTCCCTGACGGGACAAGGGGTGAAAGGGTGGTGTTTTTCTACCGATATAATGTCCCCGGCGGGACAAAAAGAACGTATTTTCAAAAAAACAGACCTGCACCTTTCACATCCGTGTGTATTTTATTAGTGGATAAGCATTTAAAAATTCAGCATGTAAGTACCCGGAAAAATTTAATTTAAATTACTTTAAACGCGAAGATGCAAAGACACAAAGCCGCAAAGATTTTAAACTTTGCGTCTTTTCGCCTTTGCGACTTGGCGTTTAAAATATAAACTATTTTTTCCACCATACTTAATATAATTCAAACAACCTTTAAAATAATTATCGATACGTTCCGGTACGGTTGAGTTCCAAAAGCTTCAATATTTCATTCGCCATGGCTTGAATATCAGGAATTGATGCCGAATTTTTAAATAACCGGCAAGTATAAGTATCAGATGAAATCATTTTAAACGAATCGGGAAATCCGCGAAAAGATGCCCACCCCGGGGAGGTCATTTTTTTTAAACCGGCGTGAAAATCTTTATCGTTTACTTCCCGGGAAATGACCGAACCATCCGCCGATTCGGGAAAAGTAAAATCCGACACCTTCAGGTCGTTCCGGAATCCGACAAGATAAATTCGATCGCCATCGGGAGAAGAACCGGAATTTAAATCCTTCAACCGGTGAAAACCGGGCATAAAATAATTCAACTCTTTTCTCAAATCATCCAAAATGGATTGCAATATTTTTCCTTTCCCACGAGCTTCCAAGTTATATATGCTCCCAAAGAAAAAAGCTTTCGGACGTTTTTTCCGGATCATTCCGATCATATCCCGGAACTTCGGCTCCTCCATTTTTTCATTTTCCTTGTTTTTACCGGATAAATTAAACCCCCGGCCCGGAAGATTTGCACAGAGTATATCGACATCATCCGGAATATATTGCACGACAGATTCATCAGACAAATCGGCAAAAGGAACTTCCCCGAAATTGGCAAAATAAGTCTTTTGCGCCCGTTCGTCCGGCTCAAAAGAAAAAACACATTTTCCGCCAAGATGCTGCATCGCCACTCGAAAAGCTCCGACGCCGGCAAAAAGATCGACAAAAGTGAATACCGGATTTTCGGGAGCGGGAAACGGAACGGAAAAAACATCCTTAAAAAAATAATATTCGATCTCGTCTTCAGCCACACGATCCGAATCCGAAATATCCGGAAACTTTAATTCATAAATATCTTCGATCAGCCCCGCAGCCTCTTGCTCCAACAAAACAGCATTCTTCATTCCTTTGTTTTGAAGAAAATGGGTCACCACCGCCATTTGTTCGCTAAACGACATGATTGAGCCGTCTTCTTTCAACGCATGCGGGCCGTATAATTGAATTTTCAATTTTTTCCCGCCAAAAATCTCATCAATCGTAATGCCGGTCGCCGCTTCTTTTTGTCTTTTCCCGGCAACGGCCTTCATGACGATATCAAGACAATACTCCGAATTTTTCTCTATATCCGATTCCCACAAGCGCACCACCGTCCAACCCTGTTGTCGGAGAGTTTCATTCACTTTTTTGTCCCGTTCGATGTTTTGTTCGATTTTGGCAAGCCAAAAAGCCTGATTGGATTTATGATCGTTTTTCCGCACATCCCAATCCTTGCCGTGCCAAAACTCCCCATCGCAAAAAACAGCGATTTTTTCTTTTTTAAAAACAAAATCCGGTTTCCCAAAAACAGTTTTATCATTCTTTCTATACCTGAGTCCGCTATTCCACAGCAACTTACCGAGAATCCGCTCGATCTTGGTGCCGGAACCTTTTACGGCCTGCATATTTTTTCGTCGTTGTTCGGGAGTCAGTTTGTCCATATCAACCTTCTTTGCTTCACAAAAGTACAAATAAGTTGACAATTGACAGTTAAAATCGGATTTGATCCTCATTCACACCCGATTCACCACTTATCGGTATCTCATCATAAAAATAAGGACAATAATATAAATATAACATTGATTATTGATAGCAATACAAGACTGTGGATATGAGTCGTAGTTCATAATCTATTTGAGAGGACGGTGAGCAAATAAATGACAATTATCGAGCTTTAAGTAAAAAGTCAATCATTGGTAGTTATTTCCGATGATTAACTCTTAAAATTATCATAAAATGTCACGTTTTTGTTTTTTTGTAGTAAACTTATCACGAATAAATTTCATTTTTAGCAGTAATTTTGTCTTGAATTGAATTTCTAAGATAATGAATAATTTATGGTACGATTCTTTTATAGAAGCACTATACAAAAAATATCCTAAAAAGTCGAAATTGGCAGAAGCATTGATGGATCTGTTGTCAATTGAAAAAGAATCTGCATACAGAAGAATTCGTAAAGACATTTTGTTCCCTGTTCAAGAGCTTGTGAAAATTGCTTCGGCATGGGATATTTCTTTGGATGAGATCGTCGGGATCAATTCCAGGTCAATCATTTTCAAATTACATTTATGGAACTATCTTAATCCTTCGGAAGAGGAACTGAACGATATGCGGACATTGGTGCGATGGTTTGAAACTATTAATGACCATCATCCCGATATGGAATATATGGAGATTTCCAATCGATTGCCCCGGATGTTGACTTCCGGTTTTCCGTATGTACACCGATTCCATTTGTTAAAATGGATGTATCAATATAATAATGAACAGGCATTACCATTTTCCCGTGCCATTTATACGGAAAGAATGGGGAAATTATCATCCGCTTATTATCTGGCCGCAAAAAATGTGTCAAGTACAAATTTTATCTGGAATCTGATGCTTTTTAATTACTTGGTGGATGACATTCGTTACTTCCATTCCATCTTTTTGGTTACCGATGAAGAAAAAGAGCTGATCAAGAAAGATCTGTACGCTTTATTGGATTATATGTTGGAGGTGGCGGTCAAAGGCTGCTGGCCTGAAACCGGCAAGAAAGTAAATCTGTATATTTCTTATGTTAATATAGATACAAATTACGGTTATTATTATTCGGGCGGCATGAAGATGTGTTTTGTCCATGCTTTCGGAAAGAACGAAATTTGTACGGTGAATCCGATGATGGTGGAAGATTTCAGAACCTGGATGCAATCCAAGAAAAGATCGTCCGTTCAGATTTCGGAAGCAGACGAAAAAAGCCGGATCGAGTTTTTTATGAAACAGCGCAAACTGGTTGATACGTTATAGAAACAGGTTGTGTTTACACAAGATAACCCCGAGCTGCGTTTCGCCCCGATAAATCGGGATAAACTTTGCAAGGGGTTATCCCGATTTCAGTCTTACCGACTGCATGATAGCGGGTATGTCGGAAGAAGTACAACCAATTTTCAACGGTCAGGTGGATCAAGTGTTCATTCCGCCACAAACGGAAATTACCTGTCCGGAAACATAAGAAGACAAATCAGAGGCCAGAAATAAGGCCACATTGGCTACATCTTCGGGGGTTCCGCCGCGTTTCAAAGGGATTCGGTCGGCCCATTGTTTGCGTACTTCATCAGAAAGTTGACCGGTCATTTCGGTGATGATGAATCCGGGAGCAATGGCATTGGCACGAATACCACGGGAACCGAGTTCTTGTGCGATTGATTTTGCCAAACCGATCATACCCGCCTTCGACGCCGAATAATTACATTGTCCGGCATTTCCCGAAACGCCCACCACAGAACTCATGTTAATGATGCTGCCCGATTTTTGGCGCATCATGACGGGAGTCAGCGCGTGAATAAAATTAAACGCCGATTTGAGATTTACGTTAATCACCATATCCCATTGGCTTTCGGACATCCGCATCATCAATCCGTCCCGGGTGATTCCGGCATTATTCACCAGAATATCCACACGTCCGAAATCCTTCACGATTTCCTCCACGACTTTGTGCGTATCTTCAAATTCGGCGGCATTAGAAGCATATGCTTTTCCTTTTACCCCCAAAGCAGCGATTTCTACTTCAACAGCCTTGGCATTATCATCAACGGCTAAATCGGTAAAAGCCACATTTGCACCTTCTTGAGCAAATTTCAACGCAATAGCCTTTCCTATTCCGCGTGCAGCACCGGTAACAACGGCTGTTTTTCCTTCAAGTAATTTCATTTTGTCATTTATTAATTAAATACTAATGTTTTGCATTTCTTTCTAACACACCGGCAAATAAGATACGGGACTTTAGACAGAGGAGACAATCTCTTCTTTCTACCAATATATTGTCCCTGACGGGGCATGGGTATAATCCTCCATTCCTTTTACCATGTCCCGTCAGGGACAACATATTGGTAGAAAAAATCCGACACCCTTTCTTCTTGTCCCGTAGGGACAATATATTATTCCGGATTCTTTAAAATATATCTTTCTATCAAATTCAATATCAAATCATTTTAATATTTCTATTCATATTACGCCCCTACGGGGCTTTGGATGGAGGAAACGATCTTTTTTCTACCAATATATTGTCCCTGACGGGACTTGGTATAATCCTCCATTCTTTTTACCTTGTCCCCTGACGGGGACAACATATTGGTAGAAAAAAATCCGACCCTCTTCTTCTTGTCCCGTAGGGACAAAATATTATTCCGGATTCTTTAAAATATATTTTCATCAAATTCAATATCAAATCATTTTAATATTTCTACCTATATTGCGTCCCTACGGGACTTTGGATGAAGGAGACGATCTTTTTTCTACCAATATATT
>WRGA01000025.1 GCA_009787405.1 Candidatus Azobacteroides sp.
TAAAAACTTCCAACATTGAACTGTCAGGTTATCAGCCGTTCTCTGTATTAAAAGATTATATGCAAAGAGCAAAAGCATTTGTTTTTGCCGCTGAGGAGGATTTTGGAATTGTTCCGGTTGAAGCACAGGCTTGCGGAACGCCTGTTATTGCTTATGGGAAAGGAGGGGTTCTTGAATCTGTTATAGCAGAAAAAACAGGAATATTTTTCGATACCCAATCTTCCGATGCCATTATTGATGCCATAAATGAGTTTGAGAAAAAAATAGAAACATTCAATTTTGTTGATATTCAGAGAAATGCGAAACGGTTTAATAAAGAGAGATTTAAAAATGAATTTCAACAATTTGTGGAAAAGATGGTTGAAAAGAAGGTAATGATGTAAAAAGTATGCTATTACAAAAGACATATAATCGATCAGTCAGTATTGAATTAACTACTATTTACAATTCCCTCAGTAGCGTGGATTAGTCATATCTACAAACCCTTATTCCCTTATTTTCAATCATTTAATAAGAGAATAAGAGAGAGAATAGAAAGTTGCCTTTTTTACTGCTAAGGGGATGATAAATAAAGCAAGTTAAATCATTGTTCTTCGGCGAATTAGGACAGCATACTTTTTACATCACCACCGAAAAGAGATATAAAACGATTGATAAATAAATTATACGATTACAAGTTATTGATTTTCCGGGAGGTTATTCTATTAATGATCTCCGGCGTGGTGGATATGTTGTCCGCCCATTATTCTATTCGGAAGGACATGTTGTCCGATAAAAAAATAAGTTTTAATTAAGATAAAATCATTCTTTGTTTATTTGTTTTTTAAAAAAGGTTAATGATTATCGAATGTTATGCCCGGTTATTCCCGCCGGTGGGGTGTAAGAAATGTAATATTCGTTATTTTTGAAAAATCCGTTCCGGAAAATGTTGTTCTCTGTCCTGTAAGGACATTATATTGGTAGAAAGGAGAATTCCTCTGGCGACCAAAGTCCCGTTAGGGACGTAATGGGGGGAAGAAAACATTTTGTCCCTGACGGGACAAGGAATGAAGGGTCGGTGTTTTTCTACCGATATAATGTCCCTGACGGGACAAAAAAAGAACAAATATTTTTTTGAATATTGAAATATTTTTCACCCCCTCCTACACGAGAATAGGTAGGTGCAACATCCGATAATCATTTTGTTTTTTTAATACCGAAGACAAGTAACGCGAAACAAATAACGCCGAAGGTTGATAACCGATAACTCAAATCGGCATCAATGCAAAATTTAAACAACCTCTTGGAAAGCGTTTTTCAAAGGGATACTTTCCCTATCATTATTCACTCCGCCGTTCACCGCTTGAATTGAACGATTTTGCCGTTGGCGGGAACATCTTCCGTGACCCAAATGTTTCCTCCGATGACGGCGCCTTTTCCGATGGTTATACGGCCTAAAATAGTGGCGTTGGAATAGATGAGGACATCGTCTTCGATGATCGGATGGCGTGGAATGCCTTTGATCGGATTTCCTTGTTCGTCGAGCGGAAAACTTTTTGCACCGAGGGTGACTCCCTGATACAGTTTCACCCGGTTTCCGATGATTGCCGTGGCTCCGATTACAACGCCGGTACCGTGATCGATGGTGAATGATTCGCCGATTTTTGCTCCGGGATGAATATCGATTCCCGTTTCGGAATGCGCCATTTCGGTAATCATTCTCGGAATGATGGGAACGCCGAGCAACAACAATTCATGCGCTATCCGGTAATTGCTGATGGCGCGGATGGCCGGATAGCAAAAAATCACTTCCCCGATGCTTTCGGCGGCCGGATCGCCTTTATAGGTAGCTTCCACATCCGTTTCCAATATCCGGCGCATTTCGGGCAGTTTGGAAATAAATATCCCCGCCGCAGCCTCCGAACGGGCGGCATAATCTTCGAAATTGCCGTTGTGATGCTCGTGAAAGCACAATCCGGCATGAATTTGTTCCGTCAGCAAAACAAATAATTTTTCGGCGTTCATCCCGATGTGACAATGGATACTTTTCGAGTCGGTTTGCGAACATCCGAAATAACCGGGAAACAAAATGGAACGGGTCAGAGCGATGATTTCCTTCAACGTTTTGCCGGACGGAAGCGGTTTGCCGCTCTGTCGCTGAAGGCACAACGCTTGATAACTTTCGTTTTCCGAAAGTTTTTTCACTGCTTGTATAATGACGGACGAAAAATGTTGTATTGATTCAGACATAACGATTCGAATTGACGGTCGGCAATCAACGGTTGATTTGGTCGATTGTCGACAATAAATAATAATACACGGCACATGATAACCGGTTTATATTTTAAACGCCAAGTCGCAAAGCCGGAGAGGCGTGAAGTTTAAATCCTTTGCGACTTGGTGTTTTTGCATCTTCGCGGTTGAAATAGCATCAATTAAATTCTGCCGGGTACTCAGGGGAAATATAACATACATTGAAAGACGCTTCGTGACCATGCAACGCTTACCGTTTTAAACGATTCCCTGCATCAATGTTGCTCTTGCCACTTTCATGAATCCGGCGATATTGGCTCCTTTGACGTAATTGACATAGCCGTCGGGCTGTCTGCCGAATTTGACACACTGATCGTGGATATTATTCATAATTTGCCGCAAACGATCGTCCACCTCCGAAGCATCCCAATGGATGTGCATGGCATTTTGCGTCATTTCCAGACCGGATGTTGCCACGCCGCCTGCATTTACGGCTTTTCCCGGAGCAAACAACATGCGGTGTGCGACAAACAAATCGGCGGCTTCGTTGGTACAACCCATGTTCGACAATTCGGCGACACAAACCGCTCCGTTGTCGATGATTTTTTGAGCGTCTTCTTCGGTCAATTCGTTTTGAATGGCGCACGGCAAAACGATATCCGCCCTGACTTCAAATATTTTCCTGCCGGGAACGAACTCTGCCTCGAACTTTTCGGCATACGGGCTGACAATATCGTTGCACGATTCTCTTAACTCCAGCATATAATCGATTTTTTTGCCGGAAATGCCTTCGTGATCCAAAATATAACCGTCGGGCCCTGAAATACCGATCACTTTGGCGCCCATTTGCGTCGCTTTCGTCACGGCTCCCCACGCCACATTTCCGAATCCGGAAACAATGACCGTTTTTCCTTGAATATCGATTTGATGTTCTTTCAACATCTGCCTGACGAAATATAACCCGCCGAAACCCGTTGCTTCGGGACGAACAAGCGAACCGCCGTATTCAAGTCCTTTTCCGGTAAATACGCCGGTATTTTCCCGTGCCAGCTTTTTATACATACCGTACATATACCCGATCTCGCGTGCACCCACGCCGATGTCTCCCGCGGGAATATCCGTGTCGGCGCCGACATGACGCCACAACTCCAACATGAAATTTTGGCAGAAACGCATGACTTCCATATTGGATTTCCCCTTCGGGTTGAAATCCGAACCGCCTTTTCCTCCGCCCATCGGCAAAGTGGTCAGCGCATTCTTGAACGTTTGTTCGAATGCCAGAAATTTCAAGGTCGATAAATTAACGGAAGTGTGAAACCGCATCCCGCCTTTGTACGGGCCGATGGCATTGTTGAATTGCACGCGGTATCCCAAATTGATTTGAATTTCACCTTTATCATCCACCCAAGGCACTTTAAACGTAAAAATACGATCGGGTTCGACGATTCGTTCGATGATTTTATTCTTTTCAAATTCGGGGTGTTGATTATACACTTCCTCAATAGAAACAAGCACTTCCTTCACAGCTTGCAGAAATTCAAACTCTCCCGCGTGTTTGATTTCCAACGAACGCATAATGTTGTCAATATTCATAATTCGTTATATTTTATGGACAATTATTCCACTCCTTGTTCCAACAGCAGCGTTTTTGTGGGTTGATCGCAAACTTCGGTCGGACCGAAATATTGGATCGGGCCGGGATAAACGAAATCTGTTTTCATGGCCCAAGTGTTTCTGTCGGCGGCAAATTTTTTGAATGGAGCGGCGTTCAAATCCACTAATGCTTTTTGAATCACCGGTTTCAATTCTCCGTGACGACGTTCCATATTCATCATCATGGTAATGGGTACACCGCCGGCAATCCATTCGTCGGCCGGAGCAGTGGTGTTGCGAACCGAAGCCATGTAGCCGGTCTTTCCTTCACCGATCAGTATGGCGGCCGCATAACCTAACGAATAACAATAATCGGCGTCGTAATTCGACGGAGCGGCACAACGGCCTTCGTATCCGAAAAAGTGACTTTGAGCGCTGAATTTACCGACATACCGGTGTTCATTCTTCATATGATCCAACCGACGACCGACCATTTCGATCAACAATTTATCGGTTTCGATCAATGAAACCTGTACATTTCCGTGTGGGTCGCGATCCATCGCCAATTGACGAGCTACGTTTTCGGGTAAACTTGCATAAATCGCGGCGTTTTCCGGTTTTAATTTTTCGGTCAGATATTTAATTTTCTTGATCAATGAAAATTCTTCAATGTTTTCGGCCAGGAAATCGTTTAATTCGGTGATCAGATTTTTCATGGCGGGAATAAATTCCACCAACCCTTCCGGTATCAGAATCGTACCGAAATTATCGCCGTTTTCCGCACGTTTTGCAATAATGTCGGCGATGTAGTTGACCACATCATCCAAGGTTTGTTTTTTGGCTTCCACCTCTTCCGAGATCAGGCAGATATTCGGTTGAGTTTGCAAGGCACATTCCAATGTGATATGAGAAGCGGAACGCCCCATCAGTTTGATGAAATGCCAATATTTACGGGACGAGTTACAATCTCGTTCAATGTTTCCGATCAATTCGGAATAAACTTTACAAGCCGTGTCAAATCCGAAAGACGTTTCGATCATTTCGTTTTTCAAGTCGCCGTCAATCGTTTTCGGGCAACCGATCACCTGAATGCCGGTATTTTTATGTTTGTAGTATTCGGCCAATACACACGCATTGGTGTTGGAATCGTCTCCGCCGATAATGACCAATGCCTTGATGTCGAGTTTTTTCAATATTTCGAGACCTTTGTCGAATTGATCTTTTTTTTCCAATTTGGTGCGTCCGGAACCGATGATGTCAAATCCGCCCGTATTCCGATATTCATCAATGATCTCCGCTGTCAGTTCCATATAATTATGTTCGATCAATCCGCCCGGGCCCAATAAAAAACCGAACAATCTCGAACCTTTGTTTAATCGTTTGATGCCGTCGAATAACCCGGCGATGACATTATGACCTCCGGGAGCTTGTCCGCCCGAAAGAATCACGCCGACATTCATTGCGGGATATTTTTTTTCTTCGGAAGATTCGACAAATGTTACAATCGGCATCCCGTATGTATTCGGAAACAAATGACGAATATCGTCATGATCCGCCACCGATTGAGTCGGGTCGCCTTCCTTGATTGTCAAATTTCCTGTCAGAGCCTTCGGCATTTTAGCTTTATAACCGGCCCTTGCAATCTGTAATGCACTTTTTGCCATAATTTAAATAAATTTCTATTTTAATTTTTAATTCCTAATTTTTACTTCTGAGATCGTTCACTCTCACGGCTTTCCCTTCAGATTGTGGGAGAGAGCCTTTTTCAACTAATTTAAGTCTAGGGGTCACCAATATTTCGTCGCGTAATTCGTGAGTGATATTTTTGGTCAATTGTTGCAGCACGCTGTAGTCGTCGGTGAACATTTCGCCCAATTCCACTTCTATGGTCAATTCATCGTTATTGCCGATGGTTTCGATAATGATGAGATAGTTGTTGCTTAACTCCTTATGATTAAGCAATATCTTTTCGATCTGCAACGGGAAAATATTGACGCCTTTTACGATAAACATGTCGTCGCTGCGGCCTTTTAACCGGTCGATTCGACGGTGTGTTCTTCCACAAGGGCAATCGCCCGGCAAAATGCGGGTCAGGTCGCGCGTGCGATAACGCAACAACGGCATCAATTCACGATCCAGCGTGGTAAGCACCAACTCTCCGACTTCTCCGTCGGGAAGCGGTTCCAGCGTGTCCGGATCAATAATTTCCATAATAAATGCATCTTCCCACAAATGCAACCCGTTTTGATAAGTACATTCGAACGCAACCCCCGGCCCGTTCATTTCCGACATGCCGAAACTGTTGTATGCTTTTACACTCAATAAGTTTTCGATACGTTGACGTTGTGCTTCCGTATGAGGTTCGGCGCCGATGATCAATGTTTTCAGTTTAGTTTCTTTTGCCGGATCGATCCCCATATTCGAAAAAACTTCGGCCAATCGAGACGCATAGCTTGGGATGGCATGTACGGCAGTTGTGCCGAAATCCATGATGAGCTTAATCTGACGTTTACTGTTTCCCGCGGCGGCAGGTACGGTGAGCGCCCCCAACCGTTCGGCCCCGTACTGGAATCCCAGCCCGCCGGTGAACATGCCGTATCCCGACGAATTTTGGAAAACATCCGTATCCCTCAAACCGACCATATATAAGCAACGGGCCACCAGATTCGCCCAAGAATCTAAATCGTGTTGAGAATGGAAAATGACCGTCGGATTTCCGGTCGTTCCGCTGGAAGAATGCAGCCGCACGCCCGATTTCAAATCGCCTGCAACCAATCCGTAAGGATAGTTATTCCGCAAATCGTCTTTGGTGGTAAACGGAATCTTTTTCAAGTCCTCCAACGAATTGACGGAGGAAGAAGATATTTTTTCCTTTTTAAAAACGTCGGAGTAAAACGGGGAATGACCGGCAATGTCAATTGTTTTTTTCAATCGTTGTATTTGCAGTTTCTCCAATTCGGGGCGGGGTAAAACTTCAAACTCCGATTGCCAATACATCTGTGTCATGTTATATGTTATATGAAAGATTTTCGATTTAAAAGACCACAAATTTACTTTTTTCCGGTTAATATCGCGGCATAATTTGAAAATAATTCATCCTTTAATGGTTTACAACAGCTATTAATATAAGCCGGCAGCATATTTCACGTCGCACATCAACAAGGTAAATTGCGGCGTCGCATGTAGAGACGTGGCATGCCGCGTCTCTACATAGTGATGAACAACAGGATGCGGTAAGCGGCGGCAAACATCGCCCTGCGCTGTTATACACAAGGTTTTCAGCCTTAACCTCGAAATCAGTAAACAAGTTTCGGATGTTACAAAACCGACCTCGTCTACTTTAAACCCGGCATCATCCTCTTATCCGATCGGTATTCTGTAATATAATTTAACACGTTGTGTAAAAATATTTTACACTATGCTCTTTTTGATATTTTCATTAAGCATTGATAATCTGCATTTTATATGTTTTGGCACAGATTTGGCATAGTATTTTATATCATCAAACTTTTAAAAGACTGTCAATATGAGAACGTTATTGATAAAAAATACCCGGTGCATGTTTCTTATAATTGCTTTGCTTTTTTCATTTTCGCAATTTTCGGTTTCACAAAATCAAACGTGGAATATTTCCGGTAATATTACCGACGGAAAAACGTCAAACACGTTACCTTTTGCGAATGTTGTTTTATACCGCTCGTCCGATGTAGCATTTGTTTCAGGAACGGTAACAAACGATAACGGATATTTTTCATTAAATGCCGTCAAGAACGAATACCTTTGATAAAAGTACTTTATGATTATCGGATGTTATGCCTGCTTATCCTCACAGGTAGGGTATAAAAATGTAATATTCGTTTTTTTGAAAGTTACATGCTAAAAAATATTGT
>WRGA01000026.1 GCA_009787405.1 Candidatus Azobacteroides sp.
GTCCCCGGCGGGACAAAAAAGACGAATATTTTGAAACATTGACACATTTTTTGCATCTCCCTGCAGGGAGAGCCGGGCATAACATCCGATAATCATTATATAGATTTAATAACGAGTTTAATATAATTCTTAACTCTCAACTCTTAATTCTTAACTTTCATAACAGCTTCCCTTTTTTTAATGCCCCGTACTCACAGGTATTTACACATTTAAAGCAACCGGTACAATCTTCGGAATGGCGTATTATGGCGTGACGGTGGAAAAGAAAACTGACTTTGCCGATTACATTTTTCGGACATACATCCACGCATTTCCAACAATGTTTGCAATTTCGGACATTGAGGTGAATAAATTCAGTTTGAATTTTGTTCAATCTTGTTTGAAATTTTTGATTTTGCATAAAAATTATTTATAGGGTGATTATTTCAATTATTGATATTATCAACTATTGGTGTAAAAATTATATGATTATCTGATATTATGTCCGTTTCTCCTTGCAGGCAGATGTAAAAAATGTGTCAATGTTTCAAAAAAATATTCGTCCTTTTTTGTCCCGTCAGGGACATTATATCGGTAGAAAAACACCACCCCTTCACCACCCCGCCCGTCAGGGACAAATGTTTTCTTCTTCACATTACGTCCCTGACGGGACTTTGGTCACCGGCGGAATTCTTCTTTCTACCAATATGTTGTCCCCGACGGGACGGAAAACAACATTTTTCAGACCGGATTTTTCAAAAAAAAACAAATATTACATTTTACACCACACTTGGGGATAGGTAGGTGCAACATCCGATAATCATTAAAAAATTATATCGTTTTTGCTTTGTTTTGCAAATGATTTAAAATTCTATTAAATATCTCTATATCAGCACTATCTAAATCGTTAAAGAAGAGCGCGGACAATTTTTGCAATTTATGGTCGATTTCGGTAACTAACTTTTTACCGTTTTCGGTTATGTTAATGATATTGCGGCGGCGGTCGTTAGCGGAAACAACGCGCCGTACCAATCCCTGTTTTTCCAAATTGTCAATTAAACGCAAAACGGCAGATTTATCTTTTTTCAACGTCTCGGCAATTTCCTGCTGAATTATATCGGGCCGGTAATTGACTGATAATAAAATTTTCATTGCTTCGGGTGAAATTTTCAAACTAAAATCATTCGAAAATCGTTTGAAAGCGTGTCCAAGCTCCATTATAGTAAGCGCAAAATTACTTAATATATTATCCATTTCATATATTAATATTTCATTTTTTACTTATGATTGTATGGAACCCGCAATTATTTTCATTCTCTTGGTCAACCGTCAGTTCATGTAGGGTTCATACTGCTTATTAAATATTCCGATTACAAAGATACTACAAATAGTTGATATATGCAACTATTTTGAATCGCTGTCTCCAACTCTTAACTTCCAACTCTTAACTTATAACCGTATTTTCACTACCTTTGCACATCAAAATCCAACATTTTTCTTCATGCTTCGTATCAAACGACTGTATACTTTCATGTTGCAAACGTATTTACCGATATTGTTAATGACGTTTGTGATTTGCCTTTTTATATTTCTGATGCAATTTTTTTGGAGGTATATGGAGGAAATGATCGGTAAAGGGTTGGATAACGGCGTTTTGGTTGAGTTGTTTGTTTATGCGGCCATCGGGTTGGTTCCTCAGTCACTTCCGATCGCCGTATTGTTGGCCTCTCTGATTACGTTCGGAAATTTGGGCGAAAGTTTTGAACTGATCTCCATGAAGGCATCCGGCATTTCATTGCTTCAGATTATGAAGCCGTTGATTATTTTCATGCTTTTTATTTGCGTGGGAGTATTTCTGTTTCAAGATTATGTGATTCCCGAAGCCCAAAAAAGGATGTACGCCTTGCTGATATCCGTCAAAAGGAAAGCTCCGGAATTGGATATTCCGGAAGGAGCGTTTTATTCTCAAATCGAAGGATTTAATTTGTATGTGAAAAATAAAGATCCGAAAACACGGTTATTGAAAGATGTGATGATCTACGATTTTTCGGGAGGATTTGAAAATGCATCCATCATCGTGGCCGATTCGGGTTATTTAAAAATGGCGGCCGATAAACAACATTTGATGTTGGATTTATATTCGGGCGAGTTATTTGAAAATTTGAAAAAGCAACGATCGGTCAAAGAGAATGTTCCTTATCGAAGAGAAGCTTTTGAAACAAAAGAAATATTAATATCGTTTGATGCAAGTTTTAACCGGATGGCCGACTCGACGTTGCAGGATCAATATGTCAGCAAAAACCGAAAGCAGCTTCGGGCAACAGCCGATTCGTTGGAGATCATCGTCGACAGTTTAAAACGACTGGAAGGAAAACGATTGGCCGGAAATACCTATTTGTATGTTCCTGGGAATAAAGCGGTCAATCATCAGAATAAAGCAGTCAGGCAGGAAATCCGTCCGATTTCGTTCGACAGTGTATTTCGTTCAATTTCCAACAAAGAAAAAATCAATGTTTTGTCTTCGGCGGTCAGTCGGAGCGAAATGGTAAAACAGGATCTGATGAGCCGTAATTTTTCGATTATGGACGATGATCAGATCATGAGACGTCACGAAATTGAATGGCACCGGAAATTTACGTTGTCGGTGGCGTGCCTTATTTTCTTTTTTATCGGGGCGCCGTTAGGAGCGATCATTCGTAAAGGCGGGCTGGGAATGCCGGTTGTAGTTTCCGTACTATTGTTTTTGTTTTACCATATCATCGATAATACAAATTACAAAATGGCCCGGGACGGAATGATTCCCGTTTGGCAGGGAATATGGATGAGTTCGTTGGTATTGACGTTGTTGGGTGCATTTTTCACCTATAAAGCCATCAATGATTCGACCTTGTTGAATGCCGATACGTATGTAAATTTCTTTAAACAGCTTTTCGGAAAACGGCCGACGCGTGATTTTGAACGTAAGGAAATTGTCATTTTTGAAACGGATTATTTCAATGTATTGAAACAATCGGAAGTGCTGACGGATTTGAGCAGAAAATATTTGAACCTCAAAAAACTGCCGGATTACTTCCGTTTTTGGAAAGACAGAAGCAGAGGCGAGCAACTGCAAGAAATAATCGATATGGAGGAACGTATTGTCGGAGAGCTGGTTAATTCCCGAAATGCAATGATCGTATCAAAAATGAATCAGTATCCGATTATTCCTTCTTATCGGAATTGCGCCCCGTTTAAAAATGAATATTTGAACCTGTTGCTCGGGATATTGTTTCCGGCAGGATTGCTTTGGTATATACAGGCGTTTTATTACGAGAAAAGAACCGGTAAAGATTTAACCGGAATCATCAGATTAAATTCGGAAATTTCCCGATTGATCAATGATAAAGAACAAATTAAAATTGATAACTGATTTTTACAGATAGAGAAAACAATATTATGTCTTTTAAATTAAATACGATAGAAGAAGCCGTCGAAGACATTCGTAACGGCAAGTTGGTCATTGTGGTCGATGACGAAGATCGTGAGAATGAAGGCGATTTTATTGCCGCCGCAGCATTGATAACTCCCGAAAAAATCAATTTTATGGAAACGAACGGGAGAGGGGTGCTTTGCGTACCGTTGACGGAAGAACGCTGTGATGAATTGGACTTGCCGTTGATGGTTCAAAATAATACATCGATTCACTCGACACCGTTTACCGTTACGGTCGATTATTTGAAAAAAGGGTGTACCACCGGTATTTCGGCGGAAGACAGGGCAAAAACCATTGTGGCATTGACCGAGACGGATGCCCTGCCCGAAGATTTCGGACGCCCGGGACACATTTCTCCGCTTCGGGCAAGAAGAAGAGGGGTTATTCGCCGGGCCGGACATACCGAAGCTGCCATTGATTTGGCTCGTTTGGCGGGATTATATCCGGCGGGGGTGTTGATCGAAATTAAGAATGAAGACGGTTCGATGGCGCGTTTGCCCGATTTGGTGAAAATCGCCGGAAAATTCGACATGAAACTGATTTCCGTGCGCGATTTGATCAAATATATGTTAAAAAGAGAATCGTTAGTCGAAAAGGGTGAAGAAGTGAATATGCCCACCAAATACGGACATTTTCGATTGATTCCTTTCATGCAAAAATCGAACGGACTGGAACATATTGCATTAATTAAAGGAGCATGGGAAAAAGACGAGCCGATATTGGTTCGTGTGCATTCGTCGTGCATGACCGGCGATATTTTCGGTTCCAAACGATGCGAATGCGGAGAGCAATTGCACAAAGCCATGGAAATGATCGAAAAAGAAGGAAAAGGCGTGATTGTTTATATGAATCAGGAAGGTCGCGGCATCGGGTTGATGAATAAAATCAGGGCTTATAAATTGCAAGAGAACGGAATGGATACCGTCGATGCCAATTTGCACCTGGGTTTTGATGCCGATGAGCGCGATTACGGAGTTGGAGCGGAGATTCTCCGGGAACTGGGTGTCACGAAGATGCGCTTAATGACCAATAATCCGGTCAAACGCATCGGACTGGAAGCATACGGATTAACTATTGTCGAAAATATTCCGCTTGAAATTGCACCCAATCCATACAACGAATTTTACATGAAGACCAAAAAAGAACGGATGGGGCATAATTTGAGAATATAATGAAGTAAAAAGTGAATATCTAACGTTTATAATAAAGCTGCTCAAGGATACGGAATTGTTGTTCGCCTGTAAATTCGATGTCTAATTTTACGATTTCATTGCCCGGAGTCCAATCTCCGCCCGTGCGGATCAAATCGACCGCCTTTTGGTCGCAACTCGGACAGAGAGGTTTTTCTACCCGAATGTTAAACGGCCTTCCGGAAGCGCTGACGTAGAAACTCACTTTGACTTTTCCTTTAGCGGTGGCGCATGCGGTATCCGTCGGTTGCGTTGCATTTGCTTTCAGATATTCTTGGTATGCGCTCATTCCCATGACGGGATCCGGTTTTACCGATTTGATTTCATCGGAAGATGCAGCGGCTCCGTAGTCGGTTGTTTCTCGTCTTTTAGCGCTACCGGCGGATGACGTTTTTTCAACGCTTTTTTCAGAGGAAGAAGAGGCCAAGATCTCCGACTCATCATTCGTACCGGTCGTTTTTTCGGTCGAAACATCATCGGCGGAAATAACTTTGGTGTCTGCCATCCGTATTTTCGGAGAAGAGAATTGTATTTTTTGATCGGATTGAACTTCTTCAGGTTCCGCATTCATCCTATCCGGATTTTCTTTTCGGGAAAAGATTTCACCGGATTCGCTTGTTTTATTTTGATCGGATTTTTGTTCTTGTTTAGATATATTTTGCGAAACAAACGTATTTTCTTGTTTCGGGTACATCAAAAACAATGCAAACCCCAAAATCAGAGCAACGCTTGCGGCAGCCCACCAAACGACGGCATAATTTTTCTTTTTTGTTCTATTCCGTACCATTTTCCGTAATCGGGAAACAGCTTCGATGTGATTATCTTTTACCGATTCGTATCCGGTCAACGCATCCGCCAAAAATGGATCATACATCGCCTCTTTTTCGATTCGATGGGCATCTTTTCCTTTCCGGGGGCCGTTAATGTAATGCATCAGGTTCATATTTTTATTTTTCCCGGATTAAAATCCGGGGTGATAAGGGCAACACCGCCATGCGGTCGGGTCTGTGAATTTTATGTTATCCCGGTTACTTTTCACGCATGATTTTCAATACAATTTTTCAAATTGCGCTTTCCGTTTTGGATGTAACTTTTTACACTTTTCAGTTGAAAACCGGTGGCTTTGGCGATGTCTGCATACGACATCTCCTCCATAAAAAAATTATTGATGGAAATTCGTTGTACTTCAGGAAGCTTTTCCAGACACTTTCCTAATTTAGCCAATCGTTCATCGTCATTGTCACCGCTTAACAGATGTGCAATATCGGCAAATTCCACAAATTGAACGTTGAAATCCACCAATACTTCCTTTTCGTTTTTTCGCAATACTTGTAAACAATGATTTTTTGCCACGGTATAAATCCATGTTTTGAAAGATTTGATCTCATAATTCGAAATCTTGGGCAATAAATCTTCGAACAGCTGCATGACGGCATCTTCCGCTTTTTCCTTGTTTTGCAAGTATTTCAAACAAACGCCGTACAGCAAGGGAATATACCGGTGGTAAAGTTCGCCGAAATATTCTGATCGATGAGTGAGATTGTATTTTTCCAATAATTCCTCATCGGTGTATGCCGATTTGTTTTTCTTGAAGAATTGCAATGCCGAAATTTTTTACAAAGTTAGTTTTTTATATTTTATATGCAAGAATACTTTCTCACAGATGGCCCGGATGACGCGGATTTTGGAAAACGGATGATATTCCCTGTTCCCGGATTTTTATTATAGTCGGATGATCGCCCTTTTCTGTTTGACTTCGTCGATTTTCAATTCACCGATAGAATCACCGGCGTCGATTAAAAAATCCGTGAAATCCGTGAAATCTGTGCGAGCTTCTTGTTGTCCGATAGAAAAAATGTTCAATTAAAATAAAAATCATTCGTTGTTTATTTATGAGAAGGAAAGAAACTGTCTCAAAATCCTGTTATGGCGGATTTGACCTGTCATTTTGTCCGTCTCATTTCTTCTTCAATACCGACTCTGCGGTCGCGCGCCCCGCGTATTTGTTGGGTAACTTTTGCCACGTATCGGACAATATGGTGGAGTCAATTTTAGAAATACCTGTCTAGGAGACGGCAGCTTCCGAAACAACATCAATATCAAGCTTATAGGATGTTCCGTTGAACAGGAATCCGATGGTCTGTTCGGGTGAGACGAACCAATCGACTCCAGCGCGAAGGGTATGGGTAGGTATTCTTGCCCGAGACTCCGAATGCTGATCGTAAGTTAAAGGTACAGCGCCGCCAAAATTCCTTATTTGGAAGAGGTCATAATTGTGCGGTAGGTTGTCATATCCGTAATTTCTGAAAATATTCAGTTTTTTGGAATGGTAGTTCAGGTTGAGGCCGCCGTGCGAAGCAAAATCATATTCCGCAAATCCGGCGCCGGCCTGTACCGTACCGTTAAGCCCCGGCGAAGCATCGTGTTTCAGGCGGATATTGACGATAGCTGCACTTATCTCCGCTTCGTAACGCGACGAGGGGTTGTCGATCAATTCCACCCGATCGACCATATCACCCATCATACCGTTGAGCATTTGAGCTGCCTGTTCGGGAGGCAGGTTCGTAGGGCGACCGTCAATATATATGGTTGCCGGTCGACCGTTGAGCGTCACGGTTCCGTCTTTATCGACAATCAAACCAGGTAACTGTTTCAACAATCCCTGAACATTAAGACCTGATGTGATAATATTGCCGGCCACGTTGACCACCGTCCGATCGAGTTGCTGTACCACTAACGGACGACGACTTGTCACTACCACTTCACTCAACAGATTGACGTCTTCCGAAATGCCGATTTCGCCCAAATCGCTTTGTACAGGCACATTTACCTGCCGGTATTCCTTTTGATAACCGATAAAAGATATTTGCAGTAAATAATCGCCAGAATTTAGACTCGCTCCAGAATTTTGTGTAAATAAGTAAAAGCACTTATCTTTAACCTGTATTTAAGAGTTTTCTCAACGGAGAATTCCCCGTTGAGAAAAAACGATAAAAAACTTTTAAATACAAAAAACTTATGGACACAGACAAATTCCAACTGCCGAAAGATTTTTTCAAGCAGTTCAAAAACAGGGAAGAATTTAAC
>WRGA01000027.1 GCA_009787405.1 Candidatus Azobacteroides sp.
AACAGTAATGACAATAATCATATTAACGGCAACAAAAATAATACAAACAATAACATCTTATATATCAAAACACATTCAATTTTTAAACTTTAAATACTATTTTTTTACTCTAAGAACAACTCTTAATTTTTGCCGGGGCGGACATGCTGTCCGTCCTCTTTTTTACTTGAAAAGACTTGCAGTCCGTTAACAAAATTCCTATTTTTCCTTTGCGTGCATGTGATTGTTCCTTTTTATTAACCGGACAACATGTCCTTCCGGATAGACAAGAGGACGGACAAACATGTCCGTCTCGGCGAGAGGCCCTACGGGAACCACCAGATCATTTCCCTTCATTCCGACCGGGGTGTATTTCTGTATTACTTCATCTGTATCGCATGTCCGCAATTCGGGAATTAATTCTTGATTATATATAAGCACCAATTAATATTACAAAAGCATCGGAATTCAGAATTAGGGACAATTAATTAATATTGAAGGATTACCACCGGTTTCCAAGTTAAATTCACATTCCGGAAAAACTATTTTCTTATCTGAAATATGATAGAACCCTATCCATTTAAAACTCATAGTCCCATTACTTAATATTTCAATATCAGCTATAGGTTTTTCTGTCGAAAAATTATCCCAATCCAACCGGAGGCCGCCTGCTCCTAAATCATCCGGTTCTATGAGATATACATGATAAAAATTATCTTTTACTTTTTCTATTCTCGCCTTTATATATATTTGATTTGACATAACCGGCAAAAGAATATCATTTTCTTTTTCTATTTTGAAAACAGCAGATTCATTACATGTTATGAACCAATTACCTTTAATATTATAAGATGAATCTGTCCCTTTATTTTCTTCTTCAGACTCAGAGCCTATAGTTAATAAATCTGCGTTCTTAATGTCATTAATTATAAAATTTCCATCATTATTTATTAATGACAATATTATACATATTTCATTATCACCATTATTATAGCATATTTTATAAATATTATTCTCATTATAAACTAATTTAATATCCAATGTTTTTAACCAATTTTCATTACAATCTTGAGAATTAAGAAAAGGATCATAATCCAAATCCGCAACTTCTAATCGTTTATATAAATTATCCGAAAGATATTTTTTCTTTACTCTATCAAGAACATCATAACTTTCAGGTAAATTGCAACAGGCAGATATATATTCTTGGTAAAAAACTTTTAAAACATCGACTCCTTTATCTTCTACATCATTAATTGTAGACAATGATTGATTTTTATTTGTATTTTGATTACAAGATTGAATGGTCAATAATAATACAAATGATAATAATAAGCATTTCATAATTTTCATTTTTTTGTCCATCTAAAAATAATGTTTTGTGGTTTATGTTTTCTATAGTCACCTCCGGCCCAAATATCTTTTTGTTTGAAATCTGAAACCCATTGACTCCCATTGTACATTGATATGTGCCCATGTGGATGATTGTTATCTCCTCTAAAAGCTTTTGTTACACAAATATCTCCTTCTGTCGGGGCGGACATATTGTCCGTCCCTTTATTCAAAAGAACTTGCAATCCGTCAACTAAATTCCTGTCTGTTTCCTGTGTGTTCATGTGGTTGTTTCTCGCTATTTCGGACAACATGTCCTTCCGGATAGACAAGAGGACAACATGTCCGCCTCGGCGAGGGATGTCTTATTGCTATCAGAATAACTTTAATCATTTGCTTCAAATCTGTGAAAAACAACAGGCCGATTATCTTTCCAATAAAATTGTTCGTGTAAATATTCTGCTTTTTCTTTAGATAAATTTCCTCTGCTTAAAGAATGAGTTCCAAATTTGTAAACATATCTAAAGTACAATATCGTCTTGTTTGCCTTTATAATATCTTCTTCTACATCGTCTCCGAATTCGATACCGGATATTTGTCCCGGCTTTCTCGGCAAACAGAATAATTTTTTCGTTATCACGTAGTTATCATCCATGTAAGAAAAAGAATTAAACCCACCCCCTCCATTTGAAGACATGAAAGAACGATCTGAATCAATAATCTTACCATCATCAGATTTACATAAATAAAGGATCCATGACTCATTATTTTTTTCCAAATTATATTTATAAAATAACAAAACTTCATTGCCGTTTTTGAGAGGAGGAAACCGTTTAACAAAATACTCTGTAACATGGCGATCACCGACAAAACGGCCTTCTCTTTCGTCTTTTATATCAAGTTCGGGATGATTGATAAAATAGTTTTTCATTCCGTAAATATCAAGCGTATCAAATTCTATCGGAGGCAGACGCTCTCCCAGGGGTTTATAAACATTGATGCTGTCTATGTTTTTCACTCCGAAGGGTAAGGGAGATATCGGAATATTTGAAACCAATTCCCGGAAATTTTTTTGAGGAATGATATCGTCATCTCCATGATCAAATTCTTCAAAATTTTCGGGATTATAATAATTAATAGGATTATTAACGATGTCGTTTTTATTTAACGAATAAGTAAGTTGTAATACATCTTGTTCTTCTTTATCCGGTTGTTTGTTTTGAGAACAAGCACTTATGGAAAACAAACAAATGAAAACGAGCAATTTTAATAGTAAATTCATATCTTTTTACATTTATCGTGTTTATTATTTTCGGATTTCTTCTGTGACTTTATCAGTATCGAATCCTTGTACATGTAAGTGATGATGGTGATTTTCCAAATTATTGATATTAACTTTTTTTCCAGTATAACTGCATATTACTTGAAATTTGGAAGTATGATTACTTAATACTTTAAAATCAGAATATCCAAAATGAATAAGTGCAAAATGAAAATTATTTTGTCTGTCCAAATCCAACTCATTCCAGTCTTTTTCATTATTTATATGTAAACCTGAAAAATCTTTATCTCTTCTTAAATATGCCATATCGAAATTGTAACCATTGTAATGCGATACACTCGGTTTACCTATACCATCCTTACATGTGAATCCTCTAAACTGAAAATCCGTATAGCTGCATTCTGCCAAAGCTCCCAAAAATGCAGCAAATGCATCAGGATCTGCATAATTACGGGGAGTATCATCTGTCTTGTATTTTATTAATTTAGTGCCTATTGTTTTTTCAAAATCAACAGGCATGTTTACCAATATTCTACCGTTTTTTTCAATAACAGTATCCCGCGGTCTTCGCTTATCGTGCCTGAAAGCGGCAAATGTATTAATATAATATTTTGTTCCTGCATTATCGTGATAATAGTAAACAAAATTAAAAGGTTCATCCTTAGTCTTTTTTACAGAGTTATAATTTGACGGAACAATTCGTTTTATATCGCCATTTTCATAAATATGATACTCTATGATATTATTTGTAACCAAATTATTCATATAGAATGTACATTGACTGAGATTAAATCCTTTTTTAAGTGTTTCATATTTAGAAATCCGCTCATCAATGGTATTTGTACTTCCATGCACCAAACGGGTTATTTCCTTTATATTGCCTTTATCGGCCAACAGACTCATATCAAGGCGGGCATCCGTTCCCGTATTCGTTTTCCCGTATTTCCAAAACCATACGGCTGATCTGACCATGTAACTTAAATCATTTAACAATAAATCCGGATTATTTACTATTGTTCCCTCAGCTGTACCATCCTTCTGCTTTAAATAATTTTCAAACCGCTGATACGCTCCTTTCTTTGTTATTTGTATCAAACCTCTTCCCCGATATTTATAACCGTCTCCGGATGCCTCATCTCCGTTGCCGTCATGATTCCGGTATACATAATCGGCTAATGCTTCCGGGTTATTTGAAAATTTTTTCTCCGCATCGTTTTCATATAGTTTAGGATGTTTATCCTTCGGCCAATTGGCGTTCCTGAATTTAGTACCGTTATAATTCAAATTTTCATCTATTCTTGCAAAATTACCGGTTTCATATGCCGTTTGTGTCAGGAAATGAAGTTTCCTGTTGCAATTATCCACCCCGAATTCATCGAATGCTTTGTTAAGTTCATCGGCAAACGCTTTTATTGTCGTGCTTTTCAGTTGATTCGTACCGTTCGGGAATAAAGATGTCACGCCCGGAAAAATTTCCTTAAAATGTGCTTCCGTAAATACTCTGCACCTCGGACATCTGTCTTTACTCATATTCAAGTTTACTTTCCTTACCACCGTCACTGCCTCGCCTTTTTCCGAATCCTTCGGCTTATCGGTAAAAGTAATGGAGGCGGCATCCCTGCCGAGAGTCAGTTCTTCTTTATAGGCATTGCTTCCGACTTCGGAAATGACTGCCACATATTTTACGGTTTTCTGCCATTTTCCGTTTTTTACCGCCCAGCCGTCTTTTACTTTTATTCCGAATACGCCCGTCCCGTCGTCATTCAGCGTCGTATCAAAAGTTCCCAGGGTTTCGTCCGGCTTCCAGTCTATTTCGTGAACCAATTTCAATTGTATTTTTTCCTGTTTCAAATTGCGCGTAACCACTTTGGCATAAATAATACTGCCGTATGCCGCCGTCGAAACGGGATTTTTGCATGCCGCGTCACCGTAAAAATCAAGACCGGTGATGTCTTTGCCCGTCGAATAACAGACAGGGTAAGACTTGGGCGCCGCATTTTTGTTTTTTACGGCTCCCGCATTTCCGGTTTCAAGATACAGATATAATTTCCGTTTGTCTTTCAAATTCCTGCAAACATTTTCGGGCAGAGGCCCTACGGGAACCACCAGATCATTTCCCTTCATTCTGACCGGGGTGTATTTCTGTATCGTTTCGTCCGTATCGCATGTCCGCAGCTCGGAACGGATTTCCGATCCCGCCGCATATTCGAAGAGTACCCGGGCATATATTTTTTCTCTTGCCCCTATAAGCGTCACCGGTTTATTATTCCCGTCCTTCCAGTTGATATTCAAAAACTTGGGATCATTTATCCCCACCGTCGCTTTCACTTTTTCGGATCGGGCATTTCCGCAATAGGCATAAATCCTGTAATCGCCCGGTTTCCTGAAATCGCCGGGCTGCGGTCTGCCTTTATTGATTCTTTCTCCGTCGGGGGATATAAAGTCCCATTTTATCTTCGATTTGTCCCCGTCTTTGAAATTCAGTTCGGCATCCACTTCTATCGTTTCTCCCGGACGGGTCTTGAGGTCGCTTTTACCGTTGGCGGTGACGGAAACGACCAAAATATTTTCAATGGTTATGCCTCCGGTCGGTTTTACTTCCGTGTCCCCGACCCGGCCGGCTGTCACCACGTAACCGCCTTTTTCCCTGAACGTGACGGTGCATCCGCCGCTTGCCGCCGTTATTTCCGCTTTGTCCGTTCCGACCGCAATGCCGTTTTGCGCCGCCCGGTATTTCAATCCCTGTATGCCATCGGAACGGTCTGCAAACAGTTTCTTCGCTTTCACTTCCACTTTTCCCCCGACATACCATTTTTGCTTATCGGCTTCCAAGATGATTTCGTCCGGTACGACATCCACGATCAGGGTATTGAAATATTTCACCGGATTTTTCTCGATGTCTCCCGTTCGGGTGTCATCTTTTACCGTACTTGAAGTTCCGAACGCCTCAATCACGTAACGTCCGTACTTGGGAAAGCTGACGGATATTGTTCCGGCGCCGTCGGCCTCACGGATGATTTTCATTTTATCGTCACGCACTTTCCAGCTGAGAATGCCTTTCTTGGCTGCCAAAAAACTGCAAAGCACGCCTTTGGGCTGTTTTACCGTCCCGTTGTTTTTGGATACCGGATACGTGACCGGAACGATTCCCGCATTTTTATCCACCTTCCCTCTGACCGCTTCTGTCACATCTTCAAGAATGACCTCCAGATTTTCCGCCTGCTGCCTGATTTTTTCTTCCGTTTCCCGCAGTATTTTTTCATACTCCGGGGAATACGGTATTTCGCCGGGTTCTTCTTCCGCCCTCAACAACGGATTGTCGCTTTTAAGGCTTTCCCGCTCGACGCCGGAAACACCTTTGGCGCTTACGGAACGGCTTTGTCCCGATGTCTGAAACTCTATCTGTCCTCCGCCTGCCGAACAAATTCCTTTGCTTTCCATCGTAAGTATTCCGGTACTGTTCACGATCTGCACATCCTCGTAACAGTTCTGCCATGAAATATCCGGCATACACGGGGCATTGTTCTTGGCCGTGCAGGAACCGAACGATAATGACAGGATGTTCCGTTCCGAGTTTCCGGCCACTAATTTCCGCCCGCCGTTACAATATACTTTAAATTGGCAGACGACATTCATCTTTCCCGGTGATTTCCCCATCGAGCATTTACACATCGCTCCTTCGGCTATTACTTCCACACCGTCGTCTCCCGCCGGTTCTTCTTCCGGAGATGCTTGCCGGATCGGGGCTTCATCGTCCGTTTCTTCCGATATATATTGCGGGGATGGCCCGTCTTCCCGAACTTCCGCCCAGTCCGCGTCGTCGGCGGCTGCCGCTTTCTCCTCCTGCAACGATTCTCCGTAACCCGCCATCGGATCAAAAATTTCTTCTTCCTCTAAGATCACGGATGGTCTTTCCTCTATGATTATGGACGGTCTTTCTTTGTTCCGCCATATATTTTCCGGCGCATCCGGATCGGCGACTGCCGCTTTCGCCTTCTGCAACGATTCTCCGTAACTTTCCATCGGATCGAAGATTTCTTCTTCTTTTATGACTCTTTTCTTCTTCTTCCAAAACATATTTCAAGCTTTTTTTATTGTCAGTACTATGGTTTCCCGTTTGAGTAATCCTCCTTCCGCCCGGACGGAAAATTCCGTTTCGATACGGTCGGGTATACGGGCCATGTTACTGCCCGAATAGACTGTTTTTTGTTCTATGGATGTTATATGCCCGATATTGATGCCGGTTCTCCGGCATATTCTTTTGATGCGGTTTTCATTGCGTTTCAAATCGGCAAAACCTGCCATCTGTATCTTGTCTTCCCGTTTTGCCTCAATCAAACGGCAGGTTTGTGAAAACAGCAGTTTTTCCGAAAAAGCCGTTTCATACCAATCCCGGCTGTATTTATTGTCTTTGCCGAACTTGATCTTATACAGCTCTCTGCCGTACAACTCTCTGATCGGATAATCTCCGGCCACTATCGGGAACAGCTTCTGCTCATCGTCCAAAACCGATGTCATATATCCCAATTCCCGTTCGACCTCCGCTCCGGTATACTTGGAAGATAAAATTTCGGATAGCTTCAGCCATTCTTTCCACATTTTGTCGTGATCCGTTATCCGGAACGGTATTTTATCCGAATCAAATTCCAATTCATACCGGTTCAGTATTCCGGCGGATTCCCTCACAAATTGCTTGTACGGCGTCAAATCCCGTTCCCTGTTTATAACTTCCCTTTCTATCTTTATTTTCTGAAAGTTTAATAATATGGAAGGTGATCCGGGAAATAACCGGAGGATCAACGAAGATTCCGATACCCCGTTTTTTCCCTCCGATTTTTTTATCCCTTCCACAAGGTAGGGAGATGTGATATATTCCTTGATAAGCTCTAACATAAAAAATCAGAACAGGTTTACTTTATCCGAACTTTGAACATTCACCTTTTTGGATGAATTTAAATCCATGTCTTCTTCCTCACTGTCAATCACCACCTTATCGGCCGTCTGTTTTATTTTCCCGGCATCCAGGGTGCTGTCCGTCTCTATGGTGGAAGTCGATTTATTTGCCGCCAGAATATATTCATTATCAATGGAGTGCGATAAGTTGTTTCCTGCCTGCATATCCGTATTGATGCCCGAAGAAGTCGTTATGTTTTCACTTGCATTTATCACAACATTCTTCGCATTCAGGGTAATCGTATCCAAAGCCGTTATTTCAATGTTATTGCCTTTGGTGTTCACGTGGACAAAATTGCCGT
>WRGA01000028.1 GCA_009787405.1 Candidatus Azobacteroides sp.
TCTGCATTTGAATCAGCAGGCAGGAAAAAAATTCTGCATTCATAAGATTTACCCTATTATAGGCTGTTAATAATATGAAGTCACAGTCTCTCCATTTGAATTTGTATATATTAGTGAAATCCAAATAATCTTGAAATTCTCCGTGCAGCAATGAATCAATGTTTAATATCTGTTTTCCAACAGTCAGATATTCACTGTGATATTTTTCATAATCAGGTGGTATTAGTTTGTAGGCATGTAATTTTACATCGTTGGCCGAATCTATCAATATAGTTATTTTTTCATAATCAATAGCGGTAGTATCTTCTGAATATCCGCCCCAATAATCGGGAATAGTGTCTGATTGTTCGATAACTATTTTTGTAAATTTGAAACTTTCGAATCCTTTTAATTGTAAAATAGAATCATTCTGCACTTCCGGCCTTTTATTAATTGCCGCACTTTTTCCATTTCCGCTGCAAGATATAAGAATGGATAATAAAAATAGGTAGTGATGTAAAAAGTATGCCATTACAAAAGATATATAATCAATCAGTCAGTATTGAATTAACTACTATTTACAATTCCCTTAGTAGCCCGGATTAGTCATATCTACAAACCCTTATTCCCTTATTTTCAATCATTTAATAAGAGAATAAGAGAGAATAGAAAGTTGCCTTTTTTACTGCTAAAGGGATAATAGTAAACAAGTAGACGGGGTTCGGGTACCACAAAGCCCCGGACTCGTTTACTCGTCTACTTGTTTACTCGTTTACCATATATCCTGACTTACACAATCAAACATTTTACGGTTTTTTCATTTCCTTTTGTATCGAAAACGGTGATAATATACATTCCTTTGGAAGCCGGGATCGATATATTATCGGTTATGGATTTTGAGAGGAGTATTTTTCCCGTAAGATCGGCTATCGTAATGTTTACGGGTTCCACAACATGATGAATGCAAATGGCGTTTGCTTGCGCGTAAATTACAATATCGGCAATGGCGATTTCGGATATGTTTGTCGGGCTGTAATTTAATTTCCGATCCATCCAATCGATCCGGTTTGAAATGTAATTTTTTACATTATTTACTTCCCCCTCATAACTGCCATACGTTCGTGGGTTCATGTGTACGATTGTGTTTAAGATATTCCAACGCATAAAATTCAATTGTTGCGATTGATTGATCTCCGCTGCATAATTATCCACGACCTGTAATAACGCTTCTTTTGTCAAAATGCCTCTGTCCCGGTAATCGGAATAAATCTCCTTTAATCTTGATACAAAATCTTCATCGGAAAATAACCGGTTTACAACATCCCTGAATCCGTTGGCGGAACTTCCGTATTCATAAACCCATTGCGAATGATTATTGATAGGGTAGGTTCTGCTGTCGTTTTCGTAAGCAAGGTCGAAATCCCAGACGGGACCGAATTTAAAAATATCATCATTCCTGTTCTTGTACATATATACACTCCAATACGTGTCGGTATTGCCGGAAATTTCACCCACCAAAAAATGACGGATAAAACTTTCCATGTCCATATATTTCCGGTAGCCGTTTACCGGATCTTTATAATTTGCCGCGAATACGGCACTTTCCATTTTGTTGTAATGATCCCGGATATAATTATACTGTGGCGTTACAATTTCGTCATCTTTAGGGTATTTTATGGTGACAGGAGTTCTTCTTCCTGCAGATTCAAACCAACTGATTTCGCTATAAGCGTATGCATCCACTTCCAAAAAATAACCTCCCGAAAGATTCGGCAATGCAATGTCACCGGCGTTCATTGTTTGTACCTCAACACGCCCGGGGGCGACTTCAATCTGGTCGCAAAGTTGATAGGTGCCTTTATATTCTCCGTTCAAAACAACATCTACCGGTATCCCGACGGAGGTATATGCCATATCCAGTCTCCGGCTTAAATCGAAAGCCAACAAGTTGCGCATTAATGTTTTATCCCCGTAATTATTAATTAACGTCCAGTTTTTTTCCCTGGCGGGAAATCCCATTAAATTCACTTTACTGTTTAATTTCATCCGGTAAGGCTTTTTGGGGAAATCCCAACTGGCATTTCCTCGTCCTCTGATATCCAGATTATCGCTGTAAATACTTTTTCCGTCATTATATATAAAGGAAACAAACCCCGGCACGTATACTTCTTTGCTGGTAATGTCCTGAGCATTGACAGTATGAATGGTTATGACAGGCAAATTGGTCAACTGAGGAAAATAAGAATTATCTCCTGCACCCGGATAACCGTAAAATTCTATTTCGGCTATGTTGCAACGCACATCATTGGGCCCTACATATCTTACATAACGAAATCCTTTTGAGCAGTTAATGTTTTGTTCCGTCAACATATTGGGTTGCGGGGCTTCGGTGATCATCAACAACGGTACGGCATCGCTGAAATCAGGATTGCTTGCCCCTTCGAAAACGCCCAATACCAAGCGTTGAGAGCCTCCGTCGAAGTCATTGCGGGGAGCGTAGGCTATTTTCGTGATGATGTGTTTTTCTCCCAAATCCAATCCGACCCACGTTCCGCTTCGGTCGTAAGAAGCAAAATAAGTACTCAAATTGCCGTCAAAAACATTTGATTTGGTGTTTACGGTTGTTGATGGTGAATTATTGTTAGAATAATCGACACTTAAAGCTGTTCCTATAATGGTCACAGCAGGAAGTTTTTCCGATGTTTGTGCATTTATTGAACCGGCATAACCCCATATTGATAATAAAATCAATACTCCTTTGAAGAATTTTTGATAATGTGTTTTCATTTTTTTGATAATTTTATTGTTTATCAATTTTTATCACTTTTCTTTTTTAATTTTTCTATGATATAGGAAATAATCGGCGGTAAAAGCGAGATGAAAATAATGGCCAGAATAACCATCGAAAAGTTGTTTTTCACAAAACTTCTGGTTCCGAAGAAATACCCTAATGCCGTAAATAATGCCGTCCAAATCAGGCCTCCGAAAAAATTATAGTGAATAAAATACTTGTAACTCATTTTACTGATCCCGGCGACAAAAGGCGCCAATGTTCTTACGATCGGGACAAAACGAGCATATACGATTGTTTTTCCTCCGTGTTTTTCGAAAAAATCATGCGTTTTGTCTAAATGTTTTTGTTTGATAAATTTCTTTCGAATAATGACATGTCCGAATTTCTTTCCGACATGATAATTGGCGGTATCCCCCGATACCGCGGCCAAAAACATGATGACAAAAAGAAGGATCGGATTAAGCAATCCGGCGCCGGCTAAAGCTCCTGCCGCGAAAATCAGAGAATCGCCCGGCAAAAAAGGACAAACCACCAATCCCGTTTCGCAAAATATAATGATAAACAGCAGGATATAAGTTAACGTTCCGTAATTATCCGTAAATTCGTGTAAATGCTTATCTATATGTAAAAGAAAGTCGATTGATGCATGAATGTATTCCATAGATTTTTTTGTTATAATTCGGTTATAATCGTGGGTCTTGAAGCAATAGCATCAGTTCGTGGATGACTTTTTCTTTGTTCCGGATTTCCTCTATGGATAACCCGATCGTTGATTCATCCGATGCTTTTTCAAGATATTCGATACATTTATCGTATTGCAGGGTTTCGTAATAGGAAATCGCCATTTTCAGAAATAAACCCGGATAATTCGATTTAAATTCTTCCACCTGTTCAAAAAACAATAGGGCTTCCTTGTCCTTTTCTTCTTTTTGTTTGAGCACCCCGATCGAATACAGAATGTCTGTTTTCTCGTCATTGTCGGTGGAAGCCAGCAAAGCGCTCCGGTAATTGTTCAATGCTTCGGAATAATTTCCTGTGGCGGTAAGAATATCAGCTTTCAGAAAAAACAGGTTACTGTCTGCTTGTGTAATTTCCAACGCTTTATCCACATACATCAGTGCCTTTTCGAAATGATCCTGTTCCATCAGGAAATAAACGATTTTTTTGTGAGCCAAAATGCTGTCTTTGTTTGCATCCAACGCTTTCAAACAATACGCAAAGGCTTCGTCGTATTGCTCCATTTCTTCATAGCACTCGGCAATCAAGATGTAAGGTGTTTCATCTTCGGGATTTAACGCAATGTATTCCTGAAAGGTTTCGATGGCTTTTTCGTAATTTTCGTTCAGAATAAGACAATTTCCTTTCATGTAAAGCGTGCGGTCGTCGGTTTCGTCAATGGTCAGGGAAAAATCGAACGCCTCGATTGCTTTTTCATAATTGCCTTTGAGCGAATAAAGTTCTCCGAGATCGGTCCAATCTTCGGCTGAATACGGGTCGATGTCGAGAATTTCGTTATAAACGATAATGGCCTCGTCGTGCCGGCCCGATAACCGGTAATTATCGGCTGTTTCTCTTCGGATGTCGATGCTTTCCGGAAATTTAGACAGTCCTTTTTTCAAATAATTGATGGCGTCGTCGAACATTTCAAGTGATTTGAGAATATCCGATATTTCCGGAAAAATATATTCGTCGTCGGCTTGTTCCGACAGCAGATCGAAAATACTCAATCCCGACTGAATGTTGTCGGTGTTCAAAAAAATCTCGGCCTTGAGCAACATCACATCCACATCGGAGGTATCGGTCGACAAACTGTTCATTAATGATGATGCTTCCGCATATTGCTCGTTGTAAATATACATCCGGATTTTTTTGAAGATCAGATTCTGATTTCCGGGATGCTGTTTCAATCCTTCTTCAATGACGTTTGATACCTCCTCCGGATTTTCATGTGCATCGTAGTAATCGGCCAATTCTTCAAATTCGTCCGAGTCGAAATATACGCTTTTTCCGTTGCGAATCATTTCTTCATAACGAGACAATAGATCTGTGATATTGTTATCTTCCATTTGAATGTTGTTGGTTATCGGTTATTGCTTGTTTGTTTCGTATTATTAGTATTGGTTTCGCATTACAGACATGAATCCTGTATTTAGCGCGAAGCAAATAACTAATAACTACCCGGTAAAATTTAATTTAAATTATTTTAAACGCGAAGATGCAAAGATACAAAGCCGCAAAGATTTTAAACTTCGCGCCTTTTCGCCTTGGCGTTTAAAATATAAACTATTTTTTCCACCATACTTAACCAATAACTATTTTACGGTTTTGCTCCAACTGTCTTTCAGGGGAACAATCCGGTTGAAAATCAGGCGGCCTTCTTTTTCACTGTCGGGATCTACGGAAAAATAACCCAATCGTTGAAATTGAAATTTGTCCGACACTTTTGCTTTTGCAAGTTCTTGTTCGACCCGGCAATTTTTCAAAATTTTCAATGAATCGGGATTGAGCAGCGACCGGAAATCGATGTCTTTGTCTTCGTTCGGATTTTCCACGCAAAATAAACGGTCGTATAACCGGACTTCGGCTTCCAAACTGTGCGCAGTCGACACCCAATGCAACGTTCCTTTGACTTTGCGGTTGGCTTCGGGCATTCCGCTGCGTGTTTGCGGATCGTATTCGCAATATATTTTTTCGATTTTTCCGGTAGTCTCGTTTTTCTCACATCCCGTGCATTTGACGATATACGCATTTTTCAACCGCACTTCTTGTCCGGGGGTCATCCGGAAATATTTTTTCGGAGGATTTTCCATAAAATCTTCCCGTTCGATGAACAATTCCTGCGTGAACGCGATTTCATGAGATCCCATGGATTCATCTTCGGGGTTATTGACGGCTTCCATTAATTCGATTTGTCCTTCCGGATAATTGGTGACGATTAATTTGACCGGATCGAGAACCGTCGAAACTCGCGGGGCGCGAATATTCAAATCGTCGCGGACGGCGCTTTCGAGCAATGCCACATCGTTGACGGCTTCGAATTTGGTGTAGCCGATTTTATCGATGAAACTTTTGATCGATTCGGGAGTGTAACCCCGCCGGCGCAATCCGCAAAGGGTCGGCATTCGCGGATCGTCCCAACCGTTGACGTAATTTTCTTTGACCAATTGCAGCAGTTTCCGTTTGCTCATCACCGTATAGGTCAGATTCAAGCGGTTAAATTCCGTTTGACGGGGACGATAATCGCTGTCTTTCAATTGGTCGATGAACCAGTCGTAGAGCGGACGATGGACTTCAAATTCCAAGGTACACCAGGAATGCGTGATGCCTTCGAAATAATCGCATTGTCCGTGTGCGAAATCATACATCGGATATACTTTCCAGGCGCTTCCCGTGCGGTGATGCGGATGATTGATGATGCGGTAAATGATGGGATCGCGCATGTGCATGTTGGGCGACGTCATATCTATTTTGGCGCGAAGCACACGGCTTCCTTCTTCAAATTCGCCTTGGTTCATGCGTTCGAACAAATCGAGGTTTTCTGCCGTGCTGCGGGTGCGGTACGGACTTTCCGTTCCCGGTTGCGTGGGGGTTCCTTTTTGTCGGCTGATGACTTCCGCCGGTTGGTCATCGACATAAGCCAGTCCTTTTTTTATCAAATCGACGGCAAAATTCCACAATTGGCCGAAATAATCGGAAGCATAATAAAGCCGGTCTTCCCAATCGAATCCCAGCCAATGAATGTCTTCCATGATGGAATCGACATATTCGGTGTCTTCTTTGACCGGGTTGGTGTCGTCGAAACGCAAATTGCATTTTCCCCCGTAACGTTGTGCGAGACCGAAATCCAGACAAATCGCTTTAGCATGTCCGATATGCAGATAACCGTTCGGCTCGGGCGGAAAGCGCGTATGTACCCGTTTTCCGTTTCTCCCTTCTTTCAGGTCGTTTTCGACCATTGTTTCAATGAAATTCAAGTTTTTTTTACCCTCTTCCCGGGTGGTATCGCCGGTTGTATTCATACAGAATGATTTGTCGGTTTTTAAAAGACGTCAAAGGTAATATATAATTTACAAACGGACAATTTACGATTTACGATTTTATTAAACGGAGAGGTCATAAAATCGTAATTTGTAAATTGTCCGTTTGTAAATTTCTCCCCTGTCGCGGCGGCCATGTCGTCCGTCCGCCGGCTTATTCAAAAGGACATGTTGTCCGTCAGACAAAAGGTATCTCATTGAAAATAAAAAATGTTTGGCATTGTTAAATAGATATAGACAACCCTTGTTTTGTAATTCCCTCAGCAGCCCGGGGTAATCCATCTGATCTTTGCCCTTATCCGCTTATTTCAGAGGATTTTATTGACATTTATTGTATTTAAATAAATGAAATAAGGGTGAGACCGGTTAACATTGTATCGGCTGCTAAGCTACTAAAGGGGCTTTTAGAAGATAAGGTTTTTATTTTAATCTATATAAGATTAACAAAAATCGAAAATTAAAATTGCATTAATATGGACTTTATTTTATTTTTATGGTCGAAATCTGCCGCGACAGACATGTTGTCCGTCAGGTAAAAGGTATCTCATTGAAAATAAAAAATGTTTAATGATGATCGGATATTATACCCGGCTATCTCCGCAGGTGGGGTATAAAAAATGCAATATTCGTTTTATGAGAATTATGTTCCGAAAAATGTTGTTTTCCGTCCCGTCATGGACAACATATCGGTAGAAAAGGGATTTCCAACCCGGCCCAAGTCCCGTCAGGGACGTAATATGCGGGGGAAATATTACGTCCCTGACGGGACTTGGGCGAAAAGGGGTCTGACATCATTCTACCGATATTTAGTCCCTGACGGGACAAAAAAGAACGAATATTTTTTTGAATGTTGAAATATTTTTTATACTCCACCTGCGCTGGAATAGGTTGTGTACAACATTCGATAATTATAAAATGTTTTTATTGGCATTTTCTTTCCTTTATTATCATGAAAATCGGAGTAAAAGTCGGATTGCAAGTCCTTTTGAACAGACAACGGGCGGACAATATGTCTGCCGCGGCGGGGCAACATGTCCGTCGTGGCGGGTTTTATGAGAATTATGTTCCGGAAAATATTGTTTTCCGTCCCGTCAGGGACGAAATATCGGTAGAAAGGAGAATTTCTCCGGTGGACAAAGTCCCGCCAGGGACGAAATATGCGGGGAAAATATTACGTCCCTGACGGGACTTGGGCGAAAAGAGGTCTGACATTATTCTACCGATATTTAGTCCCTGACGGGACCGGAAGGAATGAATATTTTTTCTGACATTGCCACATTTTTACAGCCCACCCTGCCGTGGCGGGCGAATAAACGGGAGACTGAAAAGACAGCTGAGGCTACCGGGGGTATTTTAGGGAATAAGGGTTTTCTCGGATATATAAAATCTTTGTGTTGAATTTTT
>WRGA01000029.1 GCA_009787405.1 Candidatus Azobacteroides sp.
GTGCCGTCAGGCACTAAATATCGGTAGAAAAATGTTGCCGGCACCAACCAAGCGTGCCGTCAGGTACGCAATATAAAGAGGAAAGAACAAAAATAAATCACATTTTGTACCTGACGGCACAAAATAGCGGGTTTTCTTAATATTTCTACCAACATTTTGTCCCTGACGGGACAGAAAAACCCTAATCTCAACCCGTGATTCGCATTAATAGTGATAAAAAATCCAAAAAAGAAAACGGCAAAACCCGGAACCGGATTTTGCCGTTTCTTTAAAAAACCGCTCTAAAATTTATTCTTTCACCACCTTGCCGGTAACCACACCCTTATCGGTATAAACTTTGAGCAGATAAACGCCCTGTGATAAACCGGATACAGATATTTTTTCGACAAAGTTATTTTCCGAAAGCAACAAAGCGCCTGTCAATGAGTAAATTTCTACTTTTTCTATCTGCAATTCCGAATTTATGAAAAGGTCGTTTTGTGCAGGGTTGGGAAAAATTGACAGTTGATTTGCAAGGACATCGTTAATGCCGGTATCTTCAAAACCATTATCATTATCAAAGAATTTTTTCCACTCAGGTTGATTTACATTATTATATAAATCTACAGAGCCTTGCGGAACATATAACCTGCAAGTTGCGTACACGTTATAGTACGGATTATAAAAACAATTATTATCTACTGTTGTTGGTGGAGTTGGATTTTGACTGTGGATTTCTGTTAATTCACAACCGTAAAAAGCATAACTTCCAATTGAAATAATGCCTTTTGGAAGAGTTACACTTCTTAAACCAATACAATCTGCAAAAGAACCTGAAGGAATTGAAGTAATGTTATTGCTGAAAGTTATGGTTGTTAATGCTGTTTTACTCTGGAATGGTGTATCATCCCCCCCTAAATTCCTGCCGTAATGTACAGTTTGAATAGAATTAGAATTAGTGAACAACAAATTACCCGCCAAAATTAATGTTATGTCACCATCTGAAAAATATACGTTTGTTAAATCATCACAATATCCAAACGCTTGATCCCCAATTGAAATTACACTCGAAGGAATAGTAATACTTGTTAATCCACAATCGTTAAAGGCGAAATTTCCAATTGATTCAACACTTTCCGGAATAGTAACACTTGTCAATTTGGAGCAGCTAGAAAAAGCATTTTCGATAATAGACTTAACATATTTTCCAATAGTTACAGTTGTTAATGTTTCACTGCCAACAAAAGGAGAAGTATTCTGTCCCCAAACTATACAATTCACTATATTCCTGCCACAATAGAAAGTTTCTATGGGACAAAAAGAAAATTGGCTAAAATCATTATCAAAATCCAAATCCTCCTCTCCATCTTCCAAAATTACCTCTTTTAATGCGTTACAATATGCAAAACTGTTTGTCCACCCTTCAAGCAAAGTAACCGTATTTCCTATGGTTAAACTCTGTATAGGCCCTCCCGAGAATGGATTCACCCCGGCGAAACCGTCACCAACATATAGATGTCTTCCCCAATGCAATGTTTTAAGTGATGTGCAACCGGTAAAGTGATCATTATAATAATAATTAACATCAGTGCTGGGCAGAAAAGTTATATCGGTTTTTCCGTTTTGTATTTCAACAGTTTCTAATCCGCTGCAATTCGTAAACGCTCTACCTTCTACATAATTAACACTGTTCGGAATTGTTATTGACTTAAAACTTGTGTTGGTCTCGTGTTCCATATAAAGTGCTTCTTTCCCGATTTGAGTAACCGTATTTGGTATTGCACATAGTTCGAGATTCTTCAAATCGTGAAATGCCCTGTCACCAATGTTTGTTACACCGGTTTGTATATTAACGGTTCGTATGGCATAACGGTTGGCGGTATCAAACCACCAAGGGGCTTCTCCTTCGGTAGAATACAAAAAATCAGCCATATTGCCGTTGCCGCTGATTGTTAAAGTGTTACCGCTTAATACTGCGGTAACATTTGCAACTGTTCCGTCCCCGATAAGCCACGGGTCAGAACTTGTTCCATCTCCTTCCCACGCCATTGCCGTGTTTGTGAAGGCGCAAAAGCACAATAATATTGCTGCCGCCGGCAGGTTTTTAAAGTTTCTTCTACTTATCCGACTTTTCGGACTCGTCCCGTTTTTGAACCGGTTTCCGGACTCCGGTACTGTGTTTAATTTTTCATTCAGTTGCATAACTTTTAAATTTAAATTGTTAATATTCACTCAATTACAAGATTTATTGTTTGATATGCAACCACAAAAAAAAGCGTGAAACTGTTCGTGGATTGCTTATTTATTTCTCTTGGCTCTGGTAAACCTTTTCATCCAAATAAGCAGCACGAACAGTTCACGCTTCCGGAGCGTGAACCTTCGCTACTTTATTCCCGGATGAAATTTACCAGATTTCGAGAAATGAGAATAAGAGCTGATAGCTCAATTTTTAAATCAATATTTTATTTTTCCGGACAATCGGAACAACCGGCGCTTTTCGGCACCGGGCGTTTGTCTTTATATCATACGCAAAAAATTTATGAATCATCTACCGGCAAAAATACTGTTTTTCTGTATGAAAATAATCAAAATGTGCAATTTTTTTAGGAAAAAAGTAATTTTTAGTCGGGCTGCATCTTGTAATCCTTGAAAACCATTGATTTGCTTTTCATAAAATCCATATAACCCCTATTAAATATAAACTCTATTCGTCTTTTTTTTGTCCCGTCAGGGACATTATATCGGTAGAAAAACACCATATCCCTTCACCCCCTGTCCCGTCAGGGACAAAATGCTTTCTTCTTCACATTACGTCCCTAACGGGACTTTGGTCTCCGGCGGGATTCTCCATTCTACCAATATGTTGTCCCCGGCGGGACGGAAAACAACATTTTTTAGAACGGATTTTTCAAAAAAACGAATATTACATTTTTACATCCCACTTGGAGGGATAGATAGGCATAACATCCGATAATCATTTTAAATAATTCTTAATTATATCTTATTTGTCGGTGTGTCAGGAAGAAGTTAAAGATGACAACCGGAGAAATGAAAGAATAAGAATTTTTTGTACCTTTGTGCCGGCAAATTCGAAGCGGGTAATTTGGCGTTGTTAATGATGAAATGTTGTATTAAAATTTTTTGATATATACTTAAAATAAAAAGCATTATGGAAATTGTAAAAATTCTCGGACGTGAGATTTTGGACTCGAGAGGGAATCCTACGGTAGAAGTCGATGTGTATTTGGCAAGCGGAATTATGGGCCGTGCCGCAGTACCGTCGGGAGCTTCAACCGGTGAAAATGAAGCGATTGAATTGCGCGACGGCGACAAAAAACGTTATTCGGGTAAAGGTGTTTTGAAAGCGGTTGAAAATGTGAATCAGGTAATTGCTCCCGCATTGATAGGGATCAGCGCGTTGGAACAACGCTTGATCGACCAAAAGATGTTGGAAATGGACGGTACGAAGACCAAATCCAAATTAGGCGCCAACGCCATTCTCGGAGTGTCACTGGCCGTTGCCAAAGCTGCCGCCGCTTACTTAGATATGCCTTTGTATCGTTACATCGGCGGAACAAACACGTATGTTTTGCCGGTTCCCATGATGAATATCATTAACGGAGGGTCTCACTCTGATGCGCCGATCGCATTCCAAGAATTTATGATTCGTCCGGTGGGAGCTGCTTCTTTCCGCGAAGGATTGAGAATGGGCGCCGAAGTTTTTCATGCTTTGAAAAAAGTGCTTCATGACCGTAATTTGAGTACGGCTGTCGGAGACGAAGGCGGTTTTGCTCCCGCATTGAAAGGGACGGAAGATGCTTTGGAATCGATTTTGAAAGCCGTCAAGGATGCCGGTTACGAACCCGGTAAAGATGTCATGATCGGGTTGGATTGCGCTGCTTCCGAATTTTACAAAGACGGAATCTACGATTATTCCAAATTCGAAGGCCCCGACGGAGCAAAACGTACATCAGCGCAACAAGCCGACTATTTGTCCGAATTAGTAAGCAAATATCCGATCGATTCCGTCGAAGACGGTATGAGTGAAAACGATTGGGACGGATGGAAACTTTTGACCGACAAAATCGGAAGCAAATGTCAATTGGTCGGTGACGATTTGTTTGTGACCAACGTTGAATATCTGAAAAAAGGAATCGAAAAAGGGTGCGGAAACTCTATCCTGATCAAAGTAAATCAAATCGGTACCTTGTCCGAAACATTGGATACCATCGAAATGGCCCATCGTCACGGTTATACTTCCGTAACCTCACATCGTTCGGGAGAAACCGAAGATGCCACGATTGCCGATATTGCCGTAGCAACCAATTCGGGACAAATCAAAACCGGTTCGTTGAGCCGTTCAGACCGTATGGCCAAATACAATCAATTGCTCCGCATCGAAGAAGAATTGGGCAATAGAGCGGTATATGGGTACAAAAGAGTAAAATAAGTATTTTCTTATTAGATAAACAGGTTATAAAAAGCATCCTTTATGTAAGTATAGGATGCTTTTTCCCGTAATCGGTCGTTATGAGATATTCTGTTGTACTTGCCTTGTCGCTTCTTTTCTTTGCGGGATGTGTCCGGAACGAAAAGCATCCGGTCAATTTTTATTATTGGAAAACCGATGTTTCGCCGGGAAATACAGAAACAGATTATTTCAACAAATTGGGATGCCGGAAATTGTACCTCCGTTTTTTTGATGTTGATATTGAAAACGGACGGGTAATTCCCAAAGCCGGAATTATTCCGTTTGATGCCGGCACGTTTCAAGCCGAATTCATTCCGGTTGTATTTATCACCAATCGTACTTTTGAGCGGATGACTCCTGATGATTTGAAACGTTTGGCCGAAAACTTCAATCAGTTCATAAAAGAAATAAAAGACAAAAATAATATTCCCGACACGAACGAAATCCAGTTGGATTGTGATTGGACGGAAAGTACCCGGTCAAATTATTTCTTTTTTATTTCCGAATTGAAAAAAATAACAGGCAAAGAAATATCCTGTACCGTTCGGTTGCATCAAATCAAATACAAAGAAAAAACGGGAATTCCTCCCGTATCCAAAGCTTATTTGATGTGTTATGCGACCTCGAATCCCGCGGAATTTACCGGTAAAAATTCTATTTTGGACATTTCTTTACTGAAAGATTATACCCGAAACATCGAGACGTATCCGTTAACATTCGATATTGCCTTACCTCTTTATTCATGGGCGGTGGTAATGAATCATTTAGGGAAAATAAAATTGATCAACGGCATCACCCGGGAAGATTTACCGGCTTCTTGTTTCAAGCAAATCAATGAAACCGACTATGAAGTAGAAAATGATTTTTTCTTTCGAGGCATTTATCTGAATAAAGGATTTATCGTCCGCATCGAACAAATCACACCCGATTTGCTTCAAAAGGCCAAAAAATATTTAAACGATAAGATCCGAAAGCCGTATGGCATTGTGTATTATCATTTGGATAAATCTTTTTTGGAAAGATTTACGATTTCCGACCTTGAATGATTAATTTTGAATCCGGCTTATTCCAAAAAATATTCGATGAAAAAAACGTTTTTGCTTCTTGTGCTTATTTTTATCTCCGTAAACGGAAAACTTATCGCTTGTGCCGAGTATTACGGTAATGACGTGATGTATTATAACCTGTTTGTGCAGGAAATAATCGAAGATCCTCAATATTATCCTTTTTTGCTGTCGTTGGATTATGCCTATTATGATTCGAAAGAAGCTGTAAAAGATGAAAATATTGAAGAATGGCAGCGCTATTTGGAGACCGATTATGAGCAAACCTGTTATTTGGTCTATCGGGCAAGTAAGGAAGACATTGATCAACTGCTTTCCGGAAAATCCGCCGGAAAAGAACTTGATTTTATGACGCCTTCCCGGGTGAAAAAATATAAGCAGGCGTTGTTGTATTTGTCTTATGCCAAATATTTGGAGCCTTATATGATGATTTCGGGCGTTGATTCGTTCGGTTGGAATTATTATCAACCGGAATTTACGGCCGATAAGTTGGATTATAAAAAAGTTGTCTCTGTATTGGAACGGAGTTGGAAAGCGGAAAGTGATAAAGAGCTTAAATTGAGATATGGATTTCAGTTGGTGCGTTTTGCCCATTATAACAGAAATTATGATGAGGCCGTCCGTTTTTTCGACACATACGTCGAACCGCTTGATTATAAGCCGGCCATGTATTATCGGGCGTTGAGTCAAAAGGCCGGAGCCGAGAAAGGAACCGGAGATGTAATGACGGCCAATGCCGATTTTTTTCAAGTGTTTGCGCATTCCGAAAATCTGAAAAAATCAGCGCTTACGTCCATACGATTCGGAGATAATGCCGATTTTAAAGATTTTCTTGAACGGGCAAAAACGAAAAAGGAGAAGAATGATGCTTATTTGCTTTTGGGATATATTGACTTTAACAATCCTTTAAATGAAATAAAAAAGATAACGGCGGAATCGCCGGATGCCATACAGTCCAAAGTATTGATGGCGCGGGCGGTGAATACCTTGGAAAGAGAAATTTTGCCGATGTATTGCTACCGGGATGCACCCGGTAAATACGGGAAGGAAAAGGACAAGCGGTATCCGGTGATAAAAGGAGATAAATTAAAAAATTTTTTTGACAGCGCTTTGAGGATTTCTATTCAAATGGCAGATTCAAAGGATGTTAAAGACAAAGATTTTTGGAATATCACAACAGCGTATCTCTTCTTCCTTGACAAAAATTTTTCGGATGCAAAAAAATATCTGGATTTGGTAAAGAACGCCGATGAAAAATATGTCTTGCAAAAAAAGAATCTGGCCATGTACATCGATCTTTGCGGATTACCGGAAATTACCGGGAAGGTAGAAGCCTATTTATATGAAAATTATAAAGATGTTTTGACACAATCCGTTGATTTTAATTTTGATTTTTATGATCAAGATAATCAAAAGTCATACCTTCAATACAGCACGCAAAATTTTATCATGGATATGCTTGCCAATCGATATTTTCTTCAAAAAGATTATGCCAAATCATTCCTGTTGAACAATGACATAACGGTTTTGGAATCTAATCCGCGGTTGGATCTTTTGGCGGATATCGAATCTTTTTATCGTAAACCGGGCAAAAATGCATGGGAAAAATACATTGAAAATAAAATGTTTACGAAAGAGACCGGTCGAATAAACATTCAAAATTATATATACTATCTTCGGGGAATCATTTATTTGTCGCAAGGAGATTACGCCAAAGCGTCGGAGACTTTTAATCAGGCAGGGTACCTTCCGTATGATACCATTCCGGCAAAAATATTCGGGTACAACAAGATTGAATGTTATGAATGCAACGAAGAAAAAGTGATGCGCAATGATTATCTTTCCGATTTTCCGTTTATCAAAGAGAATATGAACGAGAAAGAATTAGCCGGGGCGTTGGTCGAATTATGGAAAAAAGGACAAAAAAACGATGAATTGTCGGCGAAGGCCGGTTACCTCATCGGCAATTTTATCTACAACACAACATCCACCGGATATTATCGGCATGTTCTACGGTTTGATGCAACCAATGGTAACGGAGAAAAATTCAGAGTGCAGGAACGAACCGATGTTTATGACGATATTTATTTTAAATATTACCCGATGTATTATGACAATCCGGTCCGACTCTCGCAACAATATCTCGAAAAAGCCCTGAATACAAGTAAAGATGACGAACTGAAAGCACAGATCCTATTTGCTTTATCCAAATGTGAACAAGAAATGCATAATGAAAAAATCAACGGATTCTGTTATGACATCGACGGAGATAATATTTTGATTAAAGGCAGAGTGTTTTTCAAGGAGTTGTCGAAATACGGCAAAACCCGTTTTTATGATGAGGTCGTGACAAATTGCAAATATTTCGATTATTATGTCAGTCATTATTTGTAAGTACCCGGGAGCATTTAATATCTGCTATTTTAAACGCGAAGACGCAAAGACACAAAGTTCACAATGAATTTAAACTTCGCGTCTTTCCGTCTTTGCGACTTGGTGTTTAAAATGTAACCTATTTGGCATTGTTAAACAGGCATAGATAACCCTTATTTTTGCGGATTCCTTGGCAGCCCGGTAATATATCCGGTCTCCGTCTCTTATTCGCTTATTTCAGGGGATTTTATTGACATTTATATAATACGAATCACGGGTTGAAATTCGATATTTTGTACAAATTACGTGTTGAAATGTGCCGTCAGGCACTAAATATCGGTAGAAAAATGTTGCCGGCACCAACCAAGCGTGCCGTCAGGTACGC
>WRGA01000030.1 GCA_009787405.1 Candidatus Azobacteroides sp.
TATTGCTCCGGATAAGGTGTTTGCTTGGGATAAGGAAATAGTGCGGTCGATTGTTGTCCCTATGGGTATAATTGAGAGTCGTTATGTTATTTCCGATTCTTTGTTTAACCGCTCTTGGGCGTTAATGTAAATAGTTATGGCTAGACAGGATTGGAAAGAGCCTCTTTATGGGCTTTGGGAACGGTATACGTTGATTATTTCTATTCTTTTGTTTATTTTGGTTTATTATTTATGGATGCGTTTTATTATTCCTTTATTAAAGAAAAAAGAGCCTTTTTTTGGACGTTCGGTTGTTGGTTCTACAATTTCCGATAATGATGCTAAGTTATATGCCTCTTATCTTCATGAAGCTATGGGGGGATTGGGTACTACTGATAGCATGATGGATTTTGTTTTTGATAAAATTTCTGGTAATAAAGCTAATTATAATAAAATTTATAATTTTTTTGGCCGAAAGGCCTATTCTTATTTTGGTGATCCGTGGGGTATTTTTGCAATTACGAATGATTTTTTAGATTTGGATCAGTGGCTCAATTATGAATTGTCGGGATCTGAGTTAAAAAAGTGGAATTTTTTTATTTCTTAGTTATTTTTGTTATTATTCTTATTATCCATTTTATTGATTTACACATTATTATGAATCCTAACGTACATAATATTGCTATTAATATTTCTTCTATTTCTTCTAATGATCTAAGTATTGCCATTGTATCCTCTATTCCTATTTCTGTCATTTTTTTTTTTATTTTTTGGTTGTTAATGATTTTGCAAATGTATAAAATTTTTTGAGTTATGGAAAAGTATAATGATTTGTTGAGTAATCATGTTCATTCAGTTGATTCTTTAGTGAAATTAGTTGCTACTCGGTTACGTGTAGCTCCTGATCGTGTGTATGTAGAGTATAAAAGTCTTTTTTCTACTGATATAAGGGTGTCTGCTTCTGTTCCTAATTCTGGTAATTGCATTGATTTTTCTAATGATCCCGGTCGCATTTGTTATGCGGTTAATCTTGTTCTTTTTCTTCAGAATACTAGTGTTGTTCCTTTTGATTTTCGCTATATTGATCCTTTTTCTGATTATGTTGCTTGGTTCCGATTTAGTTCGAATACGGATAGTGTTTCTTCGAGTAGTAATTATTTTTCTCGTGTATATCAGCCTCATCTATTGTTTAATGTTGTTGCTTCTCCTCCTGCTGGGTTGAATTTTTTTCTTAATTATCTTGAATTTTCCATAATTAGTTGAGAGGGTATTGTTTTTTTTATTTTTATTCGTATTTTTGCGTGTTAATATTTTAGATTCCCTATTGAGATATGTACTTCTTTTTAGTCTTACCATTATGTTTAATTAAATAATCCCTCGCACAGATATGTTTAATTAAATAATCCCTCGCACAAATTTCACGGATTCCACAGATTTTTTTTAACGGATGTTTTCAAAATCCGTGGAATCCGTGAAATCTGTGCGAAAATAACGGGAATAAAATACTACCTTTGCAATTCTTTCGTTTTAAATTCGTTTTAGGATATAAAAAATCGGTATGAAGCAAGTCGGTTGTTTTCTATTGCTTGTTTTACTTTCGGGAATTCCTCTTATTGCACAGACATTTACGGCATCGGGAGGCAATAAATCCGTGTATGTTGTTCATAAAGAAGAACTTGGTAATGCGGAACTGGAAAATGTTTTTTTATTTTACGGGATGAACGGCGCTCAATTGACGTACACCTCTCCTGCTGCTGCTTCAACTATTTCCTGGTTCCGGTATCAGAATAATCCGGCTGACAGAATGCCTTTGACAGGCAATCAGACCGGAAATGTTTCTGTGCTTGCAACCGTCGAACCCGATTACGGATATATCGTTAATGACGACGGAACCGAATATGCCGTGTGGGTCGTCGATTATACCCGATATATTTCCGATTTGCAGAAGTTGACGGTTGTTGAAGACGATAATAAATGCTCGAGCCTTTTTTTACAACTGACTGCTGATATCCCGGATATTCCGTATCATAAATTTACGGACGGGACGCCTGAATATTTGGTTCGTACCTATAAAATTGCATACAAAACATTGGAATGGGACGGTAACAATCAGATTTACAATCCGGTAAATGATACTGTGGCAGTGATCAATGTCGATTCCCCGATCAAGGTAACCTCTCCCCTCACCGACACCGATTTTATATTATGGGAAGATCATTTTGCCGTTTATTTTGATGAAGATGTTTCGGTTGTGTCCGATGTTTACACGGCTATACGTGTAGAGGCACACGCGGAAGTGGTGACTGCCGCCCGTGACAATCCGAATGAAAAAAACAGCCCGACATCTTCCTCGACTTCCGGATCGGCGCCGCTGGACGTTAATTTCATTGCTTATGTTTCCGATGCCGTGCAACATTATTCCTGGGAATTTTCGAGCCGGGAAGATTTTTCGGTTTTGCTCGCCACTTACCCTGAATCGGAGTTGCATTATATATTCGACAGGACGGGAAAATATTATGTAAGGCTGAATGTAAGTGATTATGCCAACAATTGTTCGGAAATTGCTCTCGAATCGCCGTTTATCATTGAGGTTTCCGAATCTTTTATCGAAGCTCCGAATTATTTTACCCCGAACTCGTCGACCGACATCAATGATCAGTTTAAAGTGTCGTACCAATCCATCAATAAGTTCAAATGTACGATATTTAACCGGTGGGGAAATTTCATCTACGAATATTACGATCCTGCCGGTGGTTGGGACGGAAAAAAAGACGGCAAATTGGTGCCTCCGGGAGTTTATTTTTATGTGATCGAGGCCGATGGTTCCGATGGGATAAAACATAAATTGAAAGGCGACATTAATCTATTGTATAAAAAATAAATAAATTGATAAAACGTGAAAAAGATTTGCAAATACTTGATTCCCGGATTATCTGTTACGGCACTTTGTATCGCCGCTTTGGTTTGGAGCGGCAGTAGCAATAATGTGGAAGAAGCCGGACAACAAAAACCGGTGGTATTGTCGATGACGACATCGCCGGAAATTCCTTTTAAATTGAAATTCGCCGACGATGAAATCGATTTCAGCCGATATGATTTACGCGAACGTTTAGACAGAGAGCTATCTTCTTTCACTTATTTACATTCCACGACATTGTCTTATTTTAAACGGGCCAACCGGATTTTTCCGATTGTCGTTCCCATTTTAAGGCAAAACGGCGTGCCGGAAGATTTCAAATACCTGATGGTCATCGAGAGCAACCTGAACGAAAGAGCGGTTTCTTCGGTCAAAGCCGCCGGATTATGGCAATTTATGGACAGTACCGGAAAAATGTACGGATTGGAAATCAACTCCGATGTGGATGAGCGTTACCATATTGAAAAAGCCACGGTTGCCGCATGCAAATATTTGAAAGATGCTTATTCGAAATACGGCGATTGGGTGACCGTCGCATCCTCTTACAATGCCGGCATGGGACGCATTTCGTCGGAATTGAATAAGCAACAAGCTTCGTCTTCGCTCGATTTATTGTTGGTGGAAGAATCGTCCCGGTATGTTTTCCGGATTATCGCCATAAAAGAAATTATGGAAAATCCCTACAAGTACGGGTATGTTTTGAAGGCGAATCAATTGTACAAACCAATCGGATGCAGAGAAGTCACGGTAGATTATTCCGTATCGGACTGGTCGGATTTTGCACAGCAAAACGGGATCACTTACGCTCAACTGAAAGACTTTAATGTGTGGCTCAGAAATACCTCCCTAACCAACAAATACGGCAAATTATATAATATACGGATTCCTCAAACAGAGGATATGTATTACAAAAAAGATGAGAAAATCGATGTTTACGACAGTCGATGGATAAACTGAAGTGGAAGAAAAAGAACAAATAGAGGTACAAGGCGCCCGTGTGCACAACCTCAAAAACATAGACGTGACCATTCCCCGAAACAGTCTGACGGTCATTACCGGATTGAGCGGCAGCGGGAAATCTTCTTTGGCGTTCGATACCATTTTTGCTGAAGGGCAACGGCGGTACATCGAAACTTTTTCGGCGTATGTCCGGAATTTTTTGGGAAATATGGAACGTCCCGATGTCGACAAAATTACAGGATTAAGCCCTGTTATTTCCATCGAGCAGAAAACAACGAACCGGAATCCCCGTTCCACAGTCGGCACAACCACCGAAATATACGATTTTTTCAGGTTGTTGTATGCCCGTGCGGGTGAAGCTTATTCGTATGTTTCGGGAGAAAAAATGGTGAAATACACTGAGGAACAAATCCTTTCGTTAATCATAGAAAAATATCACGGGCGAAAAATATTTTTGCTGGCGCCTGTCGTTAAGAATCGAAAGGGGCATTACAAAGAACTTTTCGAGACCATTCGCAAAAAAGGATATTTGACGGTGCGTGTAGACGGAGTCGTACAGGAAATACGTCCGGGAATGAAGCTCGATCGGTACAAAAACCACAGTGTCGAAGTCGTCATCGATAAATTAATTGTCAGCCGGAAAGATGAACAACGATTGAAAAGCAGCATCCAAACGGCGATGAAACAAGGAGAAGGATTAATCCTTGTCATGGATGTCGATTCGGATAAAATTCGTCATTACAGTCGTTTGCTGATGTGTCCGGTTTCGGGGATTTCTTACAGTGAACCGGCGCCGCATAATTTCTCGTTCAATTCGCCGCAAGGCGCTTGTCCGACCTGTAAAGGACTGGGTGTCGTCAATCAAATCGATTTGAACAAAATCATTCCCGATAATTCTTTATCGATTTATCAAGGTGGAATCGTTCCGTTGGGAAAATTCAAAAATACTCTGATTTTCTGGCAGATAGAAGCAATCGGCGATAAATACGGATTCTCGTTGAAAACACCGCTCAAGGATGTTCCGGAAGAAGCGTTGGATGAAATTTTGAACGGAACGGACGAACGGCTCAACATCAAAAACGAGGCGTTGGGTTCTTCCAATTATTTCATGTCTTATGAAGGAGTGATCAAATACGTTCAAATACAGCATGAGAATGATGCGTCGGCGACAGAACAACGATGGGCGGAACAATTCATCAAAACGACAGCGTGTCCCGAATGCCACGGGCAACGGCTCAATAAAGAAGCTTTGCATTACCGGCTGAACAACAAAAATATTGCCGAAATTTCGGAAATGGATATTTCCGAACTGCAAGTTTGGGTAAACGATCTGGAAAATCATTTGAATGAAAAACAAAAACAGATCGCCTTTGAGATTTTGAAAGAAATAAAAACCCGGATCGGATTCTTGATGGATGTCGGATTAAATTATTTGTCGTTGAACCGTTCTTCCGTTTCATTGTCGGGCGGAGAAAGCCAACGAATCCGATTGGCCACGCAAATCGGGTCTCAATTGGTGAACGTTTTATATATTTTAGATGAACCGAGCATCGGGTTACACCAACGGGATAACAATCGCTTGATCCATTCTTTGAAAGACCTGCGGGATATCGGAAATTCGGTGATTGTGGTGGAACACGACAAGGATATGATGCTTGCTTCAGACTATATTGTGGATTTAGGGCCGAAAGCCGGACGATTCGGCGGTGAGGTGGTATTTGAAGGTACGCCGAATGATATGCTTAAGTCTATGACACTAACCTCTTCGTATTTGAACGGAGAAAAGAAAATCGCCATTCCGGAAAAAAGACGGGAAGGAAACGGCAAAAAACTGACTGTTATCGGGGCGAAAGGAAATAATTTGAAAAATGTATCCGTGGAGTTTCCTTTGGGTACATTGATTTGTGTCACCGGCGTATCGGGAAGCGGTAAATCGACATTGATCAATGAAACGTTGCAACCCATTCTCAGTCAACATTTTTACCGTTCTTTGAAAGACCCGCTCCCCTATTCTTCCGTTAAAGGAATCGAGTTTGTCGATAAAATAGTGAATGTCGATCAATCGCCTTTGGGACGCACGCCGCGTTCCAATCCGGCAACCTATACGGGGGTGTTTTCGGATATCCGGAAATTGTTTGTCGAACTTCCCGAATCGAAAATCCGAGGATATAAACCCGGACGGTTTTCGTTCAATGTTGCGGGAGGACGATGTGAAACGTGTAAAGGAAACGGATATAAAACCATTGAAATGAATTTCTTGCCGGATGTGTATGTTCCCTGCGAAGATTGTTACGGCAAACGTTACAATCGCGAAACGTTGGAAATCCGATATAAAGGGAAGTCTATTGCCGATGTATTGGACATGACCATCAACATGGCGGTGGAATTTTTCGAAAACATACCGTATATTCTTCATAAAATCAAGGTTTTGCAAGAAGTCGGGTTGGGATACATCAAGCTCGGTCAATCGTCTACAACCTTATCGGGCGGTGAAAGTCAACGGGTTAAACTTGCCGCCGAATTGGCCAAACGGGATACCGGAAATACGTTGTATGTGCTGGATGAACCGACGACGGGCCTTCATTTCGAAGATATCCGGGTATTGTTGAAAGTGTTGAATAAATTGGTCGACAAGGGAAATACGATTATTGTCATCGAACATAACATGGATGTCATCAAATCGGCCGATTACATCATCGATATGGGCCCCGAAGGCGGACAAGCCGGCGGCAAACTGCTTTGTTCGGGAACACCGGAAGAAGTGACCAAAAATAAAAAAAGTTATACGGCCGGGTACTTGAAAGAGGCGTTGGCCGGTCATTAAAACACAATATCCGAACATGAACAGAGGTTGTAACATCGGAAAATATACGAACCGTACCGCAACATGGGAACTGAAAAATTTGTGGTTTTTACCGCTGCCGTTTGTCAGTTGCGGGATGTTGTCGTTCCTTCCGTTATTTTATATGGGCATTGCCGGCAAGAAAACGATATGGACGATCTTGGGCGTCATCGCTGCTTCCGGTGTTTTTACGGCATTGGTGAATATAAGTGACAGACCTGATTTCGGAGCAGCGTTATATATTTTCGATTTTATTTTCTCCGTCTTTTTTTCTTTTTACTTTTGCAAAGAATTTCTTCAACGGCTGGATCTTATTTCCAAAGGATACACGTTGAACAAGACAAAAAAATACGATTATTACAATTACGACCCGTCCCGGGAAAAAATAAGCCGGAACACCGGCCGGGAAACGGAAAAGCAGACGAATAATATCGGATTGGATTTTATCCTTGAACTCAACCGTTTAAAAAAGACAATAAAATCCGAAGCGATCAACCGGGACATCCAAAAAATGATTTCCGTTTCGGAAATCATTCTGCAAAAAGACAAAACGACCTCCGATGTCTTTTTTGAACGGAATGCAGGCACTGTCAACAAAATATTGGACAAATATCGCGAATTGGAAAGTTTAAATGTCGGTACTGCCGAAATGAACGGCAATCTGTTGAAAATGGAAGAAGTCATCGAAAAAATAACAACGGCTTTCGAACAAGAAGTGTCGAATATATATAAGGGAGATCTGCTGGATATAAACGCTGAAGCGGATGCTTTTTTGCAATCACTGAAAAACAGAGGGCTTCTCGAAAACAACTGAAAAAAGTTAAGAATTAAGAATTAAGAGTTAAGAAAAGTATATAAAAAACAACCGGATAAAATTGTAAATCGTAAATTGTCAATTAGTAAATTACTATGATAGACAGCATCAATAAATTTCTGAATGACGAGCAAGATCTCAAAATCGTGGAAAGGGTGTATACCCGGATCAAAGATTTGCTTGCAACCGATGAAACATTGGAATATATTGCCGTTCAGAAGAAACCGGCAGTAAATATTTCGCCTGACAGCATTGCCGTCACCGATAAACGGATCATCATTTTCCGTTCAAAAAATCTCGGTTTTACGATGGATTTCGAAGATTACATTTGGAATGATGTGGTCGATTGCCATATCAAAGAAGGGCTTTTGGGCGCTGAATTTATTTTAAAACCCATTCGCGGATTGGAGGTTAAAGTTGATTTTCTGCCGAAAGTGCAAGCCCGCAAATTATATCAATTGGCTCGACAAAAGGGTGAAGAACAGCGGGAAGTCCGCCGTCGGTCCGAACCTGAAGAAAAAAAAGAAACATCCGCCGAAATAACGGTCACGAATGTTGTAGAACCTCCGGCTCCGGTTCCTTCGGCAGAAAATTTTCCGCCGGAAGAAAAAATAAGTACTTTCATTGCTCCACCCCCTCCCGCTCCACTGCTTGAAGCACAGCCGCAAAACAAACCTTTGCATGAAGACCCGGCAGTGGCATTACAAAAGCTTAAATCGTTGTTCGACAACGGATTAATCACTGCACAGGATTTTGAAAATAAGAAAGCGGAGATTTTAAAAAGGTTATAAGTTGTTTGTTTACACACCGGGCCGATTTGCCGGCAACTTGTTTTTCAGTTCCGCTTCGGCGCTTACCGGTCCGCTTCCGCATCCAAACGTTTTTGGCGGCCTTCGGCCTGAATCCTCATCAAAAGAGGCACCCGCCGGAATAACGGTTACGAATGTTGTAGAACCTCCGGCTCCGGTTCCTCCTGCAGAAAATTTTCCGGTAGAAGAAATGATTTATCTTGTCTG
>WRGA01000031.1 GCA_009787405.1 Candidatus Azobacteroides sp.
TGGCTGTGATCGTTGCTATACAGGGAAAATAGAACAGGATGAACAACATCATGCAAAAGGCGGTCAACGAAGTGAATACCGGATTGCCGTATTCGTCGCGGTCGTTTTTCATCTTTTCTTCCAATGAATGGTTATTTTCGTCTGCACGGTCATTTCCCGTATACAACACGCTTAATGTACTGACGATGATTTCTTTTGCACCGATGCCCGATACAATTCCGATCCCGATTTTCCAATTGAATCCCAACGGTTTGATGGCCGGTTCGATAAATTTTCCGATTCTTCCGATATAGGATTTTTGTTGATGTTCGATGTGTTCTTTATTGTCGACTAAATGTATTTCTTTGTTTTTTTCTTCAAGGATTTGCATTTTTTCGGGGTCGGTTGTCGCCCGGTTTATTATTTGGTCGTACCGGTCGGCGATTTCCGTTTTCATTTTTTCATAATCGTTCGAATAATCGATCTTCTTCGGATAATATCCCAAAAACCAGATCACGATAGAAGCCAATAAAATGACGCTTCCCATTTTCTGCAAATATTGCCGTCCTTTATTCCACATGTGTCTGAATGTGCTTTTCAATGTAGGCATCCGATAAGGCGGCAATTCCATGACAAAAGGGATGTCTTCTTCCCGAAAAAGATATTTTCTGAAAATACGCGCTGCCACCACTGCCGTCAAAATACCGATCAGATAGATGATCAATAAAATAAGGCTGGCATGGGTGGGGAAAAATGCGCCGACCAACAGCAGATATACCGGTAATCGTGCGCTGCACGACATCAACGGATTAATGAGCATGGTGACCATGCGGCTGTTTTTGCTTTCGATCGTGCGGGTTGCCATAACAGCCGGGACGTTACAACCGAATCCCATGATCAACGGAATAAACGATTTTCCGTGCAGTCCCATTTTATGCATGATTTTATCCATGATAAATGCAGCGCGGGCCATGTATCCCGAATCTTCCATGAAAGAGATGAAAAAGTAAAGGATGAGGATGTTCGGCAAAAAGACGATCACTCCGCCGACTCCGTTGATGATTCCGTCCGTCAGCAGATCTTTCAGCGGACCGTCGGGCATAACAGACGATACCCCCTCTCCCACTCGTTCGACCAACCATTCGATCCATACTTTCGGATATTCTCCCAATGAAAACGTGGTTTGAAACATCAGCCACATAAAAAAAATGAATATCGGATAACCGAACAATTTATGGGTTACAAAGGTATCGATGATGCGGGTGGTCGAGCGTTCTTCGATCGTATTTTGTGTATAAGTCTCGCGTAAAGCCCCGGCAATGAATCCGTATTTGGTGTCGGTTATGGTGGTTTCGATATCCTCATTCAAGATCTTGCCGATTTCCTTGGAACTTTTATCCCGGGTTTTCAAAATTTCCGGGGCATTGGGCAGGGTACCGATCAACTTCCGGATATGTTGGTCGTTTTCCAGCAGTTTGATAGCCAGAAAGCGGACGGAATATTTGTTTTTGAAATCTTCGTTTTGTTCGATGAGGTTCCCAATCTTTTGGATCTCCGGCTCAAGAAGCGGGCCGTGGTTGATCAACAGGTTTCTTTTTTCGGCCCGGTTTTCCGTCGGGGAATAATCCGATTCATAGATTTTGATGACAGCGTCGAATACTTCGTGTATGCCTTTGCCTTTTTTGGCAACGGTGGGTATGATCGGAATATTCAGCAGTTTGCCCAACAATTCGTAATCTAATTTGGCGCCGCTGTTTTCCAATTCATCGTACATGTTCAGCACCATTACCATGTTGATTTCCATGTCGATGAGCTGGGTGGTCAGATATAAATTACGCTCCAAATTGGATGCGGCGACAATATTAAGGATGACATCGGGCGTCTGTTCGAGCAATTGCTTTCGTACAAATAATTCTTCGGGAGTGTATGCCGACAACGAATAAGTGCCGGGTAAATCGACCAATTTAAAGGTATAACCGTTTTGCCGGTATGTTCCTTCTTTGGCGTCGACCGTCACACCGCTGTAATTCCCCACCCGTTCGCGGGAACCGGACGCCACGTTGAAAAATGTCGTTTTTCCGGAATTGGGATTCCCGATCAGCGCTACACGAATAGTTTTTTCAATGGCCGGAATCACTTTTCCGGAATGGTCATTATCTTGGAATATGCCGTAAAATTCCGGATTTAAGAAAGCTTCTTTTTCTACTTCTTCCGGCGGAATGATTTCAATCAGTTCTGCTTCGCTTCGCCGCAAAGAAACGTAATAATCCATTACTTTATATTCGATCGGATCTTTCAACGGAGCATTGAGGATACTGTCGACCACGGCTCCCTTGATAAATCCCATTTCAATGATCCGTTTACGGAATCCTCCTTGTCCTCCAACCCTGACGATGACTGCCTTTTCCCCTGTTTTTAATTCCGAAAGACGCATTATTCGATTAAAATATTATTAAATTAAATTCTACTGTGTACTTGATCCGTTATTCTTAATGCAATCAGGCGCAAAGTTCGATATTTTATCTCGAATTTGAAAAAAAAGCGGATATTATTTATAATTATTTTAAATAAGAAGTCGATCGGGCGGTACTGCCTTTTGAACAAACAGGGAGACGAACGACATGTCCGCTACGGCGAAAATATCTACCGGATGCTTGTGCCGATTCTGATAAATCGGAATCGGCACAAACCTTTAAGTCTTTAGGAAAGCCGGAATTCATAATCTGGCTGACGTCGAATGTTGTTTCGTAATTTTAGAAGCTGTTTGAGTTTTATTTGGACATATGATGAAATTCCTATTTATATTCAAAAATCAAAAAAAATTCAACACAAAGATTTTATATATCCAAGAAAACCCTTATTCCCTAAAATACCCTTAGTAGACTCAGTTGTCTTTTCAATCTTCCGCTTATTCGCTTATTTTCAGTCTTTTAATAAGGAAATAAGCGGAAGGTGGTAATGTTATTTTCTGCTATTAAGGGGACTCTTTAAAAATAAGGGCAATACAAAATGAACGTATATTCAAAAAAATAGACCTGCACTTTTCGCATCCGGGGGTATTTTTGCGGATAAGCATCTAAAATCTCAGCATGTAACATAATTCAAACAGCCTCTTAATTTTTAATTGAGGAATCAGCTGTTCAATGCTCTGTCCCAATCTTTCCACACCACTTCGTACCCGTGATTTTTGACGGCTTTCAACACCTCGGCGGGCGAACGGTCGTCATTGACCGAAAATTGCTCCAAAGCCTGCGGATAAACGGCATATCCGCCCGGATCGGTTTTTGAACCGGCACTCATAGACGTGATTCCCAAAGACATGATGTTGTCTCTGAAACGCCGGTTTTCCCGGGTAGACAATGCCAACTCCACGTCATGATCGAAAATCCGGAACGCAAAGATCAGTTGGGCCAGCTCTTTGTCGGACATGATGACATTCGGACGAAAGAAATTGCCTTCATGTGGACGCATCCGGGGAAAGGAAATCGAATATTTCGTTTTCCAGTAATTTTTCTGCAAATAACGCAAATGATAAGCCATCATCACGACATCAGTCCGCCAATCTTCCAACCCGATCAACACGCCCAACCCCATTTTATGTATTCCGGCTTTCCCGATGCGGTCGAAAGTATCGAGCCGCCAATCGAATTTCGATTTCATTCCTTTAGGATGATACAGTTTATATCGTTCGCGACAATAGGTTTCCTGATAACAATACACGGTATTGACGCCCGCCTGATCTAATCCGGCGTATTCTTTTTCCTTCAACGGCTGCACCTCGACCGATACCGACGAAAAATACGGACGTACCAGCTTCACCGCATTTTCGATGTAATCGATGCCGGCATCTCGCGGATTTTCTCCGGTCACCAGCAAAACATGTTGAAAATTACCGATTGTTTTGATCGCTTTCACTTCTTCCAGAATCTCTTCATCCGTCAGAATAATCCGGCGAATCGGATTGTTATGATTGAATCCGCAATAAACACAATGGTTAATGCACGAATTGGTCAAATACAACGGTACATAAAACTGAATCGTTTTCCCGAAACGCTGCTGCGTATACTTCCTGCTTAACGCCGCCATCGGTTCCAAATAACCGGCGGCGGCAGGGGACACCAATGCCATGAAATCCTCGACATCAAGCACCTCTTTGTTCAAGGCCCGCTCCACATCCCCGACCGTTTTGGCATAAATTCGTCCGGTTGTTTCAACCCACGAATATCGATCGATTTCTTCCGTAAAACTCATAATGGTGATCTATTATTATTTTAATTCTTCGCATTTCACCGATTGTGACAGCCTCATGGCACAAAAGTCAGGGCCGCACATCGTACAATATTCTTCATCGGATTTCGAACCGACTTTGTAATATTCCAAAGCGCGTTCGGGATCGAGCGACAAATTGAACTGATCTTTCCACCGAAACTCGAAGCGGGCTTTGCTCAAGGCGTTGTCTCTTACTTCGGCGCCGGGAAATCCTTTTGCCAGATCGGCCGCATGTGCGGCGATTTTATAAGCAATAATCCCGTTACGGACATCTTCTTTGTCGGGCAATCCCAAATGTTCTTTGGGGGTAACGTAACAAATCATGGACGTGCCCGCCCAAGCAATTTGTGCCGCCCCGATCGCCGATGTGATATGATCGTATCCGGGAGCAATATCCGTAGTCAAAGGCCCTAACGTATAAAACGGCGCTCCGTGGCAAGACTTTTGTTGTCGATCGACATTTTCCCTGATCTTGTGCATCGGAACATGTCCCGGCCCTTCGATGATTACCTGAACATGGTGCGACCAAGCTTTTTCGGTTAAGTCGCCCAGCACATCAAGTTCTGCAAATTGAGCGGCATCGTTAGCGTCGTAAATCGAACCCGGACGCAAGCCATCGCCCAAAGAAACCGCAACATCATATCGTTTTAAAATGTCACAAATTTCCTCAAACCGGGTAAACAAAAAGTTTTCTCCGTCATGGATCTGCATCCATTTTGCCATGATGGAACCACCGCGGGAAACGATTCCCGTCAATCGTTTCATCGCCAAAGAAACATGCGCTTTCAACAAACCGGCATGAATGGTAAAATAATCCACTCCCTGTTCGGCCTGCTCAATCAAGGTATCTTTATAAATGTCCCATGTCAAATCCTCTATATTTCCGTTTACCTTTTCCAGCGCCTGATAAATCGGAACAGTTCCCACAGGCACCGGGCAATTGCGGATAATCCACTCCCGGGTTTCGTGAATATGATTTCCCGTCGACAAATCCATCAATGTGTCACCACCCCATCGACAACTCCAAACCGCCTTTTCCACTTCCTCTTCGATTCCGGATGATATGGCCGAATTTCCGATGTTGGTATTCAATTTCACGGAAAATTTTTCTCCGATGATCATCGGTTCCGCTTCAGGATGATTGATATTGGCGGGAATAACCGCTCTTCCGGCGGCAATTTCTTCCCGCACAAATTCGGGCGTGATATGCGACGAAATACCCAAAGCCTCGTTGTTTAAATTTTCCCGGATCGCGACATATTCCATTTCGGGCGTAATAACACCTTGCCCCGCATAATACCGTTGAGAAATCTCCCGGCCCGGTGTGGCGCGGTACGGAAGCCGGATATGTTCGAAACGCAAATGCTTCAACGATTGGTCTTCCGATCTTAAATGCCCGTATTCCGACGAAACTTCGGGCAATTGTTCTACATCTCCCCGTGCAACAATCCATTTTTCACGCAACCGGGGGATTCCTTTTTTCAGATCGATGGTTATTTTCGGATCGGTAAACGGCCCGCTTGTATCATAAACAACCACCGGCGGATTTTTCTCGATTTCGCGAATACCATTTTTTATTCTCACGGTATCCGTCAAATGCACCCGACGCATTCCGACTTCTATGCCGTGAATCTTTCCTTTGACATAAATTTTTTCCGACGACGGAAAAGGTTTTATTATTTCCTGCATAAAAATGAATATTTATTTAAGTAAACGATTGTACAAATTTACGAACTTTAAATGTCATTAAAGTAAACTTACTTACATCCTATGCTTTATATGTTTACTTGTAACTTGTTTACTCGTCTACTGTTAAAAAACTTGTTAAAGGACTGCTGGCTTCGGCGTATTTGAGTTGAACCGGAAGTTGCGCTTCGTAAGCCATTCTCCCGGCTTCGACGGCCAATTTAAAAGCTCCGGCCATTTCAACGGGATTCCCGGCAACGGCAACGGCAGTGTTCACCAGCACCGCGCCGGCTCCGAGTTCCATCGCTTCGGCCGCATGCGACGGTGCTCCGATTCCTGCATCCACGACCACGGGAACACGACTTTGTTCGATAATGATTTCCAACAAATCCCGTGTCCGAAGCCCTTTGTTTGTCCCGATAGGCGCACCAAGCGGCATCACGGTCGCAGCACCGGCATCTTCCAACAATTTGCAAAGTACGGGATCGGCCTGAATATACGGCAACACCACAAATCCGAGCTTCGCCAGTTCTTCCGTCGCCTTTAACGTTTCGATCGGATCGGGCAATAAATACTTGGGATCGGGATGAATTTCCAGTTTCAACCAATCCGTTTCAAAAGCTTCGCGTGCCAATTGTGCCGCGAAAACAGCCTCTTTTGCATTTTTGGCGCCGGAAGTATTCGGCAATAATTGAATGTTCGGACGAAGGATATGACACAACATGTCATCCTGCTTATCCGACATGTCGACACGTTTCATGGCCACCGTCACCATTTCGGTACCCGAAGCCGCAATCGCTTTCGCCATCAATTCGTTCGAACTGAACTTTCCCGTTCCCAAAAACAAGCGGGATGAAAACGTTTTTCCCGCAATGATTAAATTATCCATGATTCATTTTTATTAATAGAAATCCATGCTCCGATATGCCGGTGAAAACAACAACCTTCATTGACCCATCGGCACATCGCCACACAGATTTATAATTCTTTTCGTTTCTTCGACGGGATTATCGGCATTCAAGATGGTTGAAGACAAGGCAATGCCCGCAACCCCTGTATGCAAAATGTCCGGAATATCCCCATAAGTGATTCCGCCGATGGCAACGATCGGAAGACGAATATCTCGTTCCCGGCAGCGGCGGATAATTTCCCGGTAACCGTTTAATCCCAAAATCGGACTCAGATTTTTTTTGGTTTCGGTAAACCGGAACGGGCCTAATCCGATGTAATCTACGCCGGCATCCACTAATCGTTCAATGTCTTCGAACGTATTGGCTGTTCCGCCGATGATGAAATCACCGCCGAGAATTTTTCTCGCTTCCGCCGGCGGCATATCCGATTTTCCCAAATGAACGCCGTCTGCTTTTATTCTTTTCGTTAATCCGACATGATCATCGACAATAAAAGTCGCATCGTGTTGTTTACAAAGCGCCCGGACATTCAATGCGACGGCCTCCGCCATCTCCTCCGGCACCTCTTTCATGCGAAGTTGAATCCATTTACATCCGCCCTGTAAAGCGATTTCGGCCGATTGCAAATAATTATACCGCCGGTTGGCGTGTGTAATAAATTGTAACATGTAAAGTCAAAGGTAAAAGTGAAAGATTCAGGGTTTTACATTACCGGCATTCTTTGTGATTATTGAAAGGGTCATCTCATTCATCTTTATGTTCAACTCGTTATAGGTTTCAATCATTTTTTCGAGATCGCCGTCTTTTTGAAAATCATTCCATAACGCGCCCAAAACGGCAGCTCCGCCAAAACCGTATGTTTTTAATCCGGCGATATTTGAACCGGCGATTCCTCCCAATGCGATTATTTTCGAATGAATGATCTGTTTGTTCGAAGCATCCCGAAGCTCTTCCGCGGAAAATCCCGAAACATATCCGGTTTTGGAAATACTGTCAAAAATCGGACTCAAAAACAAATAATCCCATCCTTCGCATTGTTCCAATTCGGAGAAAGAGTGGCACGAACGACTTCTCGACAGACCCGGTCGACCGATGAATACCGGATTGCGCCGATTGAGATGAACGCCCTTCAAATTATATTGATCCGTCAACGAAAAATGATCGTGCAATACTATCCGGGAATGATATTCCGGATCGATTTTTTGCAATAATTTTTCTACGTCCGCTTTTTTCGAACCCGGTTTCCTCACATGCAAAATTTCCAATCCTTCCTCAAACAACCGGTTTAAAACCGACGATTCATCTTTGAGAAAAACCTCCGGTGAAACAACGATTAACTTCATCCTCCGCACATCGGTCGAATCACCGTAATGTTGTCGTTTTCTTTCAAAACGGTTTCATTCCATTCCGGTTTGGGAACCACCCTTCCATTGACGGCAATCGCCGTTCCTCCGGATGAAAGTCCTTGTTCTTCGACAAATCCGGACAATGCAATATCCGTTTTTGTTTCAATCTCTTTGCTATTGATAAATATTTTCATGTGTTTATGATTTCCCGGTAAATATATGGCAGAATTTAATTTAAATTATTTCAACCGCGAAGTCGCAAAGAATTTAAACTTTGCGTCTTTACGACTTGGCGTTTAAAATATAATATGATTATCGGATGTTATGCCCGGATTCCCACAGGTTGAATGTAAAAAATGTGTCAATGTTTCAAAAAAATATTCGTTCTTTTTGTCCCGCCGGGGACAACATATCGGTAGAAAAGCACCA
>WRGA01000032.1 GCA_009787405.1 Candidatus Azobacteroides sp.
GCAATAAATTTTGATCATTTACCGTCGTCGATCCGCTTACTTTACCCCACTGAAAAAGCACTTGGGTTATTCCCGGTTTTTGAGTTTCCGCTTGAACGGCAAACAATCTGTCGTAATTGTCCTTTGTTTTCAATGCCAAAACCATCCGCCCGTCTCCGGTCATAATATAATAATCCCTCCCGTCCGGATCAATTGCATTCATCGGATTCCCGCCGCACCACAAATACGGGGACTCCCACGGCCGTTTCTCCGCCAACGGATCAGGCCCGGTGAACCGGCCGAGTGCGGGATCGTACCAACGGGCCGAATTATCGTACCAATTCAAGCCGTGCATCATATCCAATTCCAAGCCGTTGTACTTATACGGCTGGGCGCCGGGTGAAACGCCGTCCGCAAAACTCATCCCGAACGGGTAGTATTGATTTTTTTGTATGATCGCGCCGCTTGCATCCACTACCAAATAATTGCCTCCTAAATGACCTTTAACGTAAAAACAGTATTTCCCGTTTTCGATATATCCGCCGTCTACTAAAATTCTTTTCAGCGTGCCGTTTTCATAAATAATGTTCCCGACATAATCGGTGGTCTTGGTCAATGTCAAAGCGCTTGTGTTCACAGCCGATCCGATCACCGGCGTTGTCGAATAGTTCGGATTCCACTTTTGCACAACCTTCAGCTTAGCCCCCGATGCCGAATAAGTATATTCGTTTCTCGCCTCGGCGACCGGATTTTTGATGTCCGTCCGGCCCGGTAAATTCAAGATATTATATTGAATATCGCTGATTCCCTTGTTTAAATCTTTGTTCATGATGCCGTTGGCATTGTAGGCATACTCCGTATCGGTATCGGCATAATTTTTGAAATCCGCCGAGCCGCCGAGTAGGATGTTCCCGGCATTATCCGTAACCTTTTTCAACTGGTTGCCGTTGTACGTCATGGTCAGGTCGTCGACCGGGCCGTATGTCGAAGCCGTTATATTCCCGTACCGTTGCAGGGTTTTGATGTTGCCGTGTTTGTCGTAGGTGATGGAAGGAACGCTTCTGTTATCCGTGGCGGAATATGAACCGCCCCTCCAGAATTTTGCAGCAGTCAGTCTCGACAGGTTATCGTAATAGAAATTATACCCCTGTTCAACATACTCTCCGGGAAATTTCCAAGTCATTCCCAACAGATTGCCGTTATAACATTTTTCGGTATCCATCCCTATCCCTGATTCATAATACAGTTCCTCCTGAAACAAAGGGCTGCCGATCGATTTTATCCATGAACGTATATTATAGGTGTATGTTGTTTTCAGATCGGCAAGGTTATGTTTTTGACCGGTTTTCAGCCTTCCCAATTCATCATAAGTGTTTTCGGCAAGGGTAATCACCGTTCCGTTGTTCAGTTGATGGGTTTCTTTCGACAAGCGTTCCGCATGGTCGTAATCATACGTGTAAACCTCCGTTTGGGAGGTTTTGCCCGTAGCGGAATGAATCTGCTTTTTCCTTACCGGCCGGCCGGTAAAGCTGTAGGCGATATACTCTTTGTTCAGGCCACCGCTTAAATGGTTGTTCGATTTGGTCTGAATCACCCGGCCTTTGTTGTCGTAATACATCACCGAATACAGGTAAGCGGAAGATACCGTCCCGTCTGCCGCCAATTGAGCGGTCACCGTACCGGTAAGCACCCCTTTATAACTCGTTGTATAACGTGTCGCATAACCGGATTCCGGATTATACTGCGTATCCGCATTATCCGGCACCTCCGTCATTCCCATAAAGGCATAATCGTCGTAGTAACCGGCGGAAAGGATCTGCATGTTTGTAAGGCTTACTCCGGTTATGGTATAACTGTTTGCAAGATTTGTACGCCCGGTGTTATAGGTTGCTTTGACCACAGCACTGCCCAATGGTTTAACCACGGCATAATTCAGCGAATTCTTACAGATACCCGTCAGCACGACCCGCCCGATAGCGTCGGGAATGGAGAACTGCCATTCGCCTTTCTTGCGGTTTTCGCCGTCCTGTGTAAAGATCAGGCGGTCGGCATTGTCATAAACATAGTAAATCCACTCGGCGCCGGGTATTTTCTTGGCAATGCAACGGTTACGGTCATCGTATTTATAAGCATACGCATAATCCTTGAATTCTTGAACGGATTCCGTCCAAGTCCCGGAAGCAAAGACGGCCAGCGGAGGCAGCACCGTCCGGAGATTGCCGAAATTATCATAGATGTAGCAGGTTTCTACGGCCTCGTTTCCGTTCATTTGTTTGGTATAAACCAACTGCCCGAGTTTATCCTCAGCTTCGTAAGAGACGTTACCGTCTTCATCCGTCGTTGTTGTAATATACAATTGAGCATTGGCATAATACCCTGAACGGGTTATACTCACTGTAGTCCGGGTATCTGTAGTGGTAAAGTAAGGAACGACAAAAGAACTCGTATTGGTCAGATATGCTGTTTTTACCATCTTACCGTTTTGGCGCCAGTTGTATCCCGGGCCGTATTGCTGTATCACCCGGTTCAGCGGGGAGGGTTCGTATTTGGTTTCGGAATACGGATTTTTGTCGTTGTTGTAAGCACCGGGAGCCCTGCCCGGAATGTCGGGAACAAAAGCGCCGTTATTGCCCGCCACGGGAACGGGAAGGTAGGTTTTGCTTTTCCGTCCGAACTCGTCATATTCCTGACAGGTAACCAGGTCATTGAGCAAAGGAGTGACGCCTGCCTGTACCAACTCAACGGGACGTTCCAACCCGTCGAAATATTGAATACTTATCTGTGACCGTACATTACGGGCTGTCTCAATACTGTTACCCGTGATATTTACACGGTCTGTTTCGTCCAAAGGCGTTACTTTGACAATGTAATTTCGGGATGATGACAATGATATGTCTTTCTGCACGTAAGCGTTGCAAACATCCGGATCGACCTTCAACAGCAGACTTTGCCCGGAAGTTGCCGTAAAACTGAAGCCCGGTTTTAATATAACGGAATGACATGCCTTGATTTCTCCTCCCGATGGTGTCGAGGACAATTCTATGATCTCTCCGGGATTCTGTGAATATACGAATATAGGATATAACCACAATATCATTAATGATGGTATGTATTGTATTTTTTTCATGTGCTTATTTTTTATTTCTTAATTATGGACACATGGAATGCCCCTGCTAATCATTTTGCCCGGTGATGCATTTGCATCATGGACATTTCATTACATAAAATTATTTTTTCAAAATCTTCTCTCCCGTCATGTACCCGTCAAACCACATATTCAGCACGTACTCCCCGGTCGGGAAGGGAGACACAAAGATTTGCACCGTATTGATCCCCTCCCGCCAGACTCCGAAATCCCGGCTCCAGACCACTTGTCCGGGTCGGTTGGTCAGCTGCATCCGCACATGAGCCGTTCGGGGAAGATACACTTCCACCTCCAGGTTCGTCACCGCCGGATTCGGATAAAAATTGTAGGTCAGACCCGCCCACGGATCGGTGTTTTGCGGTCCGCCGATTTCCGGATCCGGGTCTTTTTCCCACATCGCCGAATTTTCCGGATCATCCTCCAAATAATAATGTTCCTGCGGCGGAAAGAAGAATGCGGTTTCAAAATTGACGGTTTCCGTAGTGTCTGCCATGACTGCAGTCCGTACCGTTTCGAAGATGGGGTAACGGTACCCTTTGGAATACCACTTGTAGGTTTCGACGGACGAAGATTGTTCAACCGTCCCGCTGTCGCCCGTCCGGATGACCTGATGAATGGTTTGGGAAGTGCGGGTACGGAGAACGTTGCGAAGGGTATCGCCCGAAGGCAGAATCATCATCCCGTAAGCATCCGCCCGGATTTGCACATTACCATCGGAGGTAAAGGGAATGCCGGAAGAATATAAGCCTTCGGATTGATAGTCGTACCTGCAACTGTCTTGATAATGTATCGGACAGACCGCAATCAACGGTTTGGTATATTGCAGCAGCGTCGTGGGGTTTTCATGGCCCAACACCCACCACCGATTGTCGGTCAGGTAATAATAATACATGGTATGGTGTTCGGTACCGGTCAACAGTTTCCCTTCGGTAAGGTTTTTTGTGAATATCGTATCCAGCCCCAAAATATACATGGAGTCGTTGACCGCAACAGGTTCGGAGTAAGACAGCGTATATTGGTCATTGACCGAATTCAGTTGTCCGAAATCCCAGAGAACATGTGCGCCCGAACGCCCGGGATTTTTATATTCCACTTGTTGCTTGATGATCTCTTCACCGGCGCGAGGGAAATTCAAACTACTTTGTAATGCATGCTGTGACCGGAGCATTCCCGTCATACCCGACAGCCATAAAACGGTTATATAAAAACAGGGTTTCATGATGTTTGATTTCTTAATTGCCATAGTGATATTCATAATCTTCAATGACGTTCTTATTTCCGTCTCTAACAGATTTCAAACGCTTGAAAGCATCGTATTCATAATAAGTCGTGACTTTTTCCGGAGTGGTGATTTCCAAAATACCGACCAACGGGAAATATTTGTAAGTCGTGATATACGCACCGGCAAGAGTACTCACATCCCGTAAATTGTCTAATTTAGCCTTGTCGGGATTGGCGTTTGCAGCCAATGTTTCTATCGAACCGAGTCCCACCGTACTCAATGCCGCATTTACCGTCGTATAATCCGCATTCCGGATTTCGGCTACGGGATATGAGCCGTTGTAACTCCACAAATAAATAATACTGCCGGCATTGTCTTTGTCGATACTGCCGGGATTACCGAATTTGTCTTATTTATCATAAGCAATGCGTGTTTCCAATGTCCCGCTTCCAAATTGGACCTGAAAAGAAGAAGGTGTAAAAATATTGGAGTAGTACGGCTGAAAATAATTTGTAACTTGTTTGACGACAGCACCGTTATGATCTGTCAACGTTTCAATCAACGGTGAAATTATATTTTTGGATTTCATTTGTAAATATACACCGCCTGCCTCCGCTGCTTTTTCGGGGACATATTTATAGGTTTCGGTTACTTTACCGGAAGCACTGTCGTCTATCTTTTTCGAGACAGGCAGGCTGTAGGCATTATATTCATATTCGGTTTTTCGTTGCACGGGCGGAATAGCGCCTTGCCTGTAATCTTCCGTATCTTCCTGTTTAAGTAACACTTTACCCTGTATGATGGGATAGAAATAAAAATAATTTTGATTGGCTATATCACATAAATCTACGACTGCATCAGTCTGATAGTAGAAAAATCGCGGGTCAAGAATTAATCCCCAATAAACTTTTGAATTTACGATTACGGATTGAAAACGATCATATTCGAGCAAAGTATTATTACTGTCATAAATTTCTTTTAACAATAAAAATCCGTTTGTTAATTTTGAAGTATAAGGTATGTCTGGCATGATGTTTGCGAATGTACTTAAAATGTCCGGAGATACGTCGTAAAAATAATTAATTTTCCCCGTTTCACCGACAGAATATTTTTCTTCAACGTTTCCGTAGCCGACTAAATTGCCGTTGGCCGAATACGTAAAAGCAATGGTCGGGTTGGCACTCACGGAAACTTTGTAAGCATCTGTTTTGGTATAATTTCCTATGTACAGGCTGATGTCGTGATCCGGATTTTTACAAAAATAACCGGAAACAAAGCGGGGCGCCGACATCAATATGCCGTTACTATATTTGTAATTTTTAATTATCGGAGGTTGAGATGTGATATTATCGGAGTGAGTTATACTTTTTATCCGGAGTCCGCCGACAAGATTATTTTTAGAAACGATGGTTGTATCGTAAGTAAGGCAGATATATGACCAACTGCCGGCCACATTTCCGTATTGTGCATATTTGTCCGGAAAACTGGCCGTGAGCCGGTAAGTGCCGGGAGCGAATGTTTGATCATCGAGATTGTATGACTGATTACTGCTTGTTATTTTATCCGATCCCCAAAAATATTTGTTATCAAAGAATACCCAACGATTACCGTCCAATTTTTCTATTATAGCATACCAATCATTTACCCCATCACCATATCCGGAACCTAAAAATGGAGAAGAAGTTGTACCGGTAGTCAAGCTGCCGATACCTCGGGCTAATGTTACTGAAACATTGACTTTTCTCTGTTCCGTAAAAGTAAAAACGGTTCTTCCCAAACCATATCCGATATCGGTTGCAGCAATATATTTTTTTTCAATGCTTTTAGTCGAAGCAAAAGAGTTGACACAATCATTCGATTCATATTGATAGGAAGTCTTTCCTTTGGAAGGGAATGTGATTTCTTTCAACATTCCGCTCTGATTGTATAGTGTATTTACATTTCTGTTTGCCGTCAATACGGTCGATGCCACCCCGGATTGAAAATCGCTGGTCAAACCAAATACGCTTGAATAAAGCGTGTAACTCGGCAGCAGTGTTTTGTTGGTTGTTTGTCCGTTATAATATCCCCAAAAATCTTGTGCAAAAGATGTTTTGTAAGGCAGCGGATAGGTTTCGTTATATACAAAGCCATAGGTTTCATTTTTACCGGTACCCGCGCTTTCCGAAAACGAAACTAATTTAAGTCTCTTTTTTAAATAATTTTCCGGATAATTAAAACTCACCGAAGTAGAAACATTGGTTACGGCTGTCGTCACATCATAACCGTAAGGCTGGGTGTTCGCATCAAAATAATCGTAGGCGAAACTAAAGGTACGGATGGTTTGGTTCATCTTGTTTTTGATCACCATCTGATCTAATTTTACCCCGTAAGTGTCTGATCTCGGAGTTTTTACAAAACTGATTTCCCCGTTCGGGAAAGTAATTTTATCCAAATAGACCGGCTTGTATAAGGTATATGAACGTAATTTTGTATAATTCGAACGTAGAGCTTTACTTGATATATCCCTTATTCCGATTGCATCAAATATTACATAACTCTCTTCAAACAAAACCGGTGAAAGGGGATAATAACCCGCCTGTTGGTCCGCGCCATTACCAGAGGAATAATCAGGAAATTGAGTTTCCCACCGGTTTTCTGTAATCAGTTGTTTCAACAATTTATATTCAAATTTTACCTTTTCTCCGTTCGAGGTTATGATTTCGGATAAATAGTATGCGGAAGTGTTATATCGGGTATTTGGTTCATCGGGAATCGAAAAACTTGCTTCCACATCTTTGAATTTATAAATATTTCCGTTAGGATCTGTTACTATAATACTGTCGCCGTCAGGATTGACGCCGGTGTATTGTTGAAATTTCATATTGTTGTTTGCCAGATCTATCGGAGTGTCCCTAAGTAGATGAACTTCCCGGAGTATAAGCCTGTATTGTAAATATAAATGTCCGGCTCAAAATTATTATTGGCCTCCCCCCAAAACCGACCTTTGATACTTTCCATTTGACCGTTTATATTCGGAACCTGACAACCGGAGATTTGAAGGGGTACTGCACCTAAATTACTATTTTCAATATAAGTTTCATTTTGTGCTTTGTCCCGGTAAGGAACAAAATGTTGATTATAATTTCCATAAACCAGATCATTCAATCCCCGCACCTGATGGCTGATTACCCCGCCGGCATCCAAAGCCCAGCCTAAACCGACCCAGCTTGCTTCTTCACCGACCCGGATCCCGCCGGTATGGTATTTTAACGTAATGGGTATGCTGACGTTTTTCAATTTGATTTCATACAAGGGAAAAGACACATCTACTTGTCCGTTGAAATGAGTGACCGGAAATTCCACAAATTTGTTCAACGCCGCCACATTAGGGCCGGGAATGGGAATACTTGCCCGTTGATTTAACAATTCATCAACCGTATTTTGGGCATAAACATAGCTCCCCGCAAGGTACAGGAACCCGAACAGGAATATGAATTTGTTCTTCATAACATCTTATTTTTTAGAAATACTATCTTTTATCAATGTATTTAAACAGCGGTGATAACTTTTGATTCCGGATCCGGAACCCGTTGCAGGTAAAAAGTAAAAAACAAGGGGATTCTCGTGGGAGTTTACCGCACAAATCCGGGGCCTTTCGGCTTGGTGTTTTTGATTAAACTACAGAATCCCCTCGCACGCAAAATTATCTTCTTTTTCCGGATCCGGATGATTTTTCAAGTTAAATTTTGTTAAGTTTTTATGAAGTTTTTGTTGCGGGTTTTCTTGTCGGGTCATGTCTATAATTAGATATTGTATTTAAATATTTTGAACGCAAAGGCACAAAGTCATAAAGCTATGAAGAAGAATAAAACTTAGCGTCTTGGAAACTTTGCGCCTTTGCGTTTATAGTATGCGGATGTTTCAGACCCGGCTCATCATTGACCCGACAGCAGGGTATTCGACTAACGTTGTTTCAAGTTGTCGTTTTGGAGATTTCTTGTTCCCGTAAGCGATGAATAATCCGTTTTTCCCGCCACAGGCGGACATGTTGTCCGTCTGTTATCTGTTCAAAAAAACTTGCAGTATGACCTTACATCGATTTCATGATAATGAGGAAAATAAAATGTCGATAAAAATATTTTATGATTATCGAATATTGTATCTACTCATTCCCGTGCAAATGGGGTGTAAAAAATATTTCAATACCATAAAAATATTCGTTTTTTTTTGTCCCGTCAGGGACGTTATATCGGTAAAAAAACACCGTCCCTTCACCTCTTGTCCCGTCAGGGACGTAATGTGAAGAAGAAAACATTTTGTCCCTGACGGGACAAGGTAAAGGGAGGAAAGATTTTTCTACCGACATAATGTCCCTATCGGGACAAAAAATT
>WRGA01000033.1 GCA_009787405.1 Candidatus Azobacteroides sp.
CCGCCATCGGTAAAATAGTTCCCGCCGACTTTATGAAAACGGCAATGAAGAAAATAGGCGAGGCGTTGAACTGGGTTATATTCAACGAACATGAATCGGGAATAAGGAATAAATTTGGCGATGAGCAAAAACAACGGGAATTATCTCAACTTGAAAGAAAGGTCGCCGATTTAATCAACGAGGGATTTATATCCGATTACAAAGAGATGATAAGTTACCTGCGTAAACTCTATCAACAAAAAAATTACCCGAAAGTGTTCATGCAGTGAAAAAGTTACATCAGTATTATTATTATTAAATTTAATTCATAAAAATCATGAGAAAAAAAGAAGAAGAATACTCATTCGCGGATATGACGTTAAGTGAAATTGAAAAATGGGAACAGGACACCGATTCGGTTGTATTATTCGATGATGAGACCGGAATAGCCTTTCAAAAATGTAAAGGTGGCAACCCACCCGCATTAGTGATTATGATTGACGGAAGGGAAAAGCCTGTTATTTTACAGTATGACCAAGTCAATAATTTGAAATCCTATTTGAATGATAATTTTTAACTATTTTGATTTTGACTTGACGGATTATTTACGGGAGTACTCCGAAGATGAAGAATTGAAATTCAAATACATAAAATAAAAACGGGCAGTCAACCCCGCTCGTAAAGTGTCAAAACACGACGGCTGATGCCTTATTGTGAATTGCTGTGCAAATATACGGTTATTTGTTGTAAAAATAAAATAATCAGCTTATTATTACGGAAAAATCAAGTACTTTTGCCTTAAATTTTTAAATTAAAAAATAGATAAAATTCAAGCCCGCGAATGTCGAGAGATATGCGCGGGTTTTTTGTTCCAAATCTGTATAACACTTTCCCTTTAAAAAAAACATCCTATCAAATACCTTTGCTCCAAAGAAGCAATAAATGAAGCAGACAGGTATCATATCAATTGTCAACAAAGCCGAAACCTCGGAAGCCGTAATCGATATTGAAGGTATTATCGGCATTCCCGAATGGTGGCAATTCGACAACGATGAGGATCGGACATCCACTTACGACAGATTCAAAAAGCAGGTGGATGACATCCGTAAACTTTCCGTAAAGAAAGTGACGGTCAATATCCGTTCAATAGGGGGAGATACAAATGATGCTTTTTTGATTCATGATTCCCTGACCCAACTTAATGCCGATGTGGTAACAATATGCTACGGATATACGGCCAGCGCGGCGACCATTATCGCACAAGCCGGGAAAACCCGTCGTATATCCTCCAATTCTTTGTATCTGATTCACCGTTCGGCAACTTTCGGGTGGGGCAATATCAATGATATATCGGAACTGCTTGATTCATTGAAAAAAACAGACGACCGCATCGCCTCTCTGTATTCGGCCCGATCCGGAGAAACAAAAGAATTTTACGAAGACATCATGTCCCGGGCGGACGGTAACGGCGAATGGTTTTCGCCTGATGAAGCGTTACAGGCAAAGTTAGTCGATGAAATAGTCAAAATGGTGCAGACATCAAACATAGACACCTCTTTTATCGCCGACATGAAGTTACCGGCCATTCCGGAAAACAAACTCATTAAAGAAGAAAAGGAAATTCAACCCGACTTAAATACAACCAACCAAATGAAAGTGAAAATTCTCAACGGATGGAAATTCATCCAAAATCTTTTCGGCTGGGATGCCGAAGAAGAAAAAGAGATCACGGTCGATAATTTGCAGCAATTGAATGACAAGTGTACCGAAATGGAAACACAAAACGTCACTCAGGCAAATGAGATTGTGAACCTGAAAAATGAAAACGCGAAAAAAGACACCGAAATTCAGAATCTGAAAGACAGGGTGTCAAATCTTGAAGGCGATCTGGCAAAAGCAAAAGCCGATCCGACGAAAACAAACCCGAAAGAAGATCCTGATTTGATAGGGGATAATAAAAAGACTGAAAATCAAAAGGCTTATGAAGAAGATATTAAAAGCTTTAAATCTTAAAACTAATCTAATATGTCACAAATAATATCTAATCCGAAAAATTACACGGGAACGGAAATGGATCAGATCTTTTTCCGTCCTTCTCTTACAGGGCCGTCCGCCCTGAATTTGGGATTGAAAGTGATGTATAACATGCCGGTGCCGACAACCCTCAACTTTTGGCGCCGCAGTGTAAACATTCTCAAAAAATACGCAAAGGGATGGGCAGGCGGAGATATTGCGGATAAATATCACAAGACCATAAGCCTGCAAAAGGTAAAATCGGAAATGGGCTATTCCGCCGAGGACTATTTCGGATTATCATCCGTTCGTCAATTTGAAGGCCCTTTTTCTTCAAATCTTCAAGGATTCGGGATATACCGTAAAATCGAAACTGATTGAAAATTTAAACCGGTTGGACGAATTGTATATTTCCGGATTCTTAAACAGGGCCGATATTGAAGAAACAAAAAAACAATGGGATTTTCTGGCGGGACGGTTTTCGGATTATAACTTAAGCAACTGGACAAGTCAAAACTTGTCGCTTGGAACTTCCGGTGTGAACGCCCCTCCGTTAGTCGACACGAGCGACCCGGAAGCCTATATCGAAGAGGTTGATACATACGGTGATACCGGGAGAATATTTGTCGATGATGCCTTTGAAGGAATAAAGGGGCGTGTAAGATCAGAGGGAAACAGTTGCCGGTTCGAATGTGACGAGGATATAAGTATCGGGTTTAATCTTACGGTTAATTATGCGACAAGCGTTAAATCGGTATATTCCTTGTATAATCTGCCGGGATCAATTCCGCCTCCATTTTCAGGTGTGAGTCCGATATTTTTTAACCGTGTAATTTACAGCGACCGGCAAGGTGTAAATATAAGAGTCGACGTCCCATTTGATGAAATAAAGGATGTGGAAATAATGAACAAAACTCCCGATGCTATAGTCACTTTTATTTTAGATGAGACCGGATTATTTTTTGTCGAGATAGCAAGGTGGGCACCGGAAAGAAATTGGGCATTGCAAGTCGGTACAACAAACGGGGATTATTATTATAAAATAACATCAAGATATTTATACATAACAGGAGGAGAGGCACGCATTGTGCGTATAGTTGTTATAGATCTGGATAACCCGTATACAAATCCCGGTAGTAGCATGCAAAAGAGATATATAAGAGCCGGCATCCGGGTTTGGTCGACTTTCGAAATGGCGGATATCCGGGTTCAAATACAAATCCCGCCGAGAAAAATAACCGCCGGACAAAAATATTATTTCGATAACCTTACATTCTCAAAAGAAAACTATCAACCGTTAGACTTCACTTATTATTCGAAAACACAACTTACACCGGTATTTCCGCCGACCGGCATCGGCATCGGAGACGAGATTACGCCGGAGCTTATCCTTTCGAATCAGACATATCAATTATCATTGATTAATGCGGTAAGGCACCTGTTTAACCTGTCCATATACACCGACGGTTTTAAAAAACTGATATTCATCGAGACCGGGAATGATTTTCATACCGGGCCGGTTATTGATTGGAGCGGAAAAACGGATTTGTCCGAACCTGTCGAAATAGAAGAAATCGGGGACGAACTGTCCCGGATATTTTCGATAGGATACAGGGATCCCGATTATTCCGTTCAAAAATTCAACGAGAAAAACAGAACCGAATTGGGAACGTACAACACCCCGATTCTTAACCGATTCGCGAAAATAAAAATCGAAAAGATCGAAAACGCGATGTTTCTTCCGACGCTGGTCAATTCCGGTTCATACCCGCCTGCACCGGACGCGAAGCTCATCCGGGTGAATAGTGACAATAACACCGATACAGTCGTTAATTTCGACACACGGATCGTAAAATACATGGGCGTCCGTCAACTTCCCGAAGATCAGACCCTTGAATTTCCCGCCGGAACAAACGAATATCCGCTTGCCGTTTTCGCCGATGAGGGCGAAAATCTGTGTTTTGAGGACATAAACGACGTTCCGGGACTTCACAAGTATTACGACAACAATGTACGGACATACAACAGGGCAAAGCGGATCACCTGTCACATGCACCTTGACGTAACCGACATCGAACCGTTTGCGAAGTTGAATGAATTAAAACAGGATTTCAGGGCAAAGTTCAGATTGAAAATAGACGGAGAGTATGTTCTCTGTAATTTGGAGGAAATTTCCGATTGGAAGTCCGAAAAAGAAAGCACTAAATGTACATTCATTAAACGGGTTTAATGGCAGGCTCGAGCAAAAATACTTAACAAAACAATGACAATAACAAACCATTTAATTGTTTTAACAATAGTTTTTATGATCATTTCAACCCAATTCATAGCGGTAATTTAATTTCCACAAATATACAAAAAATGGCAAAGAAAATAGATTTATTCACAATAAATATTCTCGGACTGACGGAAACGGTAAACAGTTTATCGACTTTGGAATCGGAACTGAAAGCGGTAAATTCTCTTGTTTCCAGACACACGAAAACGATCAGGGAATTTGAGGATGCCCAAAAGAACGGCGCAAATATCACGAATAAAATGGCAGATGCCTATATTGAGGCCAAAAATGCGTTACCCGGACTTACAGACAGTCAAAAAAGTCTGACAAGGCAGATCGGGATCACAAATGCCGTAATCGATAAAGAGATTCAAGAATACAGGGATGCAGAACGCGAAAAAATCAAAGCCGCATCAGCCGCAAAAAAGCAGTCCGACGATGAAAAAAAATTGCAGGAAAATTTAACCCGTCAGGTAAAAAGTATCGAAGACCTTGCAGTCAAAACAAACGCTCTGATAAAAGTGCGCAAATCCCTCGACTTGACTACCGTAGAAGGCCGAACGGAATTTGACGCTCTCACCAAAGAAATCGCAAAAAACAGGGAGCAGCTCAAAGAGTATGATGCCCAAATAGGCAATTTCCAGCGTAATGTGGGTAATTACAGCAGTGCCGTATCCGGTCTGATACCATTATGGATGAAGGGGGCTGCCGCAATTGCGACAATTTCCAAAGGTATAGAATATACCATAAAAATTATAGGAGACAAAACCGAAGGGGTTGAACAGGCTTTTGCCAGATTAAATAATCCGAATGCTCTCAATCAACTAAAAGAAGCGACAAAAGGAACCGTTTCTGATTTGGAATTGATGAAAGCGGCTGTTAATGCGGATAATTTCAAAATCCCGCTTGATGTTCTTGCCCGTGGACTTCAATTTGCCCAACAACGGGCAAAAGATACCGGTCAAAGCGTTGATTATCTTGTAAATTCATTCGTTACGGGTATCGGGCGTAAATCCGTCATGATTTTGGATAATCTCGGTATTTCCGCTGTGGCAATAAAGGAAAAACTCGGAAACATCGGCACCGAATCTGCAACCGTCGGACAAATGGCCGAAGCTGTGGGAAAGATTATCGAAGAGGAAATGGTAAAAGCCGGGCAATCGACAGACATTGCCTCCGAGAAAGCAGGTCAATTGACCGCGGCATGGGAAAATCTGAGAAACCAATCCACAAAAAAACTGTCGAATTTACTTTCACCTCTGGCCGAAAGTGCAAGAGACGCTTTGAATTGGATAGCAAGAAATACCGATGCTTTATGGGTTTTCATTAAAGTGCTGGGGGGGATCACCGCTGCGGTTTATTCATATATAGCGGCCGCAAAGCTGGAGGAGATTTGGGCCAATCGCTCACTCATATGGAAAAAACTTACAACCGTCGCAACCATGGAAGAGGCAAAAGCCAAACTTGCCGCTACGGTTGCCGAAATTGCAAGTACACAGGCTAAAATAGCGGGAACCGTTGCAATCAGAACATCAACAAGTGTTCTATACGACCATACGGGAGCGGTAATAGTCAATACGGCTGCGAATAGGACTGCAACCGCATCAACTTATTTATTGGCGGCAGCACAATTGTTTTTGCAGGGAAATATAAGGGCCGCTTCATTGGCCCTGAAAGAATTTGCCGTAACACTGTTCGCCACCCCTGTGGGATGGATAATGGCGGGTATAATGGCCGTTGCAGGAGGAATTTATATTTGGTCTCAAGCGACATCCACACAAGAGCAGGCACAAAATTTGCTTAATAAATCAATGGAAAATGCGGCTAAAAGAAAAGACGATCTCAGCAATGAAACCCAAAAACTCGTCTCCGTCATTAATGACGAAACAAGGGCAACGGTCGAACAAATCGAAAAATACAGGGAGTTGCAGGGTAAGTTTCCGGAGCAGCTTAAAAATATGGATTTGGCCGCCTTTAAAACAATGAGTCTGACTGAACAACAGAAATTGCTGAATAAAGCCATTAATGATGCTGATTTTGCTTCGAAAGACGACGAATTGGAACAATATCAAAAAGCTCTGGAATCTTTGGATAAGGCAATGAGTTCCGTAAAGGTCTACGTGGGTGTTCTTCCCATACAAAAGGAAATTGAAAAAATAAATGAACTGTTGGGAGACTCATTGGGGTGGGTTGATAAAACATTCAATACAACCGAAAGCACAAGGGACGTACTATATCGCCATGTGGAAGCATTAAAGAAGCAAAAGGAACAACGCGAGGAAAATCAACGGGAAGCCGAACGTCAGCTTCTTTCCGAAGATGAAAAACGTGAAATGCTTAATCGGCAGTTGACTTATTACGAAAAACAAGCGGATGAAATCAGAAAAACCCTCCCTAAAACAGAGGACTTGAATTATATTTTAAGGGATTCATCGATATACCTGAAAAACAACAATGAAATATGGGGTAAATTCGATCCTCAAACATGGATGAATATTCAAAGTCTGAATATATTCAATAAAAAAATACTTGAAATCAAAAATCTTCTCAATGGGGGGGCGACCGGAGATTCAGTCGATAAAAACAAAGAATACTGGGATAAAGTGGCTTCCGATGCGAAGAAGGCGATCGAAAATATCCCGGTCGATAAATTGAATGCTTTAAAAGCCGGTAAAAGTCTCGTTTTTGCCGGACAGCCCAATAAGGAGTACGAGAAAAACATCGGTTATGAAAGAGACTATAAAAAAGCAAAAGAAGACAGGGCGGAAGCGCAAAAGAATCTTGCCGCTTATGAGGATCCGAAGAAAGCCGGCAAGGGTTCCGGCAAATCCGAAGAAAGGGAGTTGACAAACGCGGCGCAAAAACGGAACGAATTGATAAAAAACAATGCTAAGATCATTCATGATTTGGTTTGGAAAAATAATGAAGACGAGATAAAGATTCAAGCCGAAGGAATCGAACAAAAATTAAAATTGCAGGAACAGGCCGACAAAAAAGAAATAGAACAACTTAAGGATAAGCTGACAGAGCAGCAGAAATTAATAGATGAAGCAAAAAAGACGAAAGGGATCAAGCCGGAGGAATTAAACGAGTTAGACAGTCAAAGGGAACAATTAGGGGTTGAGGCGGCATATCAAGAAGTAATGATCCAAAAAAAAGCCTACAACGAGAAAAAGAAACTTCTCGACAATTACACCATCGATGAAATCAAAACATATCAGGAACGGCTGACAGCATCGGAAAACTACAACGAAGCCGATTTGCAGTTGACCAAGGAGGTTATTGATAAGAAGCAGAAACTGCAGGATGAAAAAATAAACGAAAACATTGCCAAAGAGCAGCAAAAATTACGGATAAATTATGAATCGGAAAAGGATATTATAAACGCCACCGTATCCGACCGGTCAGAGCGGGAAAAAGCGTTGGCGGATCTCCATCTGGCCAACGCACAAGACCGGTTCGCACTCCTCAAAAAAGAAATGGAGCTGAAGCGTGATGCCGGTAACCTTACCAAACAGGATTCGGAGAAGTATAAAAACGGTCTGAAAGAGATATACGACGAGATCGGTGTTTTGGCCGACAAGCAAAAACGGCAGACTCCGTTGGCGAAAATGCTCGGAATGGACGACGAAAATGTCGAACTGTTGAAAGAAAAGGCCTTTCAGCTGGCATCCGAAATCGCCGACACGTTGTTCAATATTCAGGCGGAGGGGAACCGCAGACGGCTCGAAAACGAAACCAAACGGATCGACGATGCCAAAAGCGCCGAAGAATCCTCTTTGGAAAGGCGGAAGCAGAAGGGAATCATATCGGAGGAGGCGTATGAAAAAAGAAAGGCCCAGATAGACAAAGAGTATGAACGGCAAAAAACGGAAGCCCAACGGCAGGCATTCGAGAAAGACAAGGACATCAAACGCAAACAGGCCCTTATGGAAATGGCTTTGGGTGTGGCACGCATTTGGGCTCAATCGGGAGTGAACGTCGTGAAAGCCTCAATACTTTCGGCCGCTTTGGTGGCGACGACCATGGTAAAGATAGCGGAAATAAACGCCCAACAATTCGCCGGCGGAGGAAAGGTATACGAAAAACTCCCCAACGGAAAAATCCGCTACAATAAAAACATCACAACGTTGTCGAACGGAGACGATATTCTGGCCACCGTCAAAAAAGGGGAGGTTATCCTGAACGAAACGCAGCAAAAGGCGCTCGGCGGCGATACCACATTCCGGTCGATAGGCGTTCCCGGATTCGCAGGCGGCGGAAAGATCGATCCGAGTGTCTGGGGGCCGTTTTATCCGGTGCCCACTCCCGACACACCGGACAAAATATTGGCCCGGCAAGCCAAACAAAGGATGTCGGATGCAGAGATCATCGATTACATCAACAAAAGAACCGACGAGAAATTAAGAAAAATTAAAGTTTATGTCACCGAAACCGACATCGAAAGAACGGGGGCGGCGGTAAAAACGAGCGTAACACAGGCGGG
>WRGA01000034.1 GCA_009787405.1 Candidatus Azobacteroides sp.
TGAGCCATTGCGTCATATCATTGTGCGTGCGAACTCGCATCAGATTGTCGAAATACAATGTTCTGTGTTTTTCAAAAAAATCAGAGAGATATAAAATCGGGCGTTTCAAAATACCTTTGCTCACAAGATAGAGCGTAATGAGCAATCGCCCTGTTCTGCCGTTGCCGTCAAGAAAAGGATGTATGGTTTCAAACTGATAATGTATCATTGCTATTTTGAGCAAATCGGGCAAATTATCGTCTTGTGCATTTGCAAAATACTCAATATCAGACATCAGGTTGTCAATTTCGGTATGTACAGGCGGAATAAAAACGGCATCCGAGAGCGATGCGCCGCCAATCCAGTTTTGACTGCGGCGAAATTCGCCCGGCTGTTTGTGCTGTCCATGCACTTCTCCTTGCAGCAAGATTTTGTGTGCCTGCCTTATTAACCGTGAGGAAAATGGCAAAGTGTGCAACATATTTACTGCCTCATTCATTGCTTGAATGTAGTTTTGAACTTCTTCCCAATCGTCCCGTTTTTCTGCCTGCACATCTGCCTTGTTCAAAAATGCCTCTTCCATTCGAGTTTGCGTACCTTCAATTTTTGACGACTGCGTAGCCTCTTTTGCAATGTGCATTTGTATAAACAGATCAATATCAACATATTCTGAATACATATCAAGTCGACCGAGAAACCTGTCTGCTTTGCTCAATAAGGTAAACACCGACATATCGTCAATTTGCCACTGCCGATTTAACAATTCCGGCTGAAAACTTTTGTAATTGTTCTGACTGGTATATATTCCTGCTTTAAAATTTTTCATATTCTAATTTTTCTTTAAAAATTAGTACAAAGATAGTGCTTATTCTAAAAATCATCACTTTTTTTAGAGTAAGAACCATGTTATTCTAAAAACAAGCATTAAAATTAGAATATCATTTTTTTTATTCTAATTTTTTTACCAAAATCGTTATTGCAATTGGTGTGCGGCTGCCCGAGTCGAAAATTATCCCGCTTTCTCTGTGGGATAATTTACCGCTTGTCCGCTGATTTTCGGGTAAATTGAACACATAAATAGTTGAAAAATCTTTCTCCAAACATTTACGGAAACCGTCTGTGCTGTTGCCGTCAAGCCATGCGCCGCATTGTTGTTTCCCAACCTGTCGGCACTCCGGAGAACCGCTTTAATGTAAGCGTCGTAAAGCGATTTGTTCAGTCCTGTCGAAGAAAACTGTAGGCATCTGCAATTTTTGCATCAAGCTTTGGGTAGGATTGGTTTTGCGCGTTGTTGTTTGCCGATTTTTGCCCGATAGAATACGGCGGGTTACCCATAAATAACAAATAGAACAAAGAACGTATATTCCAAACACCCCAATACTCTATTAAATAGAATGGATAATAAAGTCCATTTCGACAAGCGTATAAACTATACCCAATCGTTCAACCATTTTTGGAAAGACAGTTTTGAAAAATTTATCATACAACTCAATGATAAAACAAATTTCAATCTTATCTACTTGAATGCTTTATCTCAAATTCCCTCGTCAAATCCATAATTTGCCGGTTAATCGTAACCAATTCTATCGTTGCTTATTCCTCCGGCTTATAAAGCAAAACTAAAGCTGTTTTTTCCCAAAAAGTAGTTTTTAACTTTAACAGCTTATACCTGATTGTAATTTACTCCGATTGCCCTAAATTGTGAATGAAAAGTGGTCAGGCACATGTAATTTCTTTTAGGCTCAAAAATACAGATTGTTTGTCTACCGTAATTCTCATACAGATAGGTACTTTCCAATCTTTTGACACTTTGTTTTTTTACGTAGCACATTAATTAAATGAAAACATGCCGAATTTCGCTTTTTCGCTTTTCCGGAAATAAAAAAACCTCTGACCCCCATTTAGTTTTCAGAGATTTGCTATATTTTTCATTTTTTATTTGTGCGGCCGAAGGGACTCGAACCCCCACGCCTCCCGGCACCGGATCCTAAGTCCGGCGCGGCTGCCAATTACGCCACGGCCGCATTTTGGCTGCAAAGGTACGATTATTTTTTGTTTATGCAATGCCGGGCGGCTTGAAAATAATTGTAGGTGGAGGATATACCGGTTTATCAAATTATCCGTAACTTTGCCCTAATCCGAATGATTAAAACGTAATCCGAATGATGCAACAACCGGAACACCCGTTATCTTTGTTCACCCATTGTCCAAAATGCGGCGGCAAACGATTTGAAATACACAACGAAAAGTCGAAAGAGTGCGCCGATTGCCATTTCGTTTATTATTACAATTCATCGGCGTCGGTGGTTGCTTTCATCACCGGCAAAGACGGCGGTTTATTGGTTTGCCGGCGGGCAAAAGAACCGGCAAAAGGCACGTTGGATCTTCCGGGCGGATTTGTCGATTTAAACGAAACAGGTGAAGAAGCGGTTATCCGGGAAATAAAAGAAGAGACGGGGTTGGAGATTTCGACGGTGCGTTACCTGTTTTCGTTGCCGAATATTTATCCATATTCCGGATTCACGGTTCATACGTTGGATTTGTTTTTTGAATGCGAAGTGAAAAACAGCGACCGGTTACAGGCAAATGACGATGTGGCTGAGGTTTTTTTTCTGCCCCGCAAAGAAATAGATCCGGAAAAATTCGGATTGACGTCGGTCAAAAAAGGCCTCAAAAGTTGGCTTGATATGCATAAAAACGATTTTTAGGACGTATAAATTCGATACGTGCCATATCTTAATCTTAACCTGTAAGATGAAACGAAAAGATATCCTGACGAAAATAATATTGATGGTCATATCCTGCGGATTGATCATCTACGTTTTGCCCCGCGAGGTGAAATTCAACTATCAGTTTCAAGAGGGTAAACCTTGGAAATACGATTTTTTGACCGCGTCGTTCGATTTTCCGATTTATAAATCCGAAGACCGGTTGCAACGCGAACAAGACAGTCTTTTAAAGACTTTTCAACCTTATTATAAATGGATGGACGGCATTGCCAAGTTGCAGGAACGGCAATTTGAGGATAATTACGACCGGCTGTTTGCGGCGACAACCCCGCAGGAATATTTCCGGTATGTCAAATCCGAATTGGACAAAATCTATTCATCGGGCGTTATTTCTTCCGATAAATACAGCGAATTACAAAAATCGGGAACAACATCTGTTTTTGTCGTTAAAGACAATGTCGGAAAAGAATATCCGGTATCACAGTTGTATACGACAAAACGGGCGTATGAGGAAATAGTTGATCATGCTCCCGCATCATTGGATAAAAATATTTTGCAGAGTTTCAACATCAATACTTATTTAGCCGAAAATTTGCAGTATGACGAGAAAATGTCCGAAGGAGTAAAAGAACAGATGCTCCAAAAAATATCCGAAACATCGGGGATGGTGCAAACCGGGGAAAAAATCGTGGAGCGGGGAGAAATCATCGACAAACATACGTATGCTGTGCTTCGGTCGTTGCAAATATCCGTCGAAAAACGAATCACTTCCGGTTCGGAGAGCAACCTGATTTTATTCGGACAGATTTTGCTGGTGGCTTGTATTATGCTGATTTTGCCGGGATTCTTGTGGTTGTTTCGTCCGGAAATTTATCGGAAGAAAACCGGATTCACTTTTTTATTGATGATGATTACGATTTTTTGTTTGTTGAACGAAATAAATGCATCGCTGAAACTATTCAATGTCTATGTCATCCCGTTTGCAATATTGCCGATCATCATCCGTACATTTTTCGATTCCCGCACGGCGCTGACGGCTCATATCGTCACCATTTTCATTTCATCATTGACGGCGCCTTTCTCATTTGAATTTGTTCTGCTGCAATTGGCTGCCGGAATTATCGCCGTGTACAGTTTAAAGGAATTGTCTCAACGTTCCCAGATTTTTGCCTGCGCCATATTTATCTTTGCGGCCTATTCCATCATTTATCCGGCCTATACCTTGGCAATGGAAGGAGTGTGGTCGAAAATAAATGTGAATATGTTTTTTTATTTTCTGATTAATGCATTGTTGGTGCTTTTCACTTATCCGTTAATCTATCTTTTCGAAAAAACATTCGGATTTATATCGGGTGTGACGTTGGTGGAATTGTCGAACATCAATCAGCCTATTTTGCGTAAATTATCCGAAACGGCGCCCGGAACATTCCATCATTCCCTGCAAGTGTCCAATCTGGCCGCGGATGCCGCAGCCGGAATCGGGGCCAATGTGCAGTTGGTTCGTACGGGAGCCATTTACCATGACATCGGAAAAATGGAGAATCCGATTTATTTCACCGAAAATCAGACGCAGGGAGTCAATCCGCACAACGGATTACCCTATGAAAAAAGTGCGGAAATTATCATCAAACATGTATCGGACGGATTGCAAATTGCGTCCAAAATCGGTCTGCCGCAACAAATTGTCGATTTTATCGCCACGCATCACGGAAAAGGAAAGGCGAAATATTTTTATCATTCCTTCAAAAACCAATATCCGGATAAACCGGTGAATGAAGAAAAATTCACCTATCCCGGTCCAAATCCGTTCACCAAAGAAACAGCCATATTGATGATGGCCGATGCTGTGGAAGCCGCTTCCCGCAGCCTTCCTAAATATACCGACGAATCCATCTCCTTGTTGGTCAATCGGATCATCGACAGCCGGTTGGAAGAAGGATTGTTGAAAAACGCCCCGTTAACCTTTAAAGATGTGGAAACCATAAAAGAAATTTTTATCTCCAAATTAAAAACCATTTATCATACCCGGGTCAGTTATCCTGATTTGAATAACAAGTAAAAAGTAACAATTTTATATGATTGCATCAGATGTAAAAATTCAATTGATAAACATCGCAGATGAAAAAAAAGTATCCATTTTACAACGTTTTTTTAAAACGGGAAAAGGAGAATACGGAGAGGGGGATAAGTTTCTCGGAATACTGGTGCCTCTGATCCGGGTGGTTGCCAAACAAAACAAGGAAATCGGGATGACGGAAATCATTTCTCTGCTGAAAGATCCTTGGCATGAATGCCGATTATGTGCATTGCTTATTTTGACGGAAAAATTTAAAAAGGCGGAAGAAACCCTTCGCCGACAAATCTATGAAGTTTATTTGAATCATACAACATATATCAACAATTGGGATTTGGTCGATTTGTCCTGTAGAGATATTGTCGGCGAATATTTGATCGACAAAGACAGAAGCCCGTTGTATCAGTTAAGCGGGAGCAAAAATCTTTGGGAACAGCGCATTGCTATTGTTTCCACCTTTGCGTTTATCCGGAGAAATGATTTGAATGATACCTTCCTGCTGTCGGAAAAATTATTGGAACATAAACACGATCTGATCCATAAAGCCGTCGGATGGATGCTTCGCGAAGCCGGCAAAAAAGATGAAGACCGGCTGACACAATTCCTGCAAAAACATTACACCCGGATGCCGCGCACCATGCTTCGTTATGCCATCGAAAAATTTCCGGAAGAAAAACGGGCGTTTTTCATGAAAAAAGACTGACGATAAAACCGCTATATTCGATGAGTCGGGGAATTGCTACTTTTTACCTGCGCAAATTGTTGGCATTTTCAATAATTTATACTACCTTCGCGCCGCTAATGCAAAAATCAAAATTTTAAAATCACTTTTTAAATGGCAACAAAAATCAGATTACAAAGACACGGACGCAAAGGATATGCGTTCTACAAAATTGTAGTTGCAGACAGCAGGGCGCCACGAGATGGTAAATTTATTGAAAGGATAGGTTCTTACAACCCGAACACAGATCCTGCTACAATAGATTTGAATTTCGAGAGAGCTTTGTATTGGCTGAATGTCGGAGCACAACCGACGGATACTACAAGAAACATCCTTTCGGAACAAGGAGTTTTATTGAAAAAGCACTTGCAAGGCGGTGTGAAAAAAGGAGCTTTTGATGAAGTGGAAGCTGAAAAACGTTTCAATGATTGGTTGGACAAAAAACAATCGAATGTCCAATCGATAAAAGCAAAATTGAGCGAAACAGCTAAAATTGCCGATAAAAAACGATTGGAAGAAGAACAAAAAACAAATAAGGCAAAAGCCGAAGCGGTGGCCAAGAAGAGAGCCGAAGCAGCAAAAGCCGAAGCCGACGCCAAATCGGAAGAAGCTCCGGCAGTCGAAGTCGCAACGTCTGAAGAAGCACCTGCCGCAGAATAATTTTCGGGAATATCTCGAAAGGTATTTTTTATAAATATACTTGTTATTTAGCAAAAAGAGTTTACATCAAGGCATGTAAACTCTTTTTGCTTTACGATGAGATGCGGGGAAAAATAAAAGACCGACAACCTTTAGCTGCCGGCCTTTTTATGTACCCGGGACGAGACTCGAACTCACACGAGGTAACCCTCACTACCCCCTCAAAGTAGCGTGTCTACCAATTCCACCACCCGGGCAATATTTTTTGATTAAAGGATACACATTTATAAAAACAACTGTAAATGGTAATATTCTGGTACCCGGAACAGGACTCGAACCTGCACATAATTACTTATACTAGTCCCTGAAACTAGCGCGTCTACCAATTCCGCCATCCGGGCAGGAAAAGTAAAAGCGACGTTTTTGCCGCTTTTTTCTTGAGCGAAAGACGGGACTTGAACCCGCGACCCTAACCTTGGCAAGGTTATGCTCTACCAACTGAGCTACTTTCGCATTTTTCGGGTGCAAATATACATTATCTTTCCTGAACATCAAAATATGGAGTAAATATTTTGATGTTTTTGGAGAATTCACCTTTAATTGAAATCGGATTTTGTATACCGGGCGGATAGGTTAAATTATCGGCGGTCAGATTTTTGACGTTATTCAGCAAAATAACCGGACCGGATGCGGGAACGATATGCACATTTTTTAACGTCACCCCGGTTGATTCATGCAATTCCGCACCTTTTTTTGCGGATATGGTTGCATTTTCAATATGAATATTTTGAATATTCATTTCCGGCAATCCATTGAAAAACATAGCTCTGCCGGCACCCCGGCAGGCAATATCTTTGATGTAGATGTTTTTGAAAGAAGGCGTTTCTTCGGTTACGGGAGGAATGACTTTGTCGTCTTTTTGTTGATCTTCGTCGTCGTCTTCCATAGCTTCCAACGCCGATTTACCCCCGTAATACAAGTCAAATAATAACGGTTCGGCCGGAATGTTGATCATATTGATTCTGTTGATGTAAATATTCTCCACGATTCCACCGCGTCCCCGACGACTTTTAAATCTCAGCCCCACATCCGTTCCGATAAATTGACAATCGGAAACATCCACGTTGCGAACGCCTCCCGACATTTCACTGCCGACGACAAAACCTCCGTGACCGTGAAAAACAGTACATCCTTTTACAACGACATTTTCACAAGGGATTCCGCGCTTACGGCCGTTTTCGTCTTTGCCGGATTTGAGGCAAATGGCGTCATCGCCGACATCGAAATTGCATCCGATAATCAACGCATTTTTGCATGATTCCAGATCCAATCCGTCTCCGTTTTGAGCGTACCACGGATTGCGAACGGTCAAATTCTCGAGAATAATATTTTCACACGCGAAAGGATGTAAATTCCAGCAAGGAGAATTTTCGAAAATGACACCTTCCAGCAACACGTTTTTGCATGCTGTTAAATTCAACATCACGGGACGTAAAAAATCTTTTACGGCTGCCCATTCTTCGTCGGTTTGAGCATTCGGCACATTCATATCGGCATTTTTATTGCCTTTCAGCGAACTCTCGGACGGAAACCACGTGTTTTTGCTTGAATTCAAGACACCTCCCGATGCCACCAGATTTCTCCATTGCCCGGCAGTCAATTTTTCTTTTTTAACCGGTCGCCAAGCATCTCCGGAACCGTTGAAAACACCCTTTCCCGTAATAGCGACATTTGTGGCTCCTGTTGCGGATATCGGCGATTGACATCGTTTCGTATCCACACCTTCAAATACGGTTGAGACTAACGGATAATCGTTGAAATCAGAACTGAAAACAATCAAAGCACCTTCTTCGGTTTGTAAATTTACATTACTTTTCAATACAATAGGCCCGGTATACCACACGCCCGAAGGAATAATTATGGTTCCGCCGCCTTTTTGCGAAACAGTATTAATTACCTCGGCAAAAGCCTTGGTATTCAACGTTATTCCGTCTCCCACAGCGCCAAAGTCCGTTATTTTCACGAGATATGCCGGAAAAACAGGTTTTTTGATTTCGTCCATTTTAAACGGTAAATTCTTATAAAGATCTGCAGTCGTTGATTGGTTGTTGCCGGCTTTTGCAGATGACATTCCGATTACAAAAAGTGCACATAAAAATGCACCTGATAAAAATGCGTCCAATAATTTTTTTTTAACCATATAGTCTTGTTTCAATTCTTTATGATGCAATATAATCTGTTTATTTTATGGTAAAGATAAGGCGTTTAATTATAACAAAAAACAAACAAATATTAAAGCACCTGAGCCTAGAATATTTGCATGAAAGAAAACTCTTTTAAAATATGGCAAAAATAAAAACACTTCCGGACTCGAAAGGGGTATATTTTGTTCTAAAAAGTGTAATATTTGATACGATCGGGTGTTTTTAAAGAAAATGTCGGTAATAATCAAAGAGAATCGGAATGAACCTGTTGTCCGTTGATAAAAAGATTATAATGATTATCGGATGTTATGCCCGGCTCTCCCTGCAGGGAGATGTAAAAATGTGTCAATGTTTCAAAAATATTCGTCTTTTTTTGTCCCGCCGGGGACATTATATCGGTAGAAAACACCACACCTTTTCACCCCTTGTCCCGTCAGGGACAAAATGTTTTCTTCTTCACGTTACGTCCCTGACGGGACTTTAGTCTCCGGCGGAATTCTCCTTTTACCAATATGTTGTCCCCGGCGGGACGG
>WRGA01000035.1 GCA_009787405.1 Candidatus Azobacteroides sp.
TACTTTTCATTTCAAATCAAAAAATCAAAGAACGCTTGTATTTTATTATATATCAATTAATTATAAATTATTTTTAAAACTTAACGCACCAGCAGTAGTTTATTTTTAATAATTATATCCTTTAATTTCCCGGAATGATTCTTGATTCTTAACTGAATCGTATTATGCCGTCGTCTTCTTTTTTCGGAGGTGCCTGGTTCGCTTTTTTAGATTGAAGCATGCTTTTGGCCGATGTTTTCGCATTCCGGAGAAAAGAAGGTACTGCTTCCATCTCGGCGATCAATTCGTCGTCATCCATTTGTTCGACGGTGAGAATGACCGGTTCCGAACTCCGGATATAGTATTTTCCGATTTTCTCTTGTTCATCTTTCGAACCGGGATCTTTCCCCCCGTGCGGCTCTTTATCGTCTTTGCCTCTGCCTGAAATTTGCCCGGGCAGATTCGAAAAATCAAATCCGGAAGCAAGGAGCGTAATTTTCACCTGATTTCCGAGTCCGGCTTCTTTCCCCATCCCCCAAATCACATCCACGATATTTTCATCGAATTGTTCGGTAAAATTATCGACCTCATCAAATTCATAGGTCATCAATTCATTATCTCCGTAATAAATATTAAACAATAACTTTTTCGATTTAAACACATCATTATTATTTAACAACGGAGAATTTAATGCATTTTCAAAAGCCTTTGCCACCCGGTTTTCACCTTCGCCGTAACCGGTACTCATGATGGCGACGCCGCCCTCCTTCAATGTCGTATTGACATCGGCAAAGTCGAGGTTGATATCTCCGGGCAATGTAATGATTTCGGCAATTCCTTTCGCCGCGATCGTCAGCGTATCATCCGCTTTGGCAAAAGCGTTGGGAGCCGTAAGATCAGAATAAATTTCGCGCAACCGCTCGTTATTCACCACCAATAAGGCATCCACGTATTTAGCCATTTCTTCTACGCCTCCCAATGCTTTCAAAATCTTTCGCCGACCTTCGAAAGCAAAAGGAATGGTGACGATTCCGATCGTCAATATATCCAATTCATGCGCAGCTTTGGCAATCACGGGAGCGGCGCCGGTACCTGTTCCCCCTCCCATTCCGGCAGTGATGAACACCATTTTGGTTCCGTCGTCGAGCAATTGCCTGATTTCTTCGATATCTTTTTCGGCAATTTCCCGGGCTATGTCGGGCCTGTTTCCGGATCCGAGTCCCGGTCCCAGTTGCAGTTTTGAAGGAACGGAAGATTTCAACAACGCTTGCCGGTCGGTATTGCACAAGGCAAAACTTACGTCATGAATTCCCTGTTTGTACATGTGGGTTACCGCATTGCCGCCGCCGCCGCCTACTCCCACCACCTTAATAATCGACGGTGAAGTCGTTTCAAAAGCATAATCCAATATAGCATCTTTAGGCATAATCGTATAATGTTATGTTATAAGATAAAAAGTGGAAATTTTATTTCCTTTTAGTTGTTACTTTTTTTGATTATCGTTTTCATCATCATCATTATCATCATTAAATCCCGAATTTTCATCTTCGAAAAGAAATCCGGAGACTATGCCGCCGAATCCGCTTAACCGGTCGAAAATGCCTTTTTTATTTTTCGGTTGTTTTTGCTGTATTTTTACGGGCTTTTTCTCGACCTTTTCATCGTTAGATTCGGAGGGATGTTGTTCCGAAATCACCGGCTCCTTGACACAACTTTTATCGGCCAGCCAAAGCATGCCGAGTATCTGTTCACAACCGGGGTACACCAAAATATCCGGACGAGCCGAATCGATGGGAATCATTAAATCGGCTTTTCTGATTTCATGAGGCGTCAGACTTTTAAACAATTCGGTCAATCCGTTCATTTCCGAAGCGCCGCCGGCAATAACAATTCCTGCCCCCAATTTATCATTATATCCCGATCCGTTCAACTGATTCAGAACATTCATGATAATCTCATTTTCGCGGGCATGAATACATTCGTTCAATTTCCGCACATCGATTTCGGGAGCATCGCCGCCAATATCCGCCGATTGCAACCGTATTTTTTTCCCTTTTTCCGTGCTGTGAGGATTGAATGTATTACCGATTTCGAATTTTAACCGATCGGCATAATCGGCCGTTACATTCAAACACGTGATGTCGTGGGTAACATTCCCGCCTCCGAAAGGAATGGTCACCAAATACCTCAAAAGACCTCCTTTATATACGGACAATGAGGTGATTCCCGCCCCGAATTCGACCAGCGCACATCCCAATTCCTTGTCTTTTTCCGACAAAACGGCGGCGGCGGTTGCCAAAGGCGAAATGATATAACCGGCGATTTCCGTTTCGCCGATTTCGGAAAAACATCGGTTGATATTCTTTTTAAATAACGGGTTACCTGCGATCAGCTTGTACCGGCATTCGATTTGCGGACAAAAAACACCGATCGGCGACAATTCCCGCACACCGTTGATGAAGTATTCGGGATCGACCACTTCCAAAACCTCGCCGGAAGGGATTTGTTTCTTTCCCGCATTATTCCGGAGTTTTTCCAACAATTCCCGGGTAATGGGTTCGTCATTTTTTGCCGAGTAAGTGATGGTATTGTTTTCCGTTCTGAGCGATTGCCCGTTTATGTTTACATAAATATACGCGATCGGCCTTCCGAATTTATTTTCCAGCTTTTTGACAATCCGTTTGATCTTCAAAGCCAATTCACCGATATTATGCACGTATCCTCTTTTCACCGAAGAAACGGTATTTTCCCTTTCCACCGCCAAAACAGTCAATTCATCGCCCTCCTTTTGAGCAATCATTCCCACTATTTTAGATGTTCCTAAATCTATGGCTGCAACATATTTCATGAGTACATTTTTTATTTTTTTGTGCAAATAATCTGATCACCGAATTTCAAATCGATTTTATCATATTTGTTCCAACCGGTTTCGCTTAACCCTTTTTGGTAAAACACCATCAACCGGTTCAATTTATCTTCGAACCGGTCCAAACTACCCAACAGAATTTGATGATCGCCCACTCTCGGAATTAAAACGACATCTTTATTCGGCATAACGTCTATCTGTTCGATTTGTGCGGTCCAAAAGTCACTTTTTTTCAAAAAAACCGCAAAATCGCGTAACGTCGTTTTGGCATACACGCTATCTATATTACCGGTGGCAACGGGCAGAAACACGATAAAATTCGATGAAACGGGAATAATCCGGGAATTCTCGTCAATATAATAATCGTCCGAATTTGACATGATCCGCATGATCGGATTTCGTTGAGTCACCCGGATATGAACGATGCCGTCGGGCGAACGATAACATTCGGCCGTTTCGATAATCGGAATGGTTTTGAGCTTACACTCGATATCTTCGGTATTAATATCTTTTATTCTTTTTCCGACCGGAATCAGCCGGTTCTTTTTCAAAAAGAGTTCGACATCTTTTGTCTTGATAAACTGAATCGAAGCGCTGTCTGTTACCTGCACGTTCATGCCCTTGCAAAGTTCTTCTTCCGGCTTGTCGGAAAACTTTATGACCGCAAAAACCACATAACCGGCAATCAAAGCAATGGAAAGAATGATAAGCGCTTTTTTCATTCGTTGATATTTTGATTTTTTAACTTTGCAATCAACAACTTTTTCATCGGCTGAACCACATTTTCGATGTCTCCTGCGCCGGCCATCAACAAAACATCAAAATCATGTTTTTCCGCAAAAGGAATAATTTCCTGCTTGGTCAATAGGTATTTTTCCGGAACGTTGAGACGGTCAAAAATGATTTGAGACGTCACACCTTCGATCGGCAATTCCCGTGCCGGATAAATATCCGTCAAAATCACTTCGTCGGCCGACGAGAGGCTTTCTGCAAATTCACCGGCAAAATCCCGCGTTCTCGAATACAAATGCGGCTGAAAAATCACCGAGATTTTTCGTCCGGGATATAATTCCCTGACAGATGTAATGCTCGCTTTCAACTCGTCGGGATGATGCGCATAATCGTCGATCAACACGGTTTTATCCGTTTTCAGGTGAAAGTCGAACCGCCGTTCGGCTCCTTGAAACGAAGCCATGGCCTTCCGGATTTCATCGCCGGAAATACCGTTCAACCAAGCCAACGCCATCGCCGCCACTCCGTTTTCGATGTTTATTCTTACGGGAACCCCCAATGATATGTCTTTTATGGTGTTTTGAGGAGTCACGAAATCAAAAATAATTTCGCCGTTGCCGATACGGATGTTCTCTGTATGAAAATCACCTTCCGACCCCGACGAATACGTGTATATTTTCACATCATCCTGCACACGGGGTATAAAATTCAACTCTTTTTTAACGATCAGACTTCCGCCCGGACGAATTAATGAAGTAAATTTACGAAAACTTTCGTTATACGCTTCAGGCGTTTTGTAAATATCCAAATGATCGGGATCGACAGACGTAATCACCGCCATGTACGGTTTCAGCCGGTGAAACGAACGATCGTATTCGTCTGCCTCGACCACCGTATATTCACTTTTGTCCGACAGCAGCAGGTTTGTGCCATAATTTTTCAGAATGCCGCCTAAAAAAGCGTTGCAATCGAGCGGCGATTGTTTAAACAAATGCGCCGTCATGCTCGATGTGGTCGTCTTTCCATGCGTTCCCGCGATACACAGGCTTTTGCTTTCGTTTGAAATCTCACCCAACGCTTGCGCCCGTTTAATCATCGTAAAACCATTCTCCCTGAAAAACATCCGTTCCGAATGATCCTCCGGAACGGCCGGAGTTACGATAACCAGCGTCGTGTCTTTATTCAGACAATACTCCGGAATATTTTTCACCGAATCCTCGTAATGGATGTCGGCGCCTTCCGCATTCAATTGTTTCGTCAAAAATGTTTCGGTGCGGTCATATCCCGCAACGTTCTTTTTTTTATGTAAATAATATCGAACCAATGCGCTCATCCCGATACCTCCGGCACCCAAAAAGTACACCGACCGAATCTGCTCTAATGTCATTTTATGAGAAAAAATAAGATTTTGCCGACAAATTTAATCATTTTTACGGGCTCTCGAATATTTAATCCATTGATATTTTGCCGACACCGAAAAGTTACGTTCATATTTTTTACCGTAAAACTTTGAGAAGTTAAAAACAATCGCTTATCTTTGCACGCGCAAAAAGGAAGCCCTTATTTGTTGGAAGTGTGGGTGAGTGGCTGAAACCACCGGTTTGCTAAACCGACGTACGGGTTAAACCGTACCGGGGGTTCGAATCCCCCCGCTTCCGCTTTTTAGCCGTTAAAATGCTGTAAGTAAACAACTTACGGCATTTTTTTGTTTTATGCCGCGCCGGTATTGCGCCGGTACCCGGAAAACAGAAAATGCTGATTGTCGGACAATTAAAAATTAAACGTTATGGCATCAGTAAAACAGGTTGTCAACAATGATTTTAGTGTTGAATATATTCCCGCCCGTATTTGTGACGGAAAAGAACTCGTGTAATAGTCAATACTTAATCTGACAGGTTACAAAAAAAGAATATATTTGTAACATAAAACAGATTAAAACAATGACAACAGAACAAAAAATCATCAAGAACAAATCAGGGTTACTGGAATTAGCCACGATGTTGGGAAACGTATCCAAAGCATGTAAAGTCATGGGATACAGTCGGGACAGTTTCTATCGTTTCAAGGAGCTGTACGAAGAGGGAGGGGAGTTAGCGCTTGCGGAAATATCCCGCAAGAAGCCTGTCATAAAAAACAGGGTCGAGGCTCGTATTGAACAGGCAGTAGTGGATCTGGGCATATCCAATCCGGCACTTGGACAAGTCAGGGTATCTGACGAGTTAAGGAAACAGGGCATTGGGGTTTCGCCGGGCGGAGTTCGCAGTATTTGGCTTCGCAACGACATGGCAACCTTTCAGAAACGCTTGAAAGCCTTATCCTCCAAAGTAGCGCAGGAAGGCATCATCCTCTCGGAAGAACAGGTAGCGGCGTTGGAAAAAGCCAAGGCGGAAAAAGAGGCTCATGGTGAGATTGAAACGCATCATCCGGGCTATCTGGGTGCGCAGGATACTTATTATGTAGGACATATCAAGGGCGTAGGGCATATCTATCAGCAAACATTCATAGATACCTATTCCAAAGTCGCCTTTGCCAAACTCTATGACCGCAAGAATGCACTTGTGGCGGCTGACATGCCCAATGACAGAGTCATACCCTTCTTCGAACAGCACGACTTACGCCTGCTGCGTGTCCTTACAGACAGGGGTACCGGAATATTGCGGTTCAAGGGAACATCACGAATATGAACTCTATTTGGCTGTAGAAGACATAGACCACACAAAAATCAAAGCTAAAAGTCCACAGACAAACGGCATTTGCGAACGTTTCAACAGAACCGTACAAAACGAGTTCTATGCCATTGCTTTTCGTAAGAAAATCTATCATCCGATCGAACAATTACAAGCTGACCTCGACGCTTGGATGGACAATTACAACCTAAACAGAACCCGCTCCGGAAAATACTGTTTCGGTAAAACACCGATGACGACATTCATCGATTCCATTAAGATGGCTGAGGAAAAGTATATCGAACAGCTCAATAACGCAGAGATAGCCCAACAGAACAACTGTATCGAGAACGACAGGATGGATAATGATGTTTGCAGGAATGGTATAAATGACGTATTTTTACAACATGAATCTGACAATGTTTATACCCTCAAAAAATAACCTGTCAGATTAAGTATTGACTATTACAAAATTATTGGATCAGCCATTGTCATTCCTATTCCGCCTTGTGAAACCTTCAACACTCCGAGGCACTTATTGGCCTGATTCAAATATATCGCATACATTTCTTCGTGATGTTCCATAAAATGTGTAAAAACATGATTCATCAACTTACGCATCTTCCGCACTCATAATCACAGGCATTTCCGACGGCTTTCTTTTATTCTTATAAGTAACCGTTATTTCGCATACTTCAAACATATTCGGCCTCCTTTTCTTCCGTTACATTTGACGTTTCCGTTTTTTCCACCTGAAGATCGGAGAATAAGTACGCTATCGGAAAAAACTCATAGTTTTCTTCCGCCGGTTCCTCTCCGTTGCCGGAATCTTCATATCTTGACACTTTCTGTTTCCGGCTCCATAATAAAAATGCCTTTCACCTTTTTTTACATTATACCCCTCTTTTTTCCATTGCGGGAATGTTTTAAATGATCCCGCACCTGTTTTCTCTCTGTACCACATCGTCAACACATCATTTATCCGGCGGGATGCCCAAAAAAGGCGGTCAGCTTCCGTCTTTGATTCTTTAAACATTTTATTGATGTGGTTACGTGCTTTTTGACTCATTTCAACTAAATATTGTCTTTTTAATGTGATTGTTCCGGATTTTTTTCTTTCCTTTGTTTTCATATTGGTAGCTTTTTTAAGTTATTAATGTGTGAATAACGGACAGGGGGCAGGCTCAAATTTGCCCTCTGTTTTTGTTTGGTTTATGCCAATAATTCGACTTCGATGTTCACAACGGCCTTATCAATGTCAGTAATCAAGTATTTAGCATGCTTCACAATCAGTTCTGGTATAGCAATGTTAAATTTTTCTTCTTCCCGGTAACTTCCTGTTTTAAATATAAATGAAATTTTAGCCTGTGCGGATTCAAAATTCCCGGTTATTTCTTCCGCTTCCAAATCTGTCAGAAAATTTTTCAGACTATCCCTTTTCAATATGAAAATCTGACGGCGGTCGGCAAGATTCTTTTTGCGGGTAAGTTCCTGTAACTGCTCTTCAAGTTTCTTTTGCAAATCGGTTACACTTGTTTCTATCGCCGGAGCGATTGAAACATTTTCGTTTTCTTGTTTTTCGTTTTGTGCAACGGCTGCACTTTCTTTTTTTGTAGACATAATTTTAAGTATTAAAATGTGAATAATTAAAGGGCTCAATCCCTTTGTTTTTGATACTGTAAAGATACACATAAAAACAATACAAAACAATATTAATTTATTGATTTACAAGTAGTTATTAAGTATGTACATCGGAAATATCAAAAATTTATGCACATAAAACGGATGCATTCCTCTAAAAATATTTTTCTGGCTTTTTTGTCATTCGGGGTGAAATTTGGGTAAAAAAGGGCGTTTTTTGAGGTTATTTTTCACTCATTTGTTAAATAATCATAACATTATTAGTGATTTAAGCTTTTGTTTTTCTTTTTTCAAAAAGAAAAAGAGACAAACCGGGCCGCCCCGCTCTGCCGTAAAGATGCAATTGCAAGTCTTTTTTGTTTCGGGAAATGTGATTATATGTTAATGAATGTTGCCGTCATTAACAAATCCAACCAACATGTTTACACCTTTTTGCGGGTGTTCCCGCATTGTTAAATATATTTAAAAATGGCATTTCTTATGAAAATAATTGACTGTAAATTTGAATATTGTGAAAATTCACAGTATATTTGTACTGTAATCAAAAAATAAAAACAGTATGAAAAAGAGAATCATTTTAACGGAAAAAGAGAGAACTTTGATAGAGTGTCTCAGAAATCTGAAAAAGTCAAGACACAATTACTCCACAGCATTGGAGATATATGTAAGAGACTTATTCGATATTATGATTGATGAAATTAAGAATTAAACAAGAAATCCCGCTTTAGCGGGCGGGGTTTTAAAACATTATAAGTATGGAAACAACGACATTGAAAAAAACAAGTGTGAGTGCACAACTTAGCGACATCAGGTTAGATATAACCTGGTCGAAAATAGCCCGAAGATATTTTGATAAATCGGCATCGTGGCTGTATAACAAGATGAATGGTATTGACGGAAACGGAGGCGAAGGCGACTTCACATATTCCGAAAAAATGCAGCTTAAAAATGCGCTTTACGATTTTTCCGAAAGGATACGTAAAGTTGCTGACAACATCATATAACAGGCTCATTTTTTTATTTTTTGATTACAACCGAA
>WRGA01000036.1 GCA_009787405.1 Candidatus Azobacteroides sp.
CGGCACCAACCAAGCGTGCCGTCAGGTACGCAATATAAAGAGGAAAGAACAAAAATAAACCACATTTTGTACCTGACGGCACAAAATAGCGGGTTTTTTTAATATTTCTACCGACATTTTGTCCCTGACGGGACAGAAAACCCTAATCTCAACCCGTGATTCGCATTAATAATACTTTTTTAACTCTCAACTCCTAACTCTTAATTCTTAACTGATCAGTTTCCCATTTCCGAAATAAATTTGACGCGAATCAGGCGAATTTCTTCTTCTGTATAATCAGGTCCTAACTCTTTCATGGCATCCTCGATATCGTCGGTTTGAGATTCTTTAAAATAATCGAAAATATCGTCGATCCGGTCTTCATCAATGATTTCATTCAAGAAATAGTCGATATTGATTTTCGTTCCGGAATAAACAATCGCCTCAATTTCGTCGAGTAATTCGGGAAATTCCAGCCCTTTAGTATCGGCAATATCATCCAATGCAATCTTCCGGTCTATATTTTGAATAATGGACACCTTCAATTTCGATTTATTGGCAACAGTACGGACACGTAAATCTTCGGGCCTTTCAATTTCATTTTCTTCCACATGTTTTTTGATCAATTCCACAAATTCTTTTCCGTAACGTTTTGCCTTCCCTGCGCCCACACCCGGTATGTTTTGCAGTTCTTCGATCGTGACCGGATAAGTGGTGGACATTGCCTCCAACGAAGGATCCTGAAAAATAACAAAAGGCGGCAAGGATAATTTTTTTGAAATTTTCTTCCGTAAATCTTTCAATATCGAGAACAAAACAGGATCAACCGCTCCGGACGAACCACCGGCACGAACAGGCGCATCTTCACTCTCATCATCAAATTCGTTGTCTTCCGTAATTTTATACGAAACAGGGTTTTTATAAAAAGCATGTCCTGCAGGCGTAATTTTCAACAACCCGTAATTTTCGATGTCCCTGTCAAGATAACCGGCAATCAAAGCTTGGCGTATAACCGCATGCCATGTTTTTTCGCTTTCATCTTGTCCGCTCCCGAAAACTTCCAACTCATCGTGTTTATACGATTGAATTTCAGACAATTCCTTACCTATTAATACATTAACCACATAGTCGGCTTTAAATTTTTCTTTTAAGGCAACAATCGTTTCAATAACAGCGATCAGCAATTCCTTAGCCTCCACTTGTTTCTTGGGATGTAAACAGTTATCACAATTCCCGCAATTATCTTCATTATATTCTTCGCCAAAATAATGGAGTAAAGATTTTCGGCGGCAAACCGAAGATTCGGCATAAGCAGCTGTTTCACGCAACAATTGCTTTCCGATTTCCTGTTCCGCGATGGGCTTTCCCTGCATAAATTTTTCCAATTTCTGCAAATCCTTATATGAATAAAATGCGATACATTGTCCTTCGCCTCCGTCACGACCGGCGCGACCGGTTTCCTGATAATACCCTTCCAAACTTTTCGGAATATCGTAATGAATGACATACCTGACATCGGGCTTATCTATTCCCATACCGAAAGCAATGGTTGCAACAATCACTTCAACCTTCTCCATCAAGAAAGCATCCTGATTTCCCGACCGTCTTGAAGAATCCATTCCCGCGTGATAAGACAATGCGTTGATTCCGTTGGCCTGCAAAATTTCAGCAAGTTCTTCCACTTTTTTACGGCTCAGGCAATAAATAATGCCGGATTTCCCGGTTTGCGCCTTGATATACTTTATAATGTCTTTTTCGATGCTGTTGGTTTTGGAGCGCACTTCATAATATAAATTCGGCCGGTTAAAAGACGATTTGTATACCGCAGCATCCGACATTCCGAGATTTTTTTGAATGTCGTGTTGTACTTTCGGAGTGGCCGTAGCCGTAAGAGCAATTAACGGACGTTGACCTATTTCGTTGATAATGGGGCGAATGCGTCTGTATTCGGGACGGAAATCATGTCCCCATTCAGAAATACAATGCGCTTCATCCACGGCATAAAACGATATCGTTATTTGTTTCAAAAAATCTACATTTTCGTCTTTGGTCAAAGATTCGGGCGCGACATACAACAATTTGGTTTTTCCCGACACGACATCGGCTTTCACCTGATCAATCGCCACACGATTCAACGAAGAATTGAGAAAATGCGCCACCCCATCGTCGGTGCTGAAATTCCGCATGGCATCCACCTGATTCTTCATCAAAGCAATCAACGGAGAAATAACAATCGCCGTCCCGTCCATCAACAACGACGGCAATTGATAACACAGCGATTTACCCCCCCCCGTGGGCATCAACACAAATGTATCTTTTCCTTCAAGAACACTGTTAATGATCGCTTCCTGATTCCCTTTGAAAGTGCTGAATCCAAAATATTCTTTCAATTTTTCAGTTAGTTCACACTTCTTAACCATATAAAAGTTAAATTATGATTGAGTTTTTATCTTCAATAGCAAATTTATACACAAGTATTCGAATAATCCTAATATCTTGCAAAAAAAATACGTTTTTTTTACAAGATATTTTCACAACCTGAAAAGTCATTTACTTTTCCGATAAAAACAGATGATTTTTCAAGAAATAACATGATTCTACCGATGATGACAAGAGAAAAGAACATAAATCCGAATCCCTACGCAGAAAAAATTTGACGATGAAAATTTGAAAATTAATGAACAAAATAAATGACAAATAAACGAAATACAACCATGAGCCAAGAACTTTTACCTCTCTTTAATTCTTCAACTCACACTTAAACCTGCTTAATTATTCAACAACCGTTTGAATGCTTCCCCGAGGTAATCGGAAATGTCGCTCGCAATCATGCTCTCCTGCGATTTCTTTTCGGCTGCGATATCTCCGGCCAATCCGTGCAAATACACACTTAAAATCGACGCATGTTTCAAGTTGTATCCTTGCGCCAAAAACGACAACACCATTCCCGTCAGCACATCTCCGCTTCCGGCAGTGGCCATTCCCGGGTTTCCCGTGGGATTAAAATAACACTCCCCGTCGGGACATACAATGATCGTATAAGCACCTTTCAATATAATGTAAACACGATGCCTTCCGGCAAATTCCCGGGCTTTTATAAAGCGGTTGTATGAAGTCGATGATTTTCCGGCCAAACGGTCAAATTCTTTCGGATGAGGCGTTAAAACACAATGATCGGGAAAAATATGATCAATGACGGGCCACGTTGAAATAATATTCAATGCATCGGCATCCAAAACCACCGGACGATCATCAATCGCCGACAACAAATTTTCCAGAAACGCGGAAGTTTGAGTGTTTGTTCCCAACCCGGGGCCGGCGGCAAAAGCAGAATAAGGCATCAAATCAGGCAATAAAGTCACCGATTCATGAAAAGAATCGATACTTAACATCGACTCGGGTATCGCGGCATGCATCGCCGACATTCCGCATTCGGGAATGTGAGCGGTCAGCAAACCGATTCCCGAACGCAAGCATGAAGTCGCCGACAATATGGCCGCCCCGATTTTCCCGAAACTCCCGGCAAACAATAATCCGTGTCCGAAATGCCCTTTATGAGAAAATCGGCCTCTTTTTTTCAGTAAACGCGCCACGTCCTTTTCTTCCGACAAATAATAGTCGGAATGCGTTTTTTCAATCGCTTCCGGATGTATGCCGATGTCCAAAACATTCACCTCACCGACGAACCGTTCATTTTCCGGAAAAAAGAAAGACAATTTGGGAAACTGAAACGTAAGTGTCAAATCAGCTTCAACAATCACCTGCTTTTCCGTATCGCCGGTATTCTCTCCGAACAATCCGGAAGGCACATCAATGGAAACAACCGTAGCCGGAGAAGCATTGATGTAACGAACCAATCCTGCAAAACCACCTTCCAAGGGTTTATTTAATCCGGAACCGAATAATCCGTCAATAACAATATCATTTTCCACAAGAACCGGCGGAACAAATTCAGAACTTATCTCCGTAAATTGCACATCAGGTTTCTGCAACAAACGGTCTTTATTGATCCGGCAGTCTGCCGACAATTTTTTGCCCGGATTGCATAAATAAACAAAGACGAAATAGGATTTCGAAAAGAGCATGCGTGCCGCAGCCAACGCATCGCCGCCGTTATTTCCCTGCCCTGCGAAAACAAATATCCGGCGGGAAATATCATACCGGGAAACAATCTCATCCACCAAACGACTTGCAGCCCGTTCCATCAAATCAATGGACGAAACAGGCTCATTCTCAATGGTAAACTTATCCAAATTCCGAATATCCGATGTTGTAAACAGTTTCACTTTAAATCCGTTGAACGTTAAAAATCCAATTTCCTTAATAACTCTCTTACCCCTTAAACTCTTAACTCTTAATTCTTAATTCTTAATTCTTAACTATTTAGACAAAATAGTTCCTGTTTTCCGTATCGAAAGATTTATGCCGAAATTATCGCCGTATAAATCCCCCGAATCCAATCCCAAAGATGCCGTAACCTTCCATCCGGGAATTTTTTGAGGGACACAAGACACTTCGGCAAGTCCCATAAAATTTGTTTTCTTTTTAATAAACGGAATATAAGGCGTCCCCCACCCTTGCGTATAAGAAGCCAATACCCGATAAACAAAATCACCGGAGATATTGCCGCTTACACCCAGATGATACGTCCGGGTACGATTATTTTCAAAAGCCAAATATCCGTTCCGATTATACGCCGGAGAAGTCAGCAACGGCGATCCGATCGCCATTCCCCAATGCGCCCAGCCGGGATACCCGAAATTGTTGTAATAATTATCGGCTCCGCTCACCTGAATAGGCACTTCCCCGGTTTTATCATAAAGAATCGGCCCGCTTTGATTGGTGGTATTCACATATTCGCACACCATTCCGTTGAAAAGACTTTTTTGCTTCTTTTTATATTCAATGCCGAAAAGCCCGTCTTTCCAATTGTGAAAAAACATTCCCGTATGATCGTCAAAATAATGCTCGTTGTAAAACGTTAGTTTATAATCGGGTTGATCATATCCCAAAACAAAATGATAACAGCCCAGCAAATTCCCCGAAGAACTGACCTGATTATTTCCGGAACTGATTGTACCGAAAGGAAACAGAACTTCCCACCAACCAGCTTTCAAATCATCCTTCGAAATATCATTACCAACCGGATCTCCGTCAAATTGAGTTCCCATTTCAAACCCGAAAATAAAATTAACCGGCTTGTTTTCTTCTTCAAATTTAACAAACAAACTCTTATAATGATACATCACGTTCAACGTATAAAAACCGTAATGTTCGTCATATTGATTATACGTATCTTTCTGATAATTATTATCGGTAAATTTTCCGAAAGCAATTTCCCCTTTGAATTGCATCCACTTTGCAAAAGGAAGAGCAATATAATCTTTTATCCCCGCATCAACCTGCGGAATAGGACGAGCATTCCCCGACCAAACGGTTGTACCCGTAGTCAGCAGATTATTCCTGAAATCACTGTAATGTTCTTTACTTCCGACTCTTAAAAAAACATTCCGGTAATCGGCTTCGACATAAGCCTGTTGAATAAAAAAACCGGCATTGAAATTCACGGCGCCCGCCAAGTCAAGTCCGGCATCATAAGAAAACTTATCGGAAAGCGTTTCATTCCAAAAAGCACCGGCACGCAAATACCCGTTATCCGGTTCGATGGAACTCAATCCCTGCTTATTCGAAACCTGCCAAAACGGAGCATTATCACCCGTTCCGACTTGCGCCCCGGCTTCTGTAAGATAAGTCAATTTTTTTTGTGCATTGATTTCATCAAAAGATAAGCAACAAGCTAAAAACAGAATCAATCCGAATAATTTCTCCTTCATATTCAATTATATGCTGAATGAATCATAAAATCCGACAGTCCATTTAAATAATACATCGAATAAAAAAACATCGAATTGACAAAAGTATTTATTTTTATAAAACAAACCCAACTTATCGGTTAATTTTACATTATATTTTTCCACATTCCGTTTTCCGGCCTTTTCAAATGTAAAGATGCCGTAAAAAACAATTTATATTTTAAACGCAGGAGTCGCAAAGACGGAAAGTCGCAAAGTTTAAATTCTTTGTGACTTTGTGTCTTTACACCTTCGCTTTTGAAATAACAGATAATAAATTCGGGCATGCACTTAATCCCACAATACTTTCTTAAAAAATATGCCTCCCGTTCACCGAATATTTTGTAATTTTGGCTGCCGAAAAAAGATTACGGGACCAAAATCTTTCGTCCCGGCTTTTTATGCTTGATTTTTTAACTTTTAACTAGAATAAGCATTATGCAAACAATTGACAATTACAACTTTTCAGGGAAAAAGGCTTTTGTCCGGGTTGATTTTAACGTTCCGTTGAACGAAAACTTTGAAATCACAGACGACACACGCATCCGGGCAGCATTACCGACATTAAAAAAAATATTGAACGACGGCGGAAGCGTCATCATCGGTTCCCATTTGGGCCGTCCCAAAAAAGGACCGGAAGACAAATTCTCACTAAAACATATTCTACCCCGTGTTTCTCAATTACTCGGCGTTCCGGTACAATTTGCCGATGATTGCATGGGAGAAGATACCGCAAAAAAAGCCGCGGCATTAAAACCGGGAGAAGTTCTGCTTCTCGAAAATCTCCGTTTTTATGCCGAAGAAGAAGGAAAACCCCGCGGGTTGGCCGATGACGCTTCCGAAGAAGAAAAAGCCGCAGCCAAAAAAGCAGTAAAAGAAAGTCAAAAAGAATTCACCAAAAAATTGGCATCGTATGCAGACGTTTATGTGAACGACGCATTCGGAACCGCACATCGCGCTCATGCCTCCACCGCGTTGATCGCCGACTATTTCGACGCAGATAATAAAATGTTCGGAAAACTGATGCAAAATGAAGTGGATGCCGTCGAAAAAGTACTGAAAACCGCTGCCAAACCGGTTACGGCCATCATCGGAGGATCAAAAGTTTCCACCAAAATCACCATCATCGAAAATTTATTGACGAAAGTCGATCATTTACTGATCGTAGGCGGAATGGCATTTACATTCTCCAAAGCATTAGGCGGGAAAGTCGGAAATTCTCTCTGCGAAGATGATATGCTTGATCTGGCAAAAAGTATTCTGGAAAAAGGAAAAGCCAACAAGGTAAACATTGTCTTGCCGACCGATTGTGTGGCAGCCGATAAATTTGCCGCCGATGCCGATACCCGGGTTTGTTCCGACAAAAACATTCCCGACGGTTGGATGGGACTCGACTTAGGCCCCGAATCCATTAAAACAATGAGCGATGTCATCGAATCGTCCAAAACCATATTATGGAACGGCCCGGCAGGTGTATTCGAATTCGACCGGTTCGCAAACGGATCGAAAGCATTGGCGGAAGCCATTGCCGACGCAACCTCCAAAGGCGCTTTCTCGTTAATCGGAGGCGGCGATTCGGTGGCTTGCATCAATAAATTCGGATTGGCCGACAAAGTCAGTTATGTTTCAACCGGAGGAGGCGCATTGCTCGAATTTATCGAAGGACGCGAACTTCCCGGCATCAAAGCCATCAGAGGATACTAAGAGGTTCACCCGCAAAAGTGATGACATAAATTTATTGGTAGAAAAGGGTTGAGATGCTCTGAAAGAACAAAATCCAATAGCGTAGGGCATCGCCCTGCAGGTACGTTCGAAAGATTTTAATCATTCTGTAAAACCTTATTTTCCGGAAGTTCCCTTAGTAGCTCCGGTATTACCCTCTAACCCTCCCTTATTCCCTTATTGACAATGATCTGAGGAAATAAGGGAAGGGTGGGTATATGATTGCTTGGCTACTAAACTTGCTTTTTTAAAATAAGGTTTTTATCTTAAGTATAGGGTAGAATTTAATTTATACTATTTTAAACGCAAAGACGCAAAGCCACAAAGATTTTAAACTTCATATCTTTCCGTCGTTGTGACTTTGCGTTTAAAATATAAATTATTTTTGCGACATGCTTATTTCTAAAAAGCGCCCTCAGTAGCATAGGATAGAGCTGCCTCATGCCCTTATTCCCCGCTGCCGCGATTGCTTCGCGTCGCAGCGGGGGAAATATATATTTTGTCCCTGACGGGACAAGGTAAAAAGGGAGAAGCCGAATTTTCTACCAATATAATATCCCTGACGGGATAAGCGAATGTCGTTTTTTGTCCCGTCAGGAACAAAATATTGGTAGAAAAGGCATTCCTCCACACGACCGGCGTGCCGTAGGTACGCAATGTGTTAAGAGTTAAGAGTCGAATGAAGGAAGAGGATTATTGTGTTTTTTATTATTCCGCCAATATTCGGTGAAAACCGCATCCCCCAATTGCTGCAAAATTAAAAGATTTACAAGATTACCTTAAAATCAAGGCAATCTTGTAAATCTTAATAAAATCCCGGCTCAGCCGAATTATTCTTTCATAATCTTGCCGACAACCACACCCTTATCGGTATAAACTTTGAACAAATAAACGCCCTGTGATAAACCGGATACAGATATTTTTCCGATAAAATTGTTTTCCTGTATTAACAAATTCCCTGTTAATGAGTAAATTTCAACTTTTTTGATCTGTAATTCCGAATTGATGAAAAGGTCGTTTTTGGCGGGGTTGGGGAAAATTGACAATTGATTTGTGAGGATATCGGTTAAATCGCTGGTGCGTTGTGTAACGAAATCTTCTGTGAAAACGGCAATTATATCGGTATTTTCAAATGCCGTAATCGTGTACCAATAGGGCGTTTCGGGCGAAAGCCCTGTTACCGTGTAACTCAAACGGTTATCGCTTGCACGCTGAGCCGAACGCATTGGGGCTTGTGCCTGACCTGAGGCATTTATGCCGTATGTGCCAAATACCTGTGTGCATGCTGCATCTGTATAAACTGCTAAATCATAAGAGGTTGCAGAGGGTACTTCGTACCAAGAAATTGTTGCTGTGGTGATTTGTGTTTCAGCTGCGGCTTCAACATCGCCTATAATAATAAAATCTTTCCAAACAGGCGCTGCCTGATATAATGCTGTTGTACCTGTGCCACGCGGAATGTACAATCTCACATTGGATACCGCAACATTCTGAAATACATCGTTATTAATTGAAAGTGGTGTTGCCCACTTTACCGTTACATCAGTTAAACCTGTACAACCGGAAAAGCAATTAGCAGGAATAGAAGTAACCTGATTTCCAATAGTCAGCGAAGTTAGTAAGGTGTTATCGTTAAAAGGTGAACCGTATGAACAACTTATATTTCTACCCAAATACAAGCTGCCTATTGAACTGCCGTAAAAATGATTGAAGCCGTAATAGTCAAAAGTTAATGTTTCAGAGCCGTCTTCAAACTCAACATTTTTCAAATTTGAACAGCCTGAAAAAGCCTGTATCCCAATCCAATTAACAG
>WRGA01000037.1 GCA_009787405.1 Candidatus Azobacteroides sp.
TAAACAATATTTTTTAGCATGTAACTTTCAAAAAAACGAATATTATATTTTTATACCCTACCTGTGAGGATAAGTAGGCATAACATCCGATAATCATTTCTTTTAATATATTATTTATGTAAATTTATCAAATTTTTAATCTTGAAAACAGTAAACACGGGCAATATTTCACAATTTACTGTTTACAATTTTAAATCACTATCAACCGGTTAAAATTCAGTCGTATTATTATAAATTTGACATTCAGTTGATTATATTTCTATCCGGTCATTTTTCAAAACGTACCTCCTCCGGCAACCGGCATTCATAATTTTACAAAAAAAAACACAAAATCACAGGTTTTAAAATCAAATCGAAAAATTAAAGAACATTTGCATATAATTGTATATCAATAATTCAATGGCAACGGTTAAAAGTTAACGCAAAACTAATAATTCTGTATTAAAAATACGACCGACGAAGATATTTAAATGACCACAATTTTTCACAAAAAATCAAAAAGTTGTCTGTTTTTTGTTATTCATGCCGGACCATCGGATCAAATTCAATCATAAAATAAGCCCGGTAAGTGAGCAATCTGAAAATAATTCCTATTTTTGCGGCCTTAAATGCATTCATTTCCATGTCGAAAAAATCATCCGTCGTATACGATAAAAACACGGTCGAATTTGTTGCCGTCGGGGTGCAATATTGCTCTTTCATCGAACAGGCCGGTCATTTCGACAAAAACGATTTCACGGATAAAATGATCAAAATATTGCCGCTGTTATATCTGAAATCGACGATGCTGCCCGAAGGAGAACCGATTTTTGACGAACAACCCGAAACATTTGTGACGGAATACGATTACGAATTTGTGCGCATCAACATCGCCGAAAAAATGGGCAAAGACGATGTTTATCTGGAAGTTTTTTCGCCGGAAATGGCGTTCAGCGACACGCCCGTAACGGCAAACATATCGGAAGATTTATCCGATATTTATCAAGACATCAAAAATTTTATATCCGTATATGAGCTGGGATTTGAGAACACCATGAATGATGCATTGATTCTTTGCAAAGAAAATTTTAAAGATTATTGGGGACAAAAAGCAGTGAATGTACTGCGTGCGTTGCATGCCGTCAAATACTCCCCCGAAATCGGAATTGAAGATGAATTATGATTACAACCATCACCAAAGAAGAAGTAGCTCAATTGCCTGTTGAATTTTTTACCGGGAGAATCTTTGTCGTTCAAACCGAAAATGAAGTCGATAAGGCCGTCGATTATTTAAAGAAACATCCGGTCATCGGGTTTGACACCGAAACCAAACCCACTTTCAGAAAAGGGCAAATTAATCAGGTGGCGTTATTACAATTATCCACCGACGATTCCTGTTTTCTGTTCCGATTAAATTACACCGGATTCTCCCCTTCGTTAGTGGAATTGTTGACGAATCCGTCCATCAAAAAAATCGGATTATCCATCAAAGACGATTTCGGTTCCCTGCGGAAACGGGGAACATTCATTCCGCAAGGATTCGTGGATTTACAAGAAATTGTACCCCGATATAATATTGAGGAAAAAAGTCTTCAAAAAATATACGCCATTTTATTCGGAAAGAAAATCTCGAAAAATCAACGTTTGTCGAATTGGGAAAATGATATTCTGACGGATGCCCAAAAAACATACGCCGCCACAGACGCATGGGCCTGCTATAAGATTTACAAAGAACTGGAGCACACAAAGAACGGCTCACCGATCAAACCGGAAGAATCAAGAGCCGAACGATGATGATTTCGAGTCTTGATTCCCGATGCTCAATATTTCTGATACTTCACGCAATAGTAATAATACGGAACGACACTTTGCATGATCGAATACGAATTTAACGAAGAAGGGATGATTAATTTTACTTTTGCATAATTGCCCACATAGCTCAACGGAGTGGCAATGCCTTCGACATAACCGCTTGTAGAAGAGGCGGTCAATCCGTAAGTAAATTCCATCGGCGACAAGCTATTCCAATTTCCGGGAACGGAGAGCGTGTCAAATAAATTACGGGAAGACCTGTAACGAAGCAATACCGTACTGAAAGAATCAATCCGCTCCCCGTTTCCCGAATCAATCACATTCAGGTATAATCCGTTGGGTAATTTCACAAACTCATTCGGCTCAAAGAGTCTGTCTTTAGGATAGTCGCGATAATTCAAAACGACAAAGCCGCTGTCGGCAATCAGTTTGGAAATTGCATTTTGCTCATCCTTCAACAGTTCGGCATACGTTTTCGAATTTTTGCAGGCAAGCCATAAAGCGGGTATCACTACCAAAGAAAATATAAAAATCAATATCTTTCTCATAAGAGAGTTAATTGTTAAAAGTTAAGAGTTAAGAGTTAAAAACAATAATTGTTAAATGATTTGACAAAAGCGTATTTTACGGATCATTATCAAATCAAGATTAAGTACCCGAATCACTCAAAAAGTGTTTATATAGAGGTAAAATCTCTTCGATACGTTTGACGGCATCAGCCAACGAACCCTGAAAATCGCCTCCGGCAGCATTCAAATGTCCGCCTCCTCCAAAATGTTCGGTAGCGGGCAAATTAGCCGGAAAATTTCCGACAGAACGAAACGACAATTTAATTTTATCTTTGTCTTCCCGGATAAATACGGAAAAAACAATGTCGTGAATGGATAACGGAATATTCACGATCCCTTCGGTATCTCCGTTTTTGTACCGATGATTTTTCAAATCTTCGAGAGACAAATAAATCACCGCGGTTTTATATTCCGGATAGATTTTCATCCGCTCGGTTACGGCAAAACCCGTCAAACGTACCCGATTTTCGGAATAATCGCAGTAAACACGGCGGTATATTTGATCTTTGTCGATCCCTTTCCCCAGCAATTGGGAAATGATAAAATAAACATCGGGATCGTTGGAATTATAGACAAAAGCGCCTGTATCGGTCATCATACCCATATAAATATTTTCGGCGCAATGTTTGTTGATCATGTCGAAAGCACCCATCCGGCAAATCAACCGGAATATCAATTCGCCGGTGGACGATACTTCCGGATGCGAAATAACCACCCGGCAAAAATCGTCCGGATGAAGATGATGATCGATCAGAACTTTTTCTGCGGAAGATTTCTCAACGAAGGCCGACATATCGCCGAGACGTTTCAAGATATTGAAGTCAAGACAAAAAATCAGTTCCGCGTCTTCGATCAGTTGAGCCGCAAATTCGGGATACTTGTCGAAAAAAACGATTTCTTTGCTTCCGCTTGCCCACGAAAGAAAAGCGGGAAAAGCATTCGGAACGACAACATTGACGTCTTTTTCGATCGCATCCAGAAAATGATACAATCCTAACGACGCGCCGAGGGCATCTCCGTCGGGAGATAAATGAGTGACGATAACTATTTTATCGTTCGACTCGATCAGTTCCCTTACTTTTTCAACGTTCTCATCCGTAATCTTTTTGGTCATCATAAGGTTTTATTCCTTTTATACGTTGTTACGAACGAATTTGTCCGTTACCGTCAATCAAATATTTATAAGACGTCAATTCTTCCAATCCCATGGGGCCTCTGGCATGCAGTTTTTGCGTGCTGATACCGATTTCGGCGCCCATCCCGAACTGTGCCCCGTCGGAAAACGAGATGGACGAATTGGAATATACACACGCGGCATCCACCGTTTTTTTAAAAAAATCTGCCCGTTCGTTATTCTCGGTAATAATCGCTTCACTGTGTCGGGACCCGAATTCGGTGATATGAGCGACCGCCTGTGCAATATCCGGAACGGTTTTCACCGACATTTTATAGTCTAAAAACTCTGTTCCGAAACTGTCTTTTCCTGCCGGTTTCAACCATTCACCGGGATATTTTCCCTCCAATGCCCCGAATGCCTGTTTATCGGCAAAAATCACGACCGAACGCTCGGCCAGTTTCCGACATAATTCCGGCAAATCCGGCAACCGTTTTTCGTTTACGATCAAACAGTCCAACGAATTACAAACACTTACACGACGGGTTTTCGCATTAAAAACAATGTTTTTGCCTTTTTCCGGATCGCCAAATTCATCAAAATAAATATGGCAAACGCCCGCGCCCGTCTCGATGACAGGCACTTTGGAATTATTCCGCACAAAATCGATCAAACTTTGGCTGCCTCGCGGAATAATTATATCCACGTCATTCACGGCATTCAATAATTCAGCCGTCGCGTCCCGGCCGGAAGGCAACAACGTCGCCATATTCACGTCGAGATCAAACTTTTTCAATACCGAATGAATCACTTCGACAATGGCCGTATTGGAAAAAGAGGCATCCGATCCGCCTTTCAGCAAACAAGCGTTACCCGACTTAAAACAAAGCGAAAAAACGTCAAAGCTCACGTTCGGACGAGCTTCGTAAATTATTCCGATCACCCCGAACGGAACGCTTATTTTGGTGATTTTCAATCCGTTCGGACGTTCCGTCATGCGCAACACCCGATTGAGCGGCGAAGGCAATCCGGCCACATTTTTCATGTCGGCGGCAATATCCTTGATTCTGCTGGCGGTAAGCATCAACCGGTCGTATTTCGGATCATTTTTATCCATCCGATCCAAATCTTTTTTGTTTTCGGACAAAATAAAATCCGTTTGTCCGAGTGCTTCTTCCGCAACCGCCGAAAGCACTTCGTTAATCCTCTCATCGTCAAGCAGATTCAATTTCCTGCCTGCCTCCGCGACTTGTTTAAAAGTATTCTCCAACATGAGAGTTAAGAGTTAAAAATTAAGAGTTAAGAGTTGTATTTCAAATGATTATCAAGAGTCAGGTTATTCTGTAATGGTGTTAAATAGTTATTTTGTATTTAACAACCTTTTAAAATCACAGCTATCTAAAAATAAACATCCGTCACAAATTCAGATATGGTCATCTTGACCGATTTTAACATTCATTTCAAATGTCCCGTAGGGACAAAATATTGATAAAAAAAATCCGACACCCCATCTCCATGTCCCGTTAGGGACAATATATTATTCCGGATTTTTTAAAATATATCTCTTGTCAAATTCAATATCAAATCATTTTAATATTTCTATTCATATTGCGTCCCTACAGGACTTCGGGTGGCGAAGACGATCTTTTCTTTCTACCAATATGTTGTCCCTGACAGGACATGATATAACCCACCATCCCTTTATTTTATTCATCTGAAAATTCATTGCTAAATGAATCATTTTCAGTGATATTGACAAAAAAATCCGCAACTTTTTTTATCTCTATTCCACCTTATTTTAAAAGGTGCGAAACATCAGTCAAACTACTGCTTATCACCCGATTCAACTCTTAACTCTTAATTCTTAACTCTTAACTAAATCAATCAGGACATTCCTATTTTATGGCGAACGTAAGTTTCGATGTGGCGTTCCTTTTTTTCTTCCAGAATTTCGTCCACGGCGATCAGAATACCGGTTTCCTCCACATTGCCGAAAAGGTTGTTGACAGCGGTCCCGAATACTTTCATGGTGGGAGAAAGACTCATGTAGGCATTGACCAGCGGCGGAATATTCAACCCGAATTCCCGTATTTTTTGATTCAATATTTTATAGTCTTCTTTATACGATTCCCGGTTGAAAATGGAAGCCAGATAATCGATTTTGGGATCTGTTTTCAGCGACTGATACGGAGTCACCAGATTTTCGGTATCAGGAAAATGTTTATTCAAAAAATACAAAATCATATCCCGGGCATCCGAGTTGTATCCGGGATACATGGTGACTTTCCCGAAAAAATATTTCACATCGGGCCTTTCAATCATTAAAGCGCCCAAACCGTCCCAAAGATTATCCAATGCAAACAATCCTTTAGAACCGGCGCGGGTCGACTGATAGTCAAGATTGACGAACGAACGCCCCAATTCGACGGAATACGGCAGGTAATTCCGGATAAATTCGTCCGAAAACTTAAACATGTGAGCGCTTGCCAAATGCGGCTGTCCGTTCCGGTCAAATTTAACATCCTCTCCGAAAAGATACCGGTAACCGCCCAAAATCTCTCCCAATTCAGGATTCCATACCAACAGCTGTCTGTACGGATTCTCCATGACGTCAAATTCGTCGATATCGATTTCCTCTCCGGTACCGCCGCCCGCATCACGAAAAGCAATTTCCCGTAACCGTCCTATTTCGCGGACAACATGAGGAGAATCTTGATACGTAACGATATAAATTTCGTTCGAAGCCTTATTGGTTTTCCGCAAAAATTTATCTTTAGAAAGTTCCGATTTGAGAATTTCTTTATCCACAGGCAGTGCAATATCTTTCATTTTAAATTTTTTCCGCTTTTATAAACAACATCTTTCACATATTCAGCCCATTGTTGAGAAGTTTTGGATTGATCAAAAAAATCGTGAGCAATCGGTTCTCCGATGTGAATATCAAACGTTGCATTCTTTTTTTTAAACATTTCTTTGGGCAGATACAACATTTCTATATTGAATTTAATTCCCAATAACGATCTGACAAACGCCAGATTATAAAAAAAATTCGAGTTTTTTTCATCAAAAAAAACCGGTACGATTCCCCGCTTATACTCGATTGCTTTGGAAATAAACGCTTTTTTCCAATCGGGATCCTGAATCCGTCCCTTTATTTTCCGGGAACATAATCCGGCCGGAAAAACCAATATTTGATCCTCTGAAGCAAAAGATTCATTGGTACGGGCAATAAATTCTTTTGCTTGCACACCGTGTTTGTTTACCGGCAAAAAAATCGGTTCCAGATTTTTGACATTCATTAAAAGATCATTGACCTGAACTTTAATCTTTCCATTATATTTTTGCCCCAAAAAAGCAGCCAAAGCAATCCCGTCAAGCCCGCCCAACGGGTGATTGGAAGCAAAAACGAACCGACCTTCGGAAGGAATATTTTCTTCGCCCGTGACATTCAACGTAATATTGAAATATTCGAGCGCTTTCACGGCAAACCGATGCCCTTCATTTTCACCCGCAAAACGCAAAACAGCATTTAATCCCTCCTGACAAATCGTTTTCTCAAGAAACTTAATCAAAAAAACCGGAATTTTTTTATCCGGAGCTTTATCCTTGATTATCTGAGCAATATCTAATTGTACGGGATATTTATCTGCCATTCCGGATCAAAAACATAATAAAGTGCGAAAGTACTACTTTTTTCCGGAGGTTAAAAAGAGTGAATGCAAATATTTACTAAAAGAGCCGGTCATTCCCAAAATCAATCCGGTCCGCTCAACCGTCTGATCATATCACAGGCGCCGACAATGCCTGATTTAAAGGCCGCGGCGGGCATATTGTCCGTCAGCCTGCCTGTTATATTATCTTGCCTGTTACATTATTTAGATATTTGTACTCTTCATAAAAAGTCAATGAATTAATAATCGGCATATTAACATCCAATCCGTTTAGTTTTTTCAGATTTTTTTCTTTCCGCTTTTCTTTTCTTCTCTCTCTTTTCTATCTTTGTAATAATTAGTTGTACAACTTAACGTTTTGACAAAATGGCAATTTATCAGGAATGTATATTGTCAAAGTAAAAGACGAAGCGTATAAAATAATGATTAATAAATAAGAAATTGATTATCGAATGTTGTACCTAATTATTCCCATTCCCGCAGATGTGGGTAAAAAATGTAATATTTCGTGTTTTTGAAAAATCCGGTCTAAAAAATGTCGGGTTCTGTCCCGTCAGGGACAATATATCGGTAGAACGGTGAATTCCTCCGGTGACCAAAGTCCCGTCAGGGACATAATGTGAAAGGGAAAACATTATGTCCCTGACGGGAGAGAAGGTGAAGAGGTGGTGTTTTTCTACTAATATAACGTCCCTGACGGGACAAAAAGAACAACTATTTTTTTGAAACATTGACCTATTTTTTACATTCCGGTTGCAAGGATAACATCAAATAATCATTATAAAAAATAAACAAATGAAAATAATTAAAATCTTTTTCCCGCTATTGATCATTTCATGGGTTGCGATTTGTTTGAAAGCTAAAGCACAGATTGTACCGAAAAAATGTCCTTATGTTATGCTGCAAGGTTTTTATTGGGACTCTTTCAATGAAACATCATGGAATCAGTTAAATGCCATGGCTGAAGAAATCGGCCGGCATTTTGACCTTATATGGCTTCCGCCAAGCGGTCAAGGCGCTTATTTCAAGGGAGTAGGCAATACTATGGATATGGGTTATCATCCGAGATACTGGAGTAATCAAACAAGCGCATGGGGGTATGAGTATGAACTCAAAGCGCTTATTGCCCGCTTAAAAGCCAATGGATGCAAGCCCCTTGCCGATATTGTTATTAATCACCGATTTGGAATGGCTGAGGATACGGGTGTTACCGCAAATAATAATTTCTGTGAGTTTGCCCCCGATAATTTCGGACAATACGGAAGTTTTCAATTGACGCCGGCTCACATGTGTCCGGATAGCAGTAAATACGGTCCCGGCAGTCCTTGTAAAGCCACGGGAAATCCGGATACGGGCAAAAGCTGGAGTGGATGTCCCGACCTTGACCACACCAACCCGTATGTACAAGATGATATTAAAGCATATTTAAAGTGGCTTAGAGCCGAATACGGTTATTCCGGATTCAGATATGATTATGTGATGGGATTCGGAGGACAATATTTGGGCGATTATAATACAGCATCCGCTCCGGAATTTTCAGTAGGTGAATATTGGACGGAATTGGCTGATGAATCCGAAAACTGGCTTAAATCAACAGATTTCAGGTCTTCTGTATTTGATTTTCCGGGAAAATTGCAGACGCTTAATCATGGGTTGGCTGCCGGAAACTATAACGAAATGGCTTTCGACGACAGTCAATGCAAAAGACCTACGGAACTGATGAAAAGGGGATACAGCCGGTATCTCGTTACTTTTGTCGATAATCATGATACGTATCGGGAAGAGACGCGGTTTACCGGAGATATTCCCCAAGCTTATGCTTTCATTCTGTCGGCTCCCGGAGTGCCATGTGTGTTTTGGCCTCACTGGATTGAATACAAGGAAGTGATCAACCAAATGATTGCCGCGCGTAAGCTCGTCGGCATACACAGCGAATCGGATGCCCGGGTGACCAATACTTCGGGATACTATGAATGTACGACCACAGGCGATTGCGGAACCCTGATTTGCCGGATAGGTGATTTGCCCGCAGCGCCCGAAGGATATGAAACGGCTTGCAGCGGTAACGGGTGGGCTTTTTACGTGAAAAGAATTGCCTGCAATTAACGGAGAAAATTCTATATCATTATAACATGTAAAAATAACTTGAATCTTTTACGGGATATACGTCAAAAAATAGTTTTTATTTTAACTGCGAAGGCGCGAAGGACACAAAGACACTAAGTTTTATATTTAAATTTTCTTAGTGTCTTTGTGTCTTCGCGTTTAAAATAGTATAAATTAAATTCTGCCATATGCTTATACAAAAAATATTAGGATATGAAATATAATTGTACATTTGCGTATATTTAAGAGTTAGCTGCAATCGGGCGAGCGTCCGAGCGTAAAAGAGAAGCGTTTCATTGTGTTTTCAAGGGAAAAACAGACACATTTTTTCTCCGCGCCAAACTTGCAAATAAGATTTGCATGAAACCATTGTTTCACAAGCTGATCGCTTGAAAAGTTTGGCAAAGTTACAGAAAAAAAATGAGAAAGTCAACAGCCCCGAAAACGGATTGTTTCAG
>WRGA01000038.1 GCA_009787405.1 Candidatus Azobacteroides sp.
AAAAAAAAAAATAATAATAAATGTTAAAACAGCTGGGAATCGCTTATTTGCGTGAAAGAAAACTCTTTCCGGGTTTTACGTAATTCCCGGAGAGGTTGCATAAACAAACACATGGTAATTGCATTTACAGAAACAGAAAGAAATATAAAATCAAGAGAAGAAGATGCGGAAGGAAAAATTTTGAATCATCGTTTTTATAAAGTCCGTATTCAAAGGAGCAGATATTTTTTGACTTTGACAATGCGTCACCCTAAAAAAGTCCGTCCAATCTTCCGCATAGGACCGGGTATCGCTTGCTCTATTATATGTAAGGCTTTCAGCCTTGACTCCGAAATTATCTTCCTGCTCCGGCGGACAAATAATACAGTAAACGAGTAGACAAGTAGACAAGTCCGGCTTTGTGTGATACCCGGAACTTGTCTACTCGTTTGCTTGTTTACTCGTCTACTCATTACAAAGGTTTTCAGCCTTTGTCGTAAACAACCCTCTCCAATATCCCCTTTTCGGGGATTAGGGAGCTTATTATTTCACCGCCACCTTGCTTGCTTCGCCGTTGATTTTGACGATGTACAAACCGGGAGCCAAGCCGGTTCGTTCGAACGAACCGACAGCAACGGTTTTTTTCAACAATACGCCGGAAACGGTATAAAGTTCAACAGCCGCAGCGCCTTCGAATTGAGCTTGGATAATGGAGTTGCCGCTTGTAACCGGATAACCGGATATTGTGGTTTTGGCTAATCCGGTAAATGTACCAATCTCCAGGTCATCTTCATCATAAGCCAAATAAAGTGGGGTGGCAGCTCCGGATTTGGCTACATCTACCTTGATCGTGTAAGTGATGCCCTCTGTCAGAGTAAGCGGATATGTTATCACTTCATAGGCATCGTCTGATTCACCTGCCACTTTTTTCCAAAACGTATAAGCAGGATCTTCAACATTTGTTTCTATTTCACCTAAAGCGTCTTCTAAATCATCTTGACTATTAATAATAACAGTACCCGCAGCACCGGCTATTATCGTTTTGAGCGGTTTTGATAATTTAACTTCCGCTTGCACCACCTCCACTTGAGTAGTTGCAGAATAAACGGTTCCGGGCATACTGCTACCGGTTACTTTTGCTCTGAAAGTGTAAAAGCCGGGTGTCGTCTGCAGCGTATACGGAGTTGTTGCAGGTTGAAAACCGGATATATTCGGAAGTTCTACCTCATAGGAAAGGACAGGATCTTCAACAAACGAGGGTGATGCACTTAACGAAACAGATTCTTTCAAAAATATTTTTGCAGGCAGAGAACCTAATGAGACTGTCGGTGGATTGTAGGTTGTTTTCGAAATTGGGCATGAATTACGATCGCTTCCTGACTGCCATCCTTTTATTTTCAGACAATTGCCGTCCGCAAGGGTCATATCCTCTGATTTATTATTCCACGAATCACTCCAAGATGTAGATAGCGGTTGGATATTGCCACTTTTTGTGCGAACAGCCAAGAATCCCACTGTCGTTGCAGGAACCGTTAGCTCATAAACGAAAGTCTCGCCCGGAACCTGGGTAAATGGATACGACCAATAAGTTGAAAAATCATTTCCCCATACCCAAGCCTGAAATATTGTAGTAGCGCTATACCAATTGGGAAAGCTTCTCAGATCAAGATACACTGTCTTATCCTGAGCATACATTGCGCTGAAAGAAGCGCAAACCATCATAAATAAAAGTACTGCTTTTTTCATAATTTTAATTGTCTTTAGTTGTTTGGTTAATAAATAAATTAAAAAATATCGTTTAAACGTGAAGGATCAAAGACCCGCAAAGAAAAACAACCATCGGATACATAGAGAAAGTGATTTGTACCCTTTGCGATGTCTTTGAGTTTTTAGTTTAAATTTTCTTAAAAAACCGGAATATCCGTATTCGGCTTCGAAGGTAAAGTATTTGATCTTAAACAAAAAAAAATAATAATAATAAATGTTAAAAATACAGGGAATTGTGTAAATCCGGATAAAATATTTTTTTCCGGATTTACACAATTCCAGGAAAGATTGTAAAAACACGTGGCAGTCGTGTTTGTATAATATAAGGGAATATAAAATCAGTAAAAGAAGATACGGAAGGAAAGATTCTGAATCATCGCGTTTTATAAAGGCCGTATTCAGATGAGCAGATATTTTTTGTTAATTTTAAAGAACGAATCAAATCAGCTGCACCGGGAAACGGAAAGTGAGGCAACCTGCAACACGCCTACGGTCTTGTTTTCCGGCCCGTCCGCTGCGGCGAAAACCTTATTTTCACCTTATTTTTTGTCCCTGACGGGACAAGGTAAAAAGGGAGAACCCTAATTTTTTACCAATAAGCATGGTGGAAAAAATAGTTTATATTTTAAACGCCAAGTCGCAAAGGCGAAAAGACGCGAAGTTTAAAATCTTTGTGTCTTTGCATCTTCGCGTTTAAAATAATTTAAATTAAATTTTTCCGGGTACTTATAATATTCCGGATGGGATAAACGAATGTTGCTTTTTGTCCCGTCAGGGACAAAATATTGGCAGAAAAGATATTCTCCGTACGACCGGTGTGCTGTAGGTACGCAATGTGTTAAGAGTTAAGAGTTAAGAATTAAGAGTTGAAAGTACACCTCCAAAATTAATTTAGATTATTATAAGTGTTGAAAATTAATTGATTGCTTTTCAAAATAATGTAACCCATTTAGAGGTTGTTTAAATTTTGTATTGACGCCGAAGGCTGATAACCAATACAGACTTCGATTGAATTTTAAACAGTTTCTTAAAGCCGTTCTCCTAATGACAATGCCTTCACACTCTTAACTCTTAATTCTTAACTCTTAACTCTAATTCTTATTTCTTTTTGTATTCCGCGGGATTTACGCCGTATTTCTTTTTAAAGCATTTGCTGAAGTATTTCGAATCGCTGATTCCCACCATAAAGGCGACTTCTTTGACCGAGAATTGGCCGGTATCCAGCAATTGTGCGCCGCGCTTGATTTTCATGTCGCGGACAAATTCCACCGGCGCCATGCCCGTGATGCTTTTCATTTTTTTGAAAAATACGGTTCGGCTTGTTCCCACCGCCGAAACGATGTCGTTGATCGGAGAGTCGCTGTTGTCCATGTTTTTTTCGATTTCATGCATCACTTTCTCCATGAATATTTTATCCTGCGGCGTGATTTGCGGGTCGGAAGGCGAAAAATCCGTTACCAAAAGGTTGGAACAGTACAGTTGCTGCAATTTTTTTCGTTGCTCCAGCAGGTTTTCGATCCTTGCCCGGAAATACGGTACGCTGAATGGTTTGACAATGTAATCGTCGGCGCCGAATGCCAATCCTTCGAGTTTGTTTTCGATGCCGGTTTTGGCCGTAAGCAATATAAACGGGATATGGCTGGTGTTGATGTTGTTTTTGATTTTCTGCAACAATTCAATGCCGTTGATCTTCGGCATCATAATGTCGCTGACGATGAAATCGGGGATCAGGTTCATTGCTTTTTCAAATCCGTCTTGTCCGTCGGCAGCCTCATAAACCTTGTAATCGGCATTTAATACCGTTTTCAGAAAATTACGCAGATCGTTGTCGTCTTCCACCACAAGCACCGACGATTTTTTGTGCAAATTTTCGGGAATGTCATCCATCCGGAGCAATTCTTCCGGAATCGGTGTTTTTTCGTGTTCCGCTTTTTCAGGTTCGGCAGTGTCCCGGGTTGCGGTTGTTTCGGAATCTGAACCGGCTATGATTTCCGTATTTTTGTCGAAATGGGAAAATCCTTTTTGGAATCCGATTTTAAAACAACTTCCGTTACCCGCTTCGCTTTCGAAGCTGATTTTTGCCCCGTGTTTATCCGACAGGTCTTTTACCATCGATAATCCGATGCCGGTGCTTGGCTTGCTTTTATCGTCATTGAAAGAGGCAAAACGGGTGAACAGGATTTTCTGTTTTTCTTTCGGAATGCCTTTGCCTTCGTCTTTCACTTGAACATACACCAGATCATTTTCTTTGAACGTGCTTATTTCGATGTTTTTTCCGCCCGGTGTATATTTGAAGGCATTCGACAAAAGATTGAACACGATTTTTTCGACGCAGTCTCTATCGATCCAGATTTTTTCGCCGGGAGCTTCGTCTTTAAACATGAAATTGAGGTGTTGTTCTTTTGCGACCTCCTTGAAGTTTTTGCAGATTTCGGCGATAAATGGCGATATTTCCGTTTCTTGAACTTTTAATTTGAGAAATTGTATTTTTCTGAAATCCATGATTTGATTCACCATACGAAGAAGCCGGTTGGTGTTTTGAAATACGGCTCCGAGTTGATTTTTGATATTTTCGGGCGTGTTTTCATCGTGTATTATAAAGTCGATCGGCGCCGTAATCATGGTTAAAGGCGTGCGGATTTCATGAGAAATGTCCGTGAAGAAACGGAGCTTCATTTCCGCCAGTTTCTTTTCGAGTTTTACATTGTCTTTTAAGCGGTAGATCGTGATTAAAATGTAAACAGACAAAATAATGAGCCCTGCCGTCAGCACAAAATAAAGAAAATAAGCCGACGGAGTCTCCCAAAACGAAGGCAGAATTTCAACGGGCAATCGTCTTTCGTTGTCGACCCAGATACCGTTGCTGTTGGTCGATTTGACGCAAAATATAAATTTTCCTTTCGGCAGGTTGGTGTAATTGGCAATGCGCTGTTTTTGTACGTATATCCAATCGTTGTCGACGCCTTCCAGCTTGTAGGCATATTGAATGTTTCCGGGATCGGCGTAATCCAGTGCGGCAAATTCGATGCTGAAGAAGTTTTGTTTGTGATTTAACGTCAAACTTTCCATATCGTCAATTTCCCGGTTGAGAGGGGATGCATTTCCGATGGGGACATTTTTGTTGAATAATTGGAAATTGACGAATGCGATATAAGGTTTGAAGGTATTCCGTTTTATTTTTTTCGGAGAAAACAAAAGAACGCCTTTCGAATAGCCGAACATAATTTCCCCGCAGGTTGACATGCAAGCCGAACCCTCGGAGAATCCCGAATTTTTAATCAAGCGTTTTATTTCTCCGAATGATTCGAAGCTTTCTTTTTCCGGATCAAATTTACTGACGTTATTTTCGGTACAAATCCAAAGGTTTCTGGTTTCGTCTTCCAGCATGGCTAATGATACATCCGACGGAAGCCCGTCTTGCACCGAATAGGATTTGAATTTGAGCGGAAATCCTTTCGAATCTCTTTCCGTCACCTTGTTGATTCCTCCGCCGAAGGTTGCGATATAAGTGTCTCCTTTGCGGGTGGTATAGATACAATGAATGTCGTTGCTGCCGAGACTTTCTTTATCCCGGGGTTTTCGCGAGTAATATCGATATTCTATTTTTTCGGGAACAGAGAAGTCGTCGCCGAATACAATCATCCCGGTGGTGGTGCCGACATACAGATTACCGAATTGATCGTCTCCGATGGAACGAATCCGGTATCCGTAGTCGATCGGATAATTTTTCAGATTGTTCCGGTGATTGATGAAGCGGACTTTGCCGTCGGCCTGAATATCCGTCAGATTTAACCCTCCGCCGAATGTTCCCGCCCAAATTCTTCCCTTTTTGTCTTCAAAAAGACTGTAAACATTGTTGTCGCTCAAACTGTATATGTCGTTCGGGTCATTGCGGTATTGCGTAAGTTTGAAAGAAAGCATTTTCCCTGTATTGTTTTTCTCGGCTTTGAAAATGCCCTGTCCTTTTGTTCCGATCCACAATATCCCTTGTTTATCTTGCAGAATGCAATAAGTGGTTCCTTGAAACGGGATTCCCGGCCCGACGGTTCCGTTCCGGCATAAATAACCGTACAATTTTTTGTGTTCGTCGTAAATCCTTAAATAACCGTCTTTGGTGGAAATCCAGATATTTTTGTCCCGGTCTTCAAAAATGCACCGGACATCATTGGAAATGGAAGATTGAGCTTCGGGATCGATGCTCATGGTCTGAAAATAATCGTTTTCGAAGATGACTTTTTCGATTCCGTTAGATCGGGCGCACAACCATAAATTCCCCTGCCGGTCGCAATAGGCCGAGTGTAAGGTACTCGGAAATTGCTTGTCGGACGAAGCGTTTGTATTAAAAAAAGGCGTCAGCGTATTTTTAACCGGATCATACAAAGAAAATCCGCCGCCGCGCGGATGCACCCACAATCTGTTTTCCCGGTCTTCCAAGATGAAAAAATTCGGGGATACGATACTTGAATTTAAGTCCTCGACGGGCACATTGAAATAGTTGAAATGTTTGGTGAACGGATTGAATTTTACTACTCCGGAGTAATCCGTTTGCAGCCATATATTTTCCGATCGGTCGATATAACTCGAATAAATGTTTCCGTTTCCCGGCGATGAAAGCCCTTTGACGTTGAAATATTCCGGCAGGTTTTTAATCATGTCGTACACGACAAATTCAGAACCGGAGGTCGCGATGAATAATTTGTCGTCCGACAATTTTTTGATTTCCGTGATTTCAGACCGGGTGGTGATTCCCGATAATCCGAATTGCCCGTTTTTTTGATTGTATTTCCATATTCTGCCGTTGTCGGAACCGAACCAGATTTCATCATTTATTTCCGCGGCGCAATAAAAACCTTGTTTATTGCGCTTTTTTTCCGTTTCTTTTTCCGTGAAAAACAGGGTCGGCCGGTGATTCTCCTTCGACACCATTGATAATCCGTTATCGGAAAGAATCCATGAATTGCCCTGCCGGTCTTCAAATATCGAGAAAACACTTTTTCCGTTCAAATTCCCTTTGTCGGCATTATATACTTCAATGGAAAGGGAGACTCCCGGTATCGAATCGATGCAGATACATCCCGAAGACTTGGATAGCAGCCAGACTTTTCCCGAATTTGCCGGAATGATTTCCGTTACCGGAAATATCAGGTTGTACCGGGTTTTTATGAGTTGGGAAATGCCGGTAAACCGCTCGGTGCGCGGATCGAAACGGTGCGCTTCTTTGTCGTACGATTGCAGCCAGAGGTAGCCGTATTTGTCTTTATGGATGTAATCGATGCGATTGTTTTTCATGAAGTATTCATCGCTCGGACGTGTTTTATAAGTGGTAAATTCATACCCGTCGAATTTGCACAGTCCGTCCCATGTGGCAAACCACATAAACCCTTTTTCGTCTTGCAAAACATTCATCACGGTCTGTTGGGTAAGTCCGTTTTCGGAACCGTAATGTTCGAAATGACAGGCCGGCTGTGCTGATGTCATGGTATGAATCGTACAACATAAAAGAAGGATGGTTTTGATTTCGTTCATGACTTTGAAAATGATTAGGCATAACAAAGTTAATTCATTCAATTGTTAAATATCAACTTCCGGAGGAAGAATGTTTATTTGTCCCACGTAAAAAACCGGTTTGTCGGCCTGTCCGGCGGAAGAAGTTCATTAACATTGCATCATGAATTTCAACAGAGGTTATCGGTTATTTGCCTTCGGCATTATTGGCGGACGATGCCGCGGGGTGATACCGGCCGGGCGTTTTTTCGCTTCATGAAACAATTGGTTATTGAATTTAACGCCGAAGGCAAATAACCGATAACATATTTTTAATAGTAATATTTATGAACCCCATTTATTTTAAATCACTTTTTGTAAGTGTTTTTTTAACGGTTTCCTTATGGATGAATGCGCAAACTCCTGCATTCCCCGGTGCTGAGGGAGGTGGTATGTATGTTACCGGCGGTCGGGGCGGAAAAGTGATTGAGGTCACTTCTCTTGAGGATACGAATACTCAAGGAACTTTACGATGGGCCGTAAATCAATCGGGAGCCAGAACCATTGTGTTTAAAGTGTCCGGAATTATTACGCTGAAAAGTAAGTTGAGTATTAAGAACGGAAATCTTACCATTGCCGGACAAACGGCTCCGGGTGACGGTATCTGCATACGGGATTATGAAGTGGTTGTCGATGCCGATAATATTATTATCCGATATCTGAGATTCCGGTTGGGAGACCGGATCACCACTCAGGAACCGGATGCTTTTTGGGGCAGATACCGGAAAAATATTATCATTGATCATTGTTCCATGAGTTGGAGTATCGATGAATGTTCTTCATTTTATTCGAATGAAAATTTTACCATGCAATGGTGTTTGATCGCAGAATCGTTGAATGAATCGATTCATGATAAGGGCGCTCATGGTTACGGGGGAATCTGGGGAGGGAAAAATGCGACGTTCCACCACAATTTGTTGGCGCATCATAAAAGCCGGAATCCCCGGTTTAACGGCTGGAAGCGTTCGGGGTTAAGTTATTATACCTCTTGTGACGAGGAAAGTGTGGATTATCGCAACAATGTGATTTATAATTGGGGGGATAACTCTGCTTACGGAGGCGAAGGCGCCGGAAAATACAATATGGTGGGGAATTATTATAAATACGGTCCCGGAACAAAATCAAGCATCAAAAGCAGGGTGTTGCAAGTCAGCAGAGATACGGCCCCTATTTCGGGTGTCACTCCTTACGGAACGTTTTATATTGCCGATAATTATGTGTACGGATATCCGGCTGTGACAGACGATAATTGGAGTGGTGTGTCTTATGACAGCGGGGTGGACAAAAACGACTGTAAAACAGATGTGGCTTTTGCCGCTAATCCGGTTTCTATGCATACCGCCGAAAAGGCATTCGAAAAAGTGTCGGCATATTCGGGGGCTTCTCTCGTAAGGGATGCGGTTGACGAACGTATCGCCGGTGAAGTAAATACGGGGACGGCCACATACAGCGGCTCTAAAACGGGGAGAGCCGGGATAATCGACACTCAGGGTGATGTGGGCGGATGGCCCGAATACAATTCCCTGCCTGCCCCGATTGATGACAATGGCGATGGTATTCCTGATGATTGGTTTGCAGCAAATGTTCCTCCCGGAAAAACGGCTGTCGACACCAATGAGGAAGGGTATACTTATTTGGAAATGTATCTCAATGCTTTGGTGCGGAATATTACCGTCGCTCAAAATGAGGGAACTCAAAACACGGGTATCGGAACGGTTAAAAAAAATGAACAAGCAGCTGCTTATGCTGTCGACAGACGATTACAGGTGAATGTAAATTTTAAAAAGCTGGATGTATATTCGGTTGACGGAATGTTAATTTATTCGCGTACCGGCGGAAGATCGGGATTTGCGACAGATTTGAAAAAAGGAGTTTACCTTATTCATATCATTACTTCAGATGACAAAATGATAACCGATAAACTCGTTTCTTTTTGAGGTTATTGGCTATTCGTTATTGGTTATTCGTTTTTGCCTGCGGCGTTAAATTCAAGAATAAATTGTTTCATGGAACGAGAAAACACCCGACCGGTTATCACCTTCCGGCATTGCCCCCGATAATCAACAACGCCATAGGCAAATAACGAATAACCGATAACTATTCACTATTCACATATTTTTTAATTATTTAACATTAGTATTTATGGAAAGCATTTATTTTAAATCACTTTTTGTAAGTGTTTTTTTAACGGTTTCCTTATTGATGAATGCCCAGACTCCCGCATTTCCGGGTGCCGAAGGTCACGGCCGTTATACAACGGGCGGACGCGGCGGGAGTGTGGTACGGGTAACCACTCTTGCAGACAATGCTTCTAATGAATCGGTCGTCAACGGTTCTTTGCGTTGGGCTTTACAACAGGCAAGTCCGAAAACAATCGTTTTTGACGTATCGGGAACCATTCAATTGAAACAAACGTTGAAAACGGGAAAAGATAACATTACCATTGCTGGACAAACGGCTCCGGGTAACGGGATCTGTATTGCGGGATATGACTTTGTAATCAATTCGAATAATATTATCATCCGGTTTGTCCGTTTCCGTCCGGGAGATGAAAGCGGCGGTGAACCCGACGGACTGGGGGGAATGGATAAGAAAAACATTATCATCGACCA
>WRGA01000039.1 GCA_009787405.1 Candidatus Azobacteroides sp.
GCTGGTATATTCTAAATCTTTGTTTAAAGATGATGAAAGATACGATATGAATAAGTATCCGTATGAAATAAGTAAAAAAAATTATGTTTACGAATTTATCCCTGCCGATTCTTTACCCTCTTCCGACTGTTGGCTCAAGGAAGAAAAATGGATATGGCGAAACGAATTCGATTGGAAAGATTATATGGAGAGGATAAAGCAGGAAAAGAAGAAGAAATAACCGGAAAAATTGGCGGGGATATTGGGATTTGGCGATTCGGTTACGGTCGAACCTGTTACGGCAATGCCGGCGGGCCGGACGGAAAATCGAATGCCCAAACGGTAGGCAGTATAACGGCTTTTTGGAGAGGCGGATCGTTCAGTCGGGAGGATGAAACAAGGAAATTCCCGCGGCCTTTTTGAAAATCGTCCCGACGTTTCCGGGAACTTGTCCTTATGACATACGAAAAAGCCCGCGGCCCTTTTCTAAAAAGGCCGCGGGCTTTTTGCCTTGTTCTTTACTTGGAAATCTTGACATATTTCAAATCATGTGACAGCGGGGATGCCTTTATGCCTGATCAATTTCACTTTCTAAAATTTTCCGGATTTCACCATCGGAAATCGTATTTTTTTCGCCTTTGTCGTAAATGGAAAGCAGATAAACTTTTCCTTGTTCGGTTTTTAAGTAAGCGATCACTCTTGTGCCCCCGCTTCTTCCTTTGCCTTTGGATGCTATGGCAAGACGGATTTTATAAATGTTATTTCCAAGCGGCGTACCTTTTTCGGGGTTTTCTTTTAATTCATTAATGAGTTCTTTAAATTCGTTTTTCAAAGAAACATACTTTTTAAGCAAGGCGCTTCATTTCGCTGTCGAAATGAGAAACTGTTTTTACGATGTATGACATTTTTATAATTCGTTTAACAGTTCTTCAGCGGGATGACCTTCGAGTTTTCCTTCTTTAATCAGTTTTAAATCTGTGGCAGCCTGCTTGAGATTGGCAACAATTTCCTCCCGTGAATCGCCATCGCATTCTTCATGCTCCACTTGCACAAAGTCGAAATTTTGCAATAACTCCATCAAAAAATCGTATTTGCGTGCCGAAACGGTTAAAACAATCCGTTGCTTTAATGCTGCCGTACTCATTGTTGTGTAGATTAAAATTTAATGATACAAAGATACACAATCATTTCCATATTTGAAGCATCCTATTTTCAACATTCATCTTTTTAGCATATTATCCACAAATTACGAATTTTTTCATAACTTTACGACTTTTTATTCCTCGACGTGGCGGACATATTATCCGTTCGTCTTATTCTCGCACGGATTTCACGGATTACACAGATTTGATTGCACCGGTGTCGGTTAAGAGATCTGTGCAATCCGTGCAATCTGTGTGACCCCCAAAGATTGCCGCAGTCAAAATCAATTTATTCTCGCACAGATTACACGGATTACACAGATTGATTGAATCGGTGTCGGTTAAAAAAATCTGTGTAATCCGTGTAATCTGTGCGAAATCCAGAGACTGACGCAATCAATCATACTTAAAATTTAACTCCGAAGTCTATTTTTCCCTCCTAAAATGTCAATTTGTCCCCGAAGAATTCATTAAAATCGACTAAAATTGCACTTTAAAATGATCGACCGGTGTTTAACTTTAAAATTCTCGATGTCATGGGAAAACGATTGTCATTGTTTTTTTTCACGGCTTGTTTCGCAGGTAATTTTTTTGCTCAAAATCCTTACGATGCAGACATTGTTGTCGCTCAAGATGGTTCAGGAGATTTCGATAAAATTCAGGCTGCTGTTCAGGCTGTTCCGGATAACAGCGAGCGGCGTACCGTAATTTATCTTAAAAAAGGCCGGTATGATACGGAAAAATTAATGATTCCCGCTTCCAAAAAAAATCTTACAATCATCGGTGAAAGTCGAGATGAAACGGTTGTCAGTTATCACATGTATCATTGTACCGATGCAGGGAGCGAAAACAGATGTCCTGCCGATGCCTACGAATTGTGGAAAAATAATGCCGGTTTGATTCGCACTTCTGCGACGCTTACCGTTGCCGCCGACGGTTTTATTGCCGAAAATCTGACGATCCGGAATACCGCAGGCCCTGTAGGACAGGCTTTGGCACTTACGGTTACGGGAGATAAAGGCATTTATCGGAATTGTAATATTTTGGGGTATCAGGATACTGTTTATTTGTGGACGGCCGGAAAACGTTCTTATTTCGAAAATTGCTTGGTTGCCGGAAGAACGGATTATATTTATGGCGCGGGCATTGCTTTTTTTCAAGCATGTGAAATCCGCAGTTGGGGAAAAGGATGGATCACGGCTCCTTCCACGCCGCAAGATCAACCTTACGGATATGTTTTCAATCAGTGTAAAATAACGTATGCAACGGACAGTCCGAGAGCCGGGGATGACGGCGCCCGGTTTGCGTTGGGACGCCCGTGGCATGAATATCCGAAAGTTTCCTGGTTGTATTGCGAAATGAGCGGGACGGTTGATCCGCTCGGTTGGCCTACGAAGTGGAGAATGGACTATGCCGATACGAGTACCGGTTTGAAATTATACGAATATAAAAATACAGGCCCCGGAGCCGATATGAGCGGACGGGCAAAATGGGCCGGAATCAGGGCGATGACCGATGAAGAGGCGCAAGAGTATACCGTACAAAAAGTAATGGGCGGAACTGACGGTTGGGATCCGACGGCTGACCTTTAATCTTTAATGATGAAAAATAAACAAATGATAAGGATATATATTGAAAAATTTTACTTACATAATTAATATTTTTAAATTAAATCTGAAGAATATGCAAAGAACCAGGAAAAAGACAGGTGGACGGATCCTCATGTTTACACTGTTGTTTTTTTGTTATGCAAATCTTTTTGCACAGCAAAAAACAGTTTCGGGAGTAATCACCGAATTCAATGGGGAACCTATTATCGGAGCTTCGATTTTGGTGAAAGGAACCTCGGTCGGTACGATTAGTGGAATGAATGGTGATTTTTCGATTTCGCTGCCGTCCGGTAAAAATACGTTGGTGGTCAGTTATGTCGGAATGAGAACGAAGGAAATTGTTGTTTCTGGATCGACAATGAACATCACGTTGGAAAACGATGAAAACTCGTTGGACGAAGTAGTGGCAATCGGGTACGGAACCGTGAAAAGGAAAGATTTAACGGGTACGGTTACTTCTATCGGCGAAAATGCCATAAAAGATATTCCTGTGGCAACGGCGGCGCAAGCCATTAAGGGGCGTTTGGCAGGTGTTCAGGTGACATCTGCGGATGGTTCTCCTGATGCAGAGGTGCTTATTCGCGTGCGTGGCGGAGGGTCGATAACGGGTGATAATTCCCCGCTTTTCATCATCGACGGTTTTCCGGCAAGGAATATCAATGATGTGGCTCCGGCGGATATTCAAAGTATTGACGTGTTGAAAGATGCTTCTGCTACAGCTATTTATGGTTCTCAAGGAGCGAACGGGGTAGTCATCATTACAACGAAGTCGGCGAAAGCAGGTAAGACTCAGATTTCTTACAACGGATATTTACAAAGTAAAAAATTATCGAAACGCATGGATGTTTTAGATCCCTATGAATATGTATTGTTCAACTATGAGCGTGCTGCTCTTGACGGGACGACTGCATTGAATAATTTTACAACGACTTTTGGGTTATGGCAGGACTTGGATCTTTATAAATATCAGAAAGGTCATGATTGGCAGGAAGATTTATTCGGAAGTAATGTACTTTCTCAACAACATAATTTGAGTATTACCGGAGGAAATGAAAAAACCAAGTTTTCATTAAGCGGTACGTATAATAAAGATGGTGGTTTGATGGTCAATAACGACTATTCCCGTTTGAATTTGAACTTCAAATTAAATCATCAAATCGCTGAAAACCTGACCTTTGATTTCAATTCTCGTGTTGCCGATACAGAAACGAACGGAAGCGGAACTTCCGGCGGCACATATAAAGTTCGTACCAGTCAGGCCATTACAGGTAAGGCTGTTGACGGATTGGAAGAATTTACGACGATTGATACGTCTACGATGACTGATGAGGAAGCTGATCAATATGCGAGAGACCATCTTTCATTGACAGAACAGGCTCAACAATATTGGAGAAGAAGAAATAATCGTGCATTTAATTTTCAGGGAGCGATTAGTTGGAATATCATCAAAAATTTAACGTATCGGTTGGAAGGTGGTTATGAATACGGCTTCAACGGCACTAAAAATTATTGGGGGCCTTATTCTTCTCAATCCGGAAATGAAGGTCAGAACTTACCGTTAGTGGACTGGACAAAAGAAAATACCGGAACTTATCGTATTGCCAATACATTGAGCTATGCATTTGACCTGAATAAAGTGCATCAATTTGATGTCATGCTCGGTCATGAAATGACTGACAACAGCAGATCGAATAATTATATTAAGGCTAAATACTTCGCTAAAGAAATGACCCCCGAGAAAATCTTTGCCAATCTCGGCCTCAGCTCCGGAGCGAATAATCTGTCGACTTCCTCTTTTGTGAATCCGGACGACAGATTGCTTTCATTCTTCGGGCGTTTCAACTACAGGTTTAATGACCGGTATTTATTTACGTTTACCATGCGTGCCGACGGTTCCAGTAAATTCGCTCCGGGTCATCAATGGGGGTATTTTCCTGCCGCTGCTCTTGCCTGGCGGATCAATGAGGAATCATTTATGGAAAATACAAAGGATTGGCTTTCTTATCTTAAGCTTCGTTTAAGTTATGGAGAAGTCGGGAATAACCGTATTGCAAGCAGTTTATTCAAATTAGACTATAAAGTGGGAGGAAATAGTGGTTCAAGCAGACAGTATGGAGTAGGAGAAACTTTAAATTCTTATTATGTTGTAACGAATGAACAATTAGCGAATCCTAATCTTAAATGGGAAACAACCATTACGCGCAATGTCGGGTTGGATTTCGGATTGTTTAAAGGAATGATAGACGGAACATTCGATCTATATAAAAATACAACGAAAGATTTATTGCTTGAAGGCGACATTGTGGCTCCGGGTTATTCAAAACAATTCGTTAATGTGGGTCAGACTTCAAATAAAGGATTTGAATTGACCCTGAATGCATATATTCTTGATAAAAAAAATTACTCTTTGGGAGCGTCATTCAATATCGGGGTGAATCATTCGAATGTAGATAAATTAGAAAAAGGAGTTCCTTATAAATCTTTTCAGTCAGGATGGGCCGGAACTGATTTGCGAGGACAAGATGATTATCGGGTAATGGTAGGCGAAGCGGTAGGAGTGATGTATGGCTATGTAACCGACGGGTATTACACTACCGATGATTTTACAGGTTATGATGCGGCAAATAAAAGATGGCTGCTGAAAGACGGGGTGGCTGTAAACAGTTATGTCACCGTGCGTCCGGGCGCTTTGAAATTGAAAGATTTACCGGATGAAAACGGAAATTATGATGGCGTAATCAATGAAAATGACCGTACCATTATCGGACGTGCATCGCCTAAGAATACCGGGGGCTTCGGATTAAACGGTACTTATCACGGGTTTGATGCTTCTGTTTATTTTAACTGGGTGTATGGAAATCAAATTTATAATGCCGATAAAATTGCTTTTACACAACAATATCGGACAACCTATCCGAATGTTTTGGCCTACATGAATTCTTCCAACCGCTATACTTATTTGGATGCGCAAGGGAATGTGGTTACGGATCTTGCCACTTTAAAGGAAATGAACGAAGGGGCAAATGCCAAACAATATTGGTCTCCTCATTCTTTTGGAAATGCGGTTGTTATTCCTCACAGCTGGGCCATCGAAGACGGATCGTTTTTACGTTTGCAAAATATCACGTTGGGTTATACGATTCCGAGAGCTATTACCCGTCAGTTCGCTTGTGAACAATTCCGCTTGTATTGCACCTTGAACAATGTGTGGGTTTGGACCAATTATACCGGATATGACCCTGAAGTAGGTACGGCGGTTCGCAGCAGTTCTACATCGGCTGTGACTCCGGGTGTGGACTATTCTTCTTATCCTAAGAGTTTTTCGTATACATTTGGAGTGAATCTGACATTTTAATTAACTGTTAATTTATTATACTGATGAAACAATATAAATATTTATTACTTCTATTTTCCGCGATCCTGTTAGGGTCATGTGATGATTATTTGAATGTGGATCAACCTTCTGCATTTGATGTCGATTATGTTTTTTCCAGTGTGGCCGATGCCGAAAAAATGGTAAACGCTGTTTACGCCTGCTTCCCGGTCGATCCTTATACTTCGAGAATGTCAAATGTGTTTATGCAAAATACAGATGTTGAAGCAAACGGCGTGAGCGAAAATCCGGACGGAAGCCGTCGTGATGTCTGGTCATTGCAAGGCGGGCTGCTTCAAAGTTGGAGCGACATTAAAAACTGTTGGAATAACTGCTACTTGGCCATTGACAGAGCCAATCAGTGTATTGAAGGAATCGAAGCAAGCGGGCTGTATCAAAGCGGGGATGCAAATATGAAGCAGTTCTTGGGAGAAGTTTATTGCTTGCGTGCTTATTGGTATTGGATGTTGTGTAACTTTTGGGGAGATGTGCCGTTGGCTTTGAAAGCATCGAAAGCGGGTATGGATTTGAATACTCCTCGTGTCGACAAAAATATCATTTACTCTCAAATGATCCAAGATTTGGTGAATGTAGAAGAAGGGATGTTTTTTGCAGATAAAAGCAGCGCGGGTATTGAAAAGATAAACCGGGAATTTGCTTTAGGTTTTATTGCCCGTTTGGCGATGTTTCGCGCCGGTTACGGAACGATTCAAAGCGGGGAACAGAAAAAGGCGGATGATTATTTGTCGGAGCTGCCGGAAGTAACCTACACGATTAACGGCGTTACAAAAACGGCAAAGACTTCTACGGACTATTATCAATTGGCGGAAGATTACTGCCAGAAGTTAATGTTATTGAAGGATCGCCCGTTAAATCCTGACTTTAAAAAAATATTTTACAATGAATGTCAATTCCTGACTCCTGTTGATGATGATGTCCTTTTTGAAGTTGCCTATGCCCAAAATAACGGAGGGGATGTGGGTTGGTGTATCGGACTGTCTGTAGACGGAGGAAGTTGGGGAAGCGGCAGTTCGTATGTTTGTTTCCCGGTAACCTATTATTATTCTTTTGATGATAATGATTTAAGATTGCCGGTTACTTGTTCGCTGGTGAAATACACCAACGAAACGACTCAAGCTATTTTAGGCCCGAACAATATTGTTCCGGCCAAATGGTGCAGGCTTTGGTTGAAAGATAATCCGGGATCCACTTCTTCAAAAGGAACGGGCATTAACTGGCCGGTCATGCGTTATTCAGATGTTTTGTTGATGTTGGCCGAAGCCGAAAACGAAATTAACGGACCCACCGCTGTTGCGAAAGATGCTTTGAAAACGGTGCGTAATCGGGCTTTTGCTCCGGAAGACAGAGCGCAAAAAGTAGAGGGATATGTCAATGCTCTTTCATCTAAGACGGCTTTCTTTAATGCCGTTGTCAATGAACGGGCTTGGGAATTCGGCGGCGAATGTATCCGTAAGTTTGATTTGATTCGTTGGGGAAACTATGGAGAGAAAGTTGTTCAAACACGACAAGCTTTAAATTATATGGGTCTGGCGGGGAATGAACAAAATTTAGATAATCCGGTGGTTGCCCGGTACCGGAATTTGTCGCCTGAATTATACTATCAGTTGAACGGAGGGATGATCACCATTATGAATCCGCGTTATGTTGCAGCAACGCCCGACAATCTTGTAGCAGCTGCAGATTTGAAGGATGGCGACGGAAAGTGGGCTGCTCAAAGTTGGACGAAGTCATTGGTTAAAAAAGTGACGACAGATGGTATAACTACTTATGATGTAGCCGATTATACCGCAAGGACATGGAGAGGGTATAAAGATAATACAGGAGTTGCTCCGGTACCTTATTTATTGCCGATACCTTATGATATCGTTTCCAAAAGTGAAGGTGTGTTGAGTAATACAGGTTATGGATTGGTATTGACAAATAATTAATGGATTTAAAAATATGAAGACGAAATATTATATCCCGTTTATATTGGGAAGTTTATTGTTCCTTGCCGCTTTGTCGGTAAGTTGTAATGACGATGATGATTTGGGGGCGGCGCCTCGTTTATTTACCCCTGTATTCAGTGATGAGTCGACTGCTACCGGTAATTCCATTTATTTGAAGTGGGATAAATATACAGGAGCGGAGAGATATGTTTTGGCAATCAGTAAAGATAACTTTGCGACAGATCCTATTGCTACGTTTGAAACGGATACGACATTTTATACGATCAGGGACTTGGAATGGGATACTCAATATCAAGTGCGTATTCAAGCATTTGGTAATAATGTTGAATCTTATGAGACGTTTAAAACGGTAAAGACAGATGATTATCCGACCAAATTGATAACTCCTGTTTCTGACGATGTGATTGATAATGCCGTGAGAGTGAAATGGTCGTTGTCGGATGACGTTTATGATAAACTGGAAGTTGTCGACGGGAATGATGAAATAGTTAAAACGGTGGATATTACACCGGATGAATATCAAACAGGGGAAATGATTATTGCCGGTTTGTCGCCCCAAACAACATACAGAGTCAGCGCTTATGTCGGTTCTGAGTATAAAGGGAAGAAAACCTATACGACATTGGCGGCTCAGGCATTTGAAGGGAGTGTGGTCGATTTACGCGATCTTACGGATGAAGAAGCATCCGATTACATCACGACTGATTTTATTGCAGGGTTGGAAGATAACACCACTGTTGTATTGAATGGCGGAACTGCTTATAAAATAAGCGGCGCTACATTTACCCAAAAAGCGGTGAAGTTTATTACAGGTTATTCCTTTCAAGGGAAGGCGATATTTGCCATAAGTTCCGATTTTAAAATGCCTGCGGATATTCCTACTTCTAAAATTGAATTTGAGAGCATTTATTTTTATACCCCTGATGCAGATGAAACAACATCTAATTACGGCGCTAAGTATATTTTTAACTTGAATCCGGGCAAAGCGACTTATGTCAGTTTTGAAGGATGTGAGTTTAAATTTTTCAGAGGAATAGCCCGTTTGCAAGGAGCCGGTTCTGAGGTGGGAAAAATGATTATGAATAATTGTATCTTTAATCGTGTCGCCGGATACGGCCTTATGAATGTGGATAATGCCGGAGCCACATTAAGTGAGATGGTATTGACAAATTCTACGGTTTTGTATGCCGATAAGGTATTGGTTAACAGTAAATCAACGACAACGACATCTGTAACGGTAGATCATTGTACGTTCTGTTATTCTCCTGCATCCGGAAGCGGTAGTTATATGTTCGATTTCAATGGTCAAAACCCGACGATTCAACTGACGAACAGCATTTTCGGGCCGAGCACCGTACCCGGTTCCGGGGCCCCGTATTTCCGTGCGGCATCAGCGCCTACGGTGGATAACTGTTATGCCACTTCCGATTATATGGTGTACATTAATCCTACTACGTTGTTGGAAACGGGTCCGATACCGGATATTATCAAATATAACAAAAGTATAACCGATATATTTGCTGATCCTGCGAATTTCGATTTTACCATTAAAGACAACAGCTTCCCCGATAAAGATGCGGGTGATCCTCGTTGGAGATAATTTTCGTGTTTTCTTTTTTTAAGGTATAAAAGATTGCTTTGGCTTATTAAATAAATAATATGATTATCGGATGTTATACCCGGCTATTTTCGCAGGTGGGTATGAAAAATGTAATATTCGTTTTTTGAAAAATCCGGTTTAAAAAATGTTGTTTTCTGTCCCGTCAGGGACAACATATTGGTAGAAAGGAGAATTTCTCCGTCAGCCAAAGTCCCGTCAGGGACGTAATGCGGAAA
>WRGA01000040.1 GCA_009787405.1 Candidatus Azobacteroides sp.
ACAACATTTTTCAGAACGGATTTTTCAAAAAAACGAATATTACATTTTTACATCCCATTTGGGGGATAGACTAGGTGCAACATCCGATAATCATTAAAAAGTATTTTTATGGAAGTCGGACTGTAAGTCCTTTTGAATAAGCAGGCAGACGGACAACATGTCCGCTGCGACGGAGGAATAAGCGGGAGGTTGTAATGTTATTTTTGCTACTAAAGGAGCTTTTTAAAAATAAGGGTAATGCAAAAAAGAACGTATTTTCAAAAAAATAGACCTACATCTTTCACATCAGTGTGTATTTTAGTAGTGGATAAGCATTTAAAATTTTAGCATGCAACATAATTTAAACAGCCTCTAAAATGCAGATTCAGTGCTTTTTTCTAATGCGTAATTCGGGTTAAATCAAAACCATCTTCTTTTGCGCAGATACAGCCAAGTGAAGATGCCGACGGCAACGAGCAAAGCCCAAGCGTATAAGTAGCCGTATTTCCACGAAAGTTCAGGCATAAACCGGAAGTTCATCCCCCAGACTCCGACCAAAAAAGTCAACGGGATAAAAATAGTGGCAACCACCGTAAGTCTTTTCATTATATCGTTCATCTTCAAGTCGTTGCCGGCAAAATACAAATCCATCAGCGTACTCAAATTTTCCCGGCAGGCATTCACCGTCTGATATGCCTGAGTCAGATGATCTTTAATATCCAAAAGAAAATATTGGTTTTCCGGATGAATAAGAGTAGAATCCGTTCTCAACAAAAGCCTGAAATCATCGTAAATCGGAAAGATTGCCCGTCTCAATTGGCGGTAACTTATCCGATAATCCTGAATTTGGTAAGTTAAATCACCTCCTTTTGAATCCAAATTCAACAATTTGGTTTCGATCTCCTCCAATCCGTCTTGAATGTCTTCGATCAGCCGGCGGTAATTATCGGTTACATTCGCAATCAACGAACAAAACAGATAATCGGCCGTGCGACTCCGTATCGACATCGAATTTTGTTCCACCGCATTTCGTATATTGTCAAAAATCGGCGAGTCAGACTCTTGAAAAGAAATCACATAGTTGTTTCCCAAAATCAATGTGACATGCTCATGTTGCAGAGATAAATCAGAATGATAAGAAAAAGCGTCCAGCACAAGAAATATATACTGTTCGTCCACCACATCCACTTTTGCCAAATGTTCGCTGTTCAGGATATCCTTCACATGCAATAACCCGATCTTAAAGTGTTTACATAAAGTATGTATTTTTTCTGTATCGTTCAGCCCGGTCACATGAATCCAACTGATTTTATTGTTGTCTATGGTTCCGACAGCCTCCTCAACCTTTTCATATTGCTTTGACACTGCCTCTTCGGCATCATACGCCAACAAGTTGATCCGGGTTTTGACCGATACCGCATCTCCGGTATATACCAAACTGTCCGACAAAAAATTATTCTTCTTTTTCCAATATTTGGAAGTTTTCTTTCTTTCCGGCTTTTTTCTCCTGTTTTTCACCATATTACTCAGGCTGTTCGTTACAAACTGCGATATCCGTTTCACTGTCATTCACCGATAATATAACGTACAACCATCAGTTTGCCCGTTTGTCCGGAATTTCCCAAGCGCCGATTTCGGCATTCCGGTTCTGCGGTCTTCGTTTTCCGTTTTGATCGACAGAAAGCAAATGTTCCAAATTCAGTTCATCTTCCCATTGTTTAAAAAGAGATTCCGAAATCTGTTCAGCCGCCATTCCGGAAGGTTTAACGGTTGCCACCGGAGTAGTCCCCATATTAAAATCCAGTTTCACCACCCCTTTTGTATCGGTTTCGGCAAAAACATTGAACGTCAATCCGCCCAATATATTGGAATAATTAGCCTGTAATATGCCGTCGACATCCTTTTCTTTCGATCCCGACGATTTATTTCCCGAAACAATGCTGCCGTATAAATAAATATTCGAAGCCGAAATGGCAGCGCCTCTTCCGCCCGCTTCATTTTGAGTGAACGTACAAAAAACCACCGTCGCTTTTTCTTTCGCATAAATACCGCCGCCGACACCGGTTTTGTTTCCGTAAAACGTAGAATTTACGGCAGTACATTCTCCCACATAAATACCGGCACCGTCCGATGCCACATTATCGTAAAAAGCACAACGGGAAATCAGTACCTTTTTCGCGAAAACTCCGCTTCCCGTCTGATTCTTATTGTAACGGAAAATACAATCGACGAAAGTCAATACCGATTCGGTATTACAGGAAATTCCGCCGCCGTTTTGAATGTTTTTTCCGTCGGCGTTTTCACCCGAAGGGCCTTCAAACACCAGCCCCTCCATGGTCACCGAAGTCGCAACGGCAACCACGATCGAACGGTTGTTTCCGTTTGACCGGATAATGGTTTTTCCTGCCCCGTTTTCATCCGCCGAAAAGACGATCGGATGTTGAGCGTTACTGATGGTCAAGGGTTTTTCTGTGATATAAGTTCCCTGAGCAATGACAAAACGGGTTGCCTGAGCCGTACCATAAGAATTTAAACGGTTCACAGCTTCTTCGATGGACGAAAAATTACGTCCTCCCGTCGAATTTGTCGGATTGATCGTATATACACCGCTCAACGGAACATTGGCCTCCACAAGGGCATCCGCCGGATTATTTTTATTCTGCCCCGATGTTTTAACCGGCGCCGTCACTGGTTGAGGTTCATTTTTTCCGTCATTGCCGGGTGATGTATCAGCAGGCTTCTCCGGGTTTTTTGTATTTTTCGTGTCCTTGGAACCCGATTTCGACGGGTCGATGTTTCGGGCGGGAACAACATCGGCAACATCATCCACATCGAATGGTTCACCGGCCAAAATCGCCTCGATGATGCGATCCAAATCCTCGTCAAAACTGCTTTGAGAAACTTTCGGAGAAACTACGGCCGGGGTTTTTCCCGAAGTTTCGCTTTTTCCAGAAGAAGAAACGGGTTGCGTTTTTTGAACGGCAGCCGCCGCCAAATCATGGATGCCCTTCGGTATTTTACGGGAGTGAACATCGGATATCAACCCGGAAATGTCGACCACGGGAATTTGGCTCTCTCCGCCGGACAAATTTTCGGAAGTATAAAGAACGGCGCCTGCATCCGTTGAGGCATCCGGTGAACGTGCATTCCGCCATTGATCCACATTGAAAAAGTCGGTGATTCCCAAAATCCGTTCCCAATTATCCAATTTTCCGGCGGTAATTTTTCCGGAAGCCGGCCCGGCGTTTTTAATCATCAAAGCAGGAACAATTCCGGGCATCCGGGAAAGCGAAACGCTTCCGCCGCCGTCTATATTTTGAAAAATATCCTTGATCGAAGATCCGACAACATTATTTTCGTCCGTTTTTATTTTTCCGGAAATCTTATCCTGTTTGTTTCCCGCAATGATGTTCCCGAACAAAACCACATTTTTGCCGTAAATTACGGATCCGCTTTTCAACGTCGCTTCATTTCCGGCAAAGGTGGACAAAACAATCGCCGAACTTTCAAACGTATGAAGAGCGCCCGCATTTTGAGCGTTGTTATTGAACATGGTCGTATTGATGATGCGGGATATTCCCGCATCGACAGCACCCCCTTCCGACAAAGCGGTATTGGAATCAAAACACGTTCGATTCAGCAACAAACTTTTGTCGCAAAAAATACCGCCGCCCGAACCTTTCGAATCATTCCGGTCAAAATAAGAATCCAGAACAATCATCGAAAAAGAAGAATATATCCCTCCGCCACCGCCCGATTCATTCTTTGAAAATTCGGAAGACCGGATAATACTGACTTCTTCCGCAACTGATTCCGCCGATGATGCGCTATAAATACCGCCTCCTTTTTCATCCGCATGATTTCCGGAAAAAACACAATCGGTGATTTTAATTAAATGCTGTGCCAACAATCCTCCGCCTTTGGATTTGGAAGAATTATTACAGAATGTAGAACCGCCGACATCAGCCGTTCCCGTCGTAAAAACCGCCCCGCCGCCGATACTTCCCGCCGTGTTTTCGACAAACACGCACGATCCGATTTCCACCGGATTATCGGCATAAACGGCGCCGCCCTGTTCTGCCGAATTTGAGGCAAATATAACCTCTGTTAAACCGACCGGCTCGACCCGGGTTTCGGAACGGGCCTGATTGAAAATCGCACCGCCCATATTTACGGCTTTATTGCCGTTCAAAAAGCAGGCGATCAACACCGCTTTTCCTTTCGAATAAAGTGCGCCGCCGTTTGAAACCGCGGCATTAAACGACAATAAACAATTTTTCAGCAAAACATTGCCGAAAGCATATATCGCTCCGCCTTCCTGATTTTTGTTATACCGCAATTCACAGTTTCGAAGAATTAAACTGTCTTGCCCGAGGTATTCGATCCCGCCGCCGGAAGCATTTTCTCCGGAGCCTTCAAATGTCATGTTTTTAATATCGACTTTACCTGCCGTCACTTTAATATGCCGATAATTGCCGGCAACCTTAAGCACCACGGCGGAAGAATCTCCCGCGACCCCTTCCAACATGACGGATTGGGATATGTTTAAACTTTCGGATAATTTATAAACTCCTTTTGAGAAACGGACCACGTCATTTTCCTTGGCACCGTTAATTTGCTTTTGAATATCTCCGGTCGACATATCGGGAGAAACAGTATAAACCGCCCCGGCGTATAATCCGGAAAAACAAACCAATGTAAAAAATACCCATGCTGACAAGAATCTCATACCGCAAGTTCAAAGTTAAGAGTTAAGAATTAAGAATTAAATGAAGGATCTCGCACAAAAATAACCTAAAAGTTTTAATCCGGACTCATTCTTAAACAAAAAATAACGCCGATTGCCGGCAATACGCTAATACTGCCATTCGCCGGTGCAAATAAATCAAAATATGTAAGAAAAAAACCGTCTGTTTTAAGTCTTTAAAACAGACGGTTTTTTCTCTATGATTTTAAAAATTTTCAATCCACTTGAATAACCAGATAGCGGGAAATGCTCCAAAAATCTTTTTTGTTGAGAACGGTCAACGTCAGATTCCCGTCGGCGGTTTTTTCCAAAACATAAGAAGAGGCGGGGTGAACCGACAACATTTTCGCTTTTTTAGTATACAAAGGAACCTGTTCTATATTACGAATATCAATTTGAGTAAAATAGCTTTTGTTGTATCCTTGTTGCATCAGTTTGCCTTTTACCAGTATCTTCTCTTCTTCCAACTCTTTCTTGGTGCCGAACACATAATATCCGGTGTTCAACGATTTGTCTTGAGCCGATATTTGTTCGCCTTGTTGCGTAATGGCAGTCTTTTGTTGCTCTATGGCCGTCGATTGCGCCTGAATTTTCTCACCTTGTTCGGCGATAATCAAATTTTGTTTTTCCAATTGTTCTTGCAATGCGGCAATTGATTTTGTTTTTTCCTCCACTTCTTGAGTCAATTGGCTTAATCTTTTTGTCAATTCGGCAGATTTTATTCCGCTGCTTTTCAATTGATTCTGCAATTTTTGAATTTGCTCTTTATTTTTTTGCAATGTTGCGGTGAGCAATTGCATGTCGTCGGTAATTCTCTCCTTGGTGGAACGGCTTAATTCTCCGCCGGCTTGGCTTTGCTCCGTCAGATAATTTTCCGTTTCTTTGATTTTCCTGAAGTTATCTTCCACTTCATTGATCAAACCCAACATTTCACTGTATTCACCGCTTTGTTTTAAACCGGCGAATTTCAAAGAATCATTTTCAGCCTGAAGCTGTTTGTATTCCTCCGAATTTTTGGGATTCTGACACGAAGGAATCATCAATCCGACGGCGGCACATACTATAAGAATAAGAAACTTTTTCATCTGTTTATTTTTTATTGTTTATCTATAATTCTCCCGTTTCTCAAAAGAAAGACAAAAGTAGTAAAAAAAGGTATATTCGAGATTCAAAATCCCGTAAATTTATCGCAAATATTGTTCGGGATTATATTCGATTTTATTATTCGTCAAATCCGTTTTTTGACAAATAATCAGTTTATAAGCACAAATGAATGACATTTTTGTTGTAATTCAGGTCTGTCATTTATCAAATTTTCAAAAAATCCGCCGACATTCTTACAGATCGTATTAAACTTTATTAACTTTGCGAAGTAGAAAATCAAGATTTAAAAACCAAGAATGTGTTACAGCAATGTACATACACATCATGTCGATAAAAAAGGCCTTTGTATTGTAAATTGCATGGTAAATGATTATTCCGGACAGGCGGAATTATATCCCGACGCCCTTTTTTCATTGGGTATTCATCCCCGTTTTATCCGGAAGGACAACGAAAACGAATGGCAGAAAATCGATGAATACTGCGGGACGGAACGTGTTGTCGCCGTCGGAGAATGCGGATTGGATATTTTTGCCGAAGCCGGCGGGAAAACACAGGAATATATTTTTATCCGGCAAATTGAACTGTCGGAAAAATACCGGAAGCCGATGATTATTCATTGTGTAAAAATGCACAATGAGTTAATCCGGTTGAAGAACCGGTATAAACCCGGAATGGATTGGATCATTCACGGATACCGGGGAAATGTGGTGCAAACGGAACAGTTGCTGAAACACGGCTTTTATTTGTCGTATGGAAGGATATTCAATCCGGAATCCGTAAAAATAACCCCTTTAACCCGGATTTTTTTGGAAACCGATGATTCGACCACCGACATCAAAGACGTTTATCGAAATGTCGCACCGGTATTGAATATCACACCGGAAGAACTGTCGGTGATCACGGAAAACAATTTCAAAAGAATTTTCCGACCGGCAAGCAGCCGTATTTGATCATTCGGTATTAAATAACGTGTAAAAAAATAAGCCGGTAATTTATGCCGATATAATTGAATGAATTAAATGATTATCGGATGTTATGCCCGGCTCTCCCCGCAGGTGGGGTATAAAAATGTAATATTCGTTTTTTAAAAATTATGCTCTGAAAAATGTTGTTTTTCGTCCCGTTAGGGACAATATATCGGTAAAAAGGAGAATTTCTCCGTCAGCCAAAGTCCCGTCAGGGACGTAATGCGGAAAAGAAAACATTTTGTCCCCGGCGGGACAAGGGGTGAAGGGATGGTGTTTTTTACCGATATAATGTCCCCGGCGGGACAAAAAAGAACGAATATTTTTTTGAATATTGAAATATTTTTCACGTCCTTCTACACGGGGATAGGTAGGTGCAGCATCCGATAATCATTATGAATTATTATTTTTTACACGTTACTAAATCGTATTTTTGTGATTGAAAATAAATGACAAACAACAAAAAAACAAATCAAGATATGAATTTCATTGAAGAACTCAAATGGCGGGGAATGCTGCATGATTTCATGCCGGGACTGGAAGAACAATTGGGAAAAGAAATGACCACCGCTTACGTCGGAATCGATCCGACTGCCGATTCGTTGCATATCGGACATCTGGTGAGCGTTATGATGTTGAAACATCTCCAACGTGCGGGTCACAAACCGATTGCACTGATCGGAGGTGCCACCGGCATGATCGGCGATCCGTCGGGAAAATCGCAAGAACGCAATCTGTTGGACGAAAAAACACTCCGGCATAATCAGGATTCCATCAAAAAACAATTGGAAAAATTCCTCGACTTTTATTCGGGCGAAACAAATGCCGCCGAATTGGTAAATAATTACGACTGGATGAAAGACATTTCGTTTCTCGGTTTCATCCGTGATATCGGAAAACACATCACCGTGAATTACATGATGGCCAAAGATTCGGTGAAAAGGCGGCTGAGCGGAGAGTTTTCGGACGGACTTTCTTTCACCGAGTTTACCTACCAATTGGTACAAGGATTTGACTTTTTACATTTATACCAAACCAAAAACTGCAAATTGCAAATGGGCGGTTCCGATCAATGGGGCAACATTACCACGGGAACCGAATTGATCCGCCGCAAAGCAAACGGAGAGGCTTACGGATTGACTTGTCCGCTGATTACCAAAGCCGACGGCACTAAATTCGGAAAAACGGAATCGGGAAATGTTTGGTTGAATAAAGCCTATACTTCTTCTTATAAATTTTACCAATTCTGGCTGAATGTAAGCGACGAAGATGCCGAACGATACATCAAGATATTCACGTTCCTGCCGAAAGACGAAATCGATTCATTGATTGAAGAACATCGGAAAACACCGCATCTGAGGGTTCTGCAAAAACGGTTGTCGGAAGAAATCACCATCATGGTGCATTCGGAAAGTGATTACCGGTCAGCCGTGGAAGTATCCGGAATCTTATTCGGCAACGCAACGTCCGAAACCTTGAAAAAGCTGGACGAAAGTACGTTATCGGATGTTTTTGACGGTGTTCCCCAATTTGAGATTTCAAAACAAGAGTTGCAATCGGGAATCAAAGCCGTGGATTTATTAACCGAAAAAGCACCGGTTTTTCCGTCGAAAAGTGAGATGCGCAAAATGACACAAGGCGGAGGTGTTTCGCTGAATAAAGAAAAGTTGAACGAATTTGATGCTCCGATCGATGTTTCTTTTTTGCTGAACAATAAATATATATTAGTTCAGAAAGGAAAAAAGAATTACTTTCTGTTAATTGCAAAATAGAATCCTGAAGCAGATAAATGCTGCCGGGTTATTGTAAAAAGGCTTCAGAGCCTGATGACTGAATCAAAGAATGAATCAAAATGTGAGTCGGAATGATTAAAATGGAGGAAAGCTGGATAGCTGTACTATCTGAAGAATTTGAAAAAGAATATTTTAAGCGTTTAACAGCTTTTGTAAGAGCAGAGTATAAAACAAAAATGGTTTATCCGCCGGGTAGATTCATTTTCAGAGCTTTTGATCTGTGTCCTTTTCATAAAGTAAAAGTCATCATTTTAGGGCAGGCCCCGTATCATGCTCCTTATCAAGCGCACGGGCTGTGTTTTTCGGTGAGCGACGGAATTGCGTATCCGCCGCCGCTTCAAAACATCTTCAAAGAGATTTATCGCGATTTGGACATTCCTCCGCCGATAAGCGGCAATTTAACACGATGGGCGAAACAGGGCGTTTTATTGTTGAATGCCACACTCACGGTAAGAGCGCATGAAGCAGCTTCCCATCAAAACAAAGGATGGGAAGAATTTACGGATGCAGCCATACGTCAATTGGCGGAAAAACGGGAAAATCTGGTGTTTATCTTATGGGGATCTTACGTCCAAAAGAAAGGAACTTTCATCAACAGACAGAAACATTTGGTACTTTCATCCCCACATCCGTCTCCGCTATCGGCATACCGAGGCTTTTTCGGAAACAAACATTTCAGCAAAACCAACAACTACCTGCTTTCTAAGGGAATAGAACCGATTGAATGGTGAATTTGGGGTTTAAAGCTTTCAACCTTACCCTCTCGAAACGGGGAAACGAGTTGACAAGTAAACGAGTAGACGAGTCCGGCTTTATAATACCTGAACCCCGTCTACTTTTGTCTACTTGTCAACTCGTCTACCTGCTCTTAATCCGTTGCCGCAGGGCATACACGAGACTGCCGGCGAATAACACCATAAGCCCGTCGCCCAAGGGTACTTTGTTCGAGGTGCCGCCGCCTTCCGTGCCGCCGGCCCGCAATACGTCATCGCCGTCTTTTTGGATTTCCGGACGGTCATTTTGTTGACTTGACATCAGACCTTCCCCTTCTTGAGATCCGGACGGATTTTCCGCCCGGTCACCCTCACTGAAACGTACCGGTTCCCCGTCTTTCGAAAACGGTTTGACGTTTTGTGTTTTCCCGCCGTAAGGATAAGTTGACACATATTCCTTTTCTCCGGAAAAAAATCCGCCGCTCCCCGTTCCGGAATAAACATTTCCCGAAACGCCTTCAAAGGCGAGGAACAGGAGGAGTGTCGCTCCCTGCAACATCCTCCGCATCATCATTGTTTTTATTGCTGTTTTCATTTTTTAATATCCGTTGTTTTGTAAACGCCAAGCCTCAAAGACGCGAAGACGCGAAGTTTAAATTCTTTGTGACTTTGTGTCTTTGCGACTTCGCGTTTAAAATATAATTTGTTTTTGAGACATTCTTATTTTTTATCTTACC
>WRGA01000041.1 GCA_009787405.1 Candidatus Azobacteroides sp.
ATGATTGAGGTGCAGGAACACAAGGCGGTCGCAGCCAGCTGCTTTTGCAATTGCCGAAAGAAGGAATATTAGACATCGGCATTTTATCTCCTTCGGTGGCAACCGATGCGCCTGATATTTTCACAAACGACTGGGCGGTTACAACCAATTGTGCAGGTTTCGAACCGAGTGTACACTGCATTTGAGCTTTTTCTGTTATTAATTTTGGCATAATATATCTAAGATTGATTAAATAATATACTCTAAATACTAAATGGCGCATTCAATATATTTCATTTGCATTTGTTTTATTTACAGTTCATCCGGGATACGCTGTTCCTCTCTTTTTTTCAATACTTCACCTGTATCTCCGTTAATAATGTAGTCTGTGTAAATATAAGGGTAATTGTATGCTTTAATTGTTATATACCACATTGACGGAATATCGTCCTCTAACAATACGCTTTCTTGAGAAGGCACAAATGCAACATCAATTAACGTTCCTCCGCCAAATATGAAATCTCCGTCATCTTCACGACTATTTTCTTCATACCAAGCACAGTCATACCAGCCTTTGCCTGTTTTCAAATCCAAATGTTTTTCTTTTTCCAAAAATCTCAAAATATCTTCTATTTTGATTTTTCCGAATTTCTTGTCTTCATCTATCTCTTGCAATAAATTTCCTTTTTTATCATAATACCGGGTTTTACCCACAGGAACAGCCCCTACAAATTGTTTCTCTATTCCCAAAGCTCTATTGCCGGGATAATATTCTTTTGTTACCACCAGAAAAGTAGGCGTCGGATAATAGACATTTATTGATGCTATATCCGTTTCCAAGTCCCGCTCTTCCGCTCTTACGAAAGAACCGTCTTCATCTACATATTCAATTCGTAAATAATGATGAAGTTTTTCTGTTTCATAATAGAACCCATTTGTAGAAATTGCTTTTTGTTTAAGCGAGTCTATCAATTTTGTATCAAATTTTTCTGTTGCATATATAGTTGTATTGTTTTTTTGATTTATATTACAAGATGATAATAATAAAATAACTGATAGCAGTATTTTTTGACAACGATGTGTTTGCATATATCTTATATTGTTAAATTAGGATTTAATACCCCTGCCGGGGCGGACATGCTGTCCGTCCTCTTTTTTACTTGAAAGGACTTGCAGTCCGTCAACAAAATTCCTGTCCGCTTCCTGCGTTCATATGGTTGTTCCTTCTAATTATTATCGGACAACATGTCCTTCCGGATAGACAAGAGGACGGATAACATGTCCGCCTCGGTTCAAGTCGCTACAGGAAGGAAATTATTCTTCACCATTCACCATATCTTGCACTTTAGGATATAATTTATACTTTTCAATATCACTTTCCTTTGATGTTCTCTCAATCAATGTCCCATTCCTGTATATTTCACCTCTCAGAGGAAAATAATATGTATTTAATTCATTGGAATACATATAAATCCATTCACCATCTTTTTTCCCTTCTTGGTAATTGCCGAACGAGCAAATAAAAGTAGCCTCTTGAGTTTCGTCTTTTTCCAACTTAAATTGTTGAATTGGAAAATTCTCCTGCCAAAAACCTGATTGCAAGTGATTTACACTTTCTCCTTCAGATGAAGGAAAAATATTTTTTTCTTCAACTCTGCCATCTTTTGTAAAATATCTAAGCATTTTACCATCATCCATTATTTCATAATAAAATAAATGTTCATCAGATTTAGCAAAAGACGGATTATCTTCATTTTTTTCACAAATATCTTTATCAATTAATTTAATAATATTATCAGACGTAAGTTCAAACGAACGAATCCAATAGCAATCTTCTCCGTATGCGGCATCTGCAACTATTAATTTATCGACTAATTGATTTTTATTATCAAAGATCTGTAATTCAATTGTAAACTTTTTATAATATTCACTGATGATCGGGCTTGAATCATATACATAAAGAACTATTTTATTATAACTTATGTCCGGAAATCTTTTAAATGCAATTCCTTGTATATTATTGGGATGACCATAAAAATAAGCCGTATGAAATAAACAAGTACTATCACTAAATAAAATATCAATTTGCTTATACGGACTGTCCTCCCTTCTATGTTTTAAAATACTATCAACAATTAATAAATAATTTTCATAATTAAATGAAAATGGAATACCATCAACAGGTACAGAACTCCAATTAATAGATTCAATATGAATATCTTTATTATTATTATGATTATTATTTGAACATGCAGCAATGGATAATATGATTATTAATAAAGAATAAATTGCTATTTTCATATATTATAATTTAAATTAATAAAATAACTTGAATTTATATCGATTAGTCTCTCAAACAATCAATTTTATCTAACTCATCATCATTCATTATCTTATATTCATTATTTTTTACACCTTTTTCATAATAACGAGTAATATAATTTATAACCCAATCATTTTCTTTATCATCGTATATATAATCATATTCAATCCATTTCCCTGTTTTTAAATGTTCTTTCACATTTCCCTCAGAATACCAAGATTGCTCCAACGATTTTATTTTTATACATTCTTTAACTTGTCCTTCTTGTTGAGAAAAATATTCAAGAATTTTCCCATTTTTAATAATATATTGTTTATTAAAAATTTTATTTTTATAAGTATATATTTTATTATTTTCAGATGTATCACTATCATCAATACAGTAAAATTGATCTCTTAACGATAATATATGATCTTTATTAATCGAAAAATCTCTATACCAATTACATACTCCTTCCATTCCATCATAAATAATAATTTTATCGGAAAGATTATTCATCTTATCAAATATTTGTAGTTCAATTGTTGTACTTTTATTCAATTCATCAGAATGAAAGTCTGCGTTGAAATAAGCAAATAATAAAACCCTATAATTATCAATATCTTCCAAACGTTTAAAAAAATTTCCTTTTGTATTATTTGGATGATCTGAATTCAATGCAGGATACAAAAGAGTACTATCAGAAAAAAGAATATTCAGTTTTTGGAATCTTAAATTTTTTATATTAATATAAAATTTATTTTTATTTGAATTTTCCATTGAATAAGGAAATTTTGTTATTGGAATTGAATCCCATATTGGCGTAGATATTAAAAGCTCACGTCCTCCTTTCCTCGATTGGGTATCACATGAAAAAAATAAAAATAGGAGTATCATTAATAAAATAGGCTTGTATATAATTATTTTATTTTTGAATTATTTTAAAAAAATCAGTATCAGTAATATCTAATCCCTGCACATGTAAATGGTTATAGTGTCTTGAATCAGTGTAATCAGAACAATGTGGCAAAATTATTTGTTCCCTGTCTTTATAAAAATAAATGATTATCGGATATTATGCCCGGCTCTCCCTGCAGGGAGATGCAAAAATGTGTCAATGTTTCAAAATATTCGTCTTTTTTGTCCCGCCGGGGACATTATATCGGTAGAAAACACCACATTCCTTCACCCCTTGTCCCGCCGGGGACAAAATGTTTCCTTCTTCACATTACGTCCCTGACGGGACTTTGGTCTCCGGCAGAATTCTCCGTTCTACCAATATGTTGTCCCCGGCGGGACAAAAAAACGAATATTACATATTTACATCACACTTGGGGAATAGATAGGTGCAACATCCGATAATCATTTAAAAATATTCCGAAAGTAATTTAACCGTTGCTCCATTATCTGTTCTTTTATATTTCCCAAACCCCCATTTATACAATGCCTCATATAATTCTTTTTCTCTTTCATAATCAAAATCCATAGACATAATTCTATCAACCAAAGGACTATTTTTAACTGTTTCTAAAAATAAATTTGCACTGTTTTTTTATCTATATTAAAATACGCAAGATCTGCATTAATTCCATTAAAATGAGATTTACATTCTTGAATATTTTTCCATTTTATTCTGTTTTTGTTGTCCCGTACAGGATATACACAGAATAATTGCCATTATAAAACAAATTGTTTTCATAAATTCAAATTCTTTTATTTGGATACATGCTATCTACATCGCTTGTTTTATGCGGCTTTTATGCACATAACCCTCAACAAGATTATGGGTCATCACCTTCCACCAGTCACTGTTTTTATTTTCCCAATATAAAAATTCCTCTTTATCGACAATCTTACCTGTCACTTTAGAGGAAATACTTTTTCCTTCCCGGATATTTACATATCCGTCGGGATCGTTGATAATTCCATGCAAGGTATTATCGGGAAGCTCGTCCGGAAAATTTCCAAACTCTATAGCAGACGGCTCAGGGTAATCATGCGGATAAACTAAACCGGTACGGTTGCTTAAAGCTATCAATAAAGGTAATTCATAATAATGCTTTTGAGCGATGCGTTGACTGAATTCGGGATCTGCACAACAAATACTGCGGACATCACCTATAGCGCTGTACGGATTACCATACGCAGCCAAACATTCCTCCAGGAGAAGACACTTATAATAATCTTTTTCGTCCGGCGTAAACGGATACTCACTTAAATCGTTGGGTATGGTGCGCATTGTACTTCCGGCAGAATTTTTATAAAGTAAGAAATCCCCTAATATAAAACGCTGTTTATCATCTTTGTAATACGATAGAAATTTCCTCACAAATTCCCTTCTGAAGCGTTGTTTTTCCGGTTTATCGGCAAAACGATAAAACAGGATATGCCTTATATCCGGATCGTCCTCGCTCATATCGGATAAATAACGGACGGCCCTATTCATCAACATGTTGTTTTTTTCATACTTATAATACAAAACCAAGGATACCAGATAGCCGCCGTCATAGTCGGCAGAAAGTGTGATAAGATCCGAAACGGCCTGCGGATCGTCGTAAAAGACAATCCTGTTTACATCCACCGTTGCCCTTGCCTGAAAATAATCTTCCCTGCCCGATGCGATACCGGCAAGAGAAGCCTCCTGTTCGTAAGGCACCTTGAACAGTAAAACAAAACGCTTGTCTATGACAACCGGCCTCGGATCATCGTATCCGTCAATATACATGGGCATGTCATTCCCTGTCGCACGGGTAACATCCACTCCGAAATATTCCCGGACTCTTTCCTTAAACAGTTGTTCGTCCGGCGTTTTATAACCGTAACGTTTGAATATCGCCTCGTAATACGGCATATTCCCGTTCAAATCATAATATCCTCCCTCATTGTCGTACATTCTTGAATATTTTTCCATTTTATTCTGTTTTTGTTGTCCCGTACAGGATATACTCAGACTGATTATCATTATAATGTGAATTGCTTTCATAATTTTGAGTTTTTTTATTGGGTTTTACTGTCTGTTTCTCTGCGGCTGTCTTTCGGATCCGGAGTTATATCATAAAAGGTAAAAACCTCACCGAATTTATCGGCCTCCACATCTTCTATATAACATTGAATCGTTTTGCCGGCTTGTTGCAACGCTTTATACCGGTTTACGAGGCGTCGTATATCCGCATTATACACGCGCACACATCCATGCGTATTCATCAGGCATCCTCTGTCGTCGAAAATTTTTCCGCCCTTTCCTCCGGTATAACCGACCGTATGCCCCGCATGAATGAGAATGCCCTTTCTTCCCGATTTTTTAAATTCGCCGGTCATTCCCGTCAAATCAATCACGCCATATTTACCGTAGGAAGGGTATTCGTCCTTCCCTTTGTTTTTCCAACAGCTCGAAGCAAGTCCGGCGGGCGTATCCCCATTGCCGCCGTCGACAAGCCTGTTGCGATTGCTGCCTCTTGCCAATGCATAACACATAAACAAAATGCCCGTATCATCAAACAGAACCAACAGCCCTTCCGTTGCCCGGTCATCCGGTTGTGTCACATCGATGTAAGCTGTGGTTTCATCGGCTTTATAAGCCTTATCATAAGTTTCTGCGGCATCTTTTTTTATCAGTGTCGGGCCATATTCATATACACATTCTCCAACTCTGAAAATATTTACAGTTAATTTAAAATGTTCTTTCCTTTGCTTTCGACTATTAGTAAACTTATTAATAATATCAACTAAATTATCGACATCTTTTTCATCACTGCCGCCATCAGCCACATACTCCAGTTTATTCCTGTACCATTGGGCCAACCCCATAACCACAGCCTGCTGCATGCTGTATCCGGTATCTTTTTCGTTGTCTTCGTTAATTAAATTAACGGTATCCGTGCCCAACAACTTATCGGCCGACTTCTGATTTTTCCCGTAATTTTCTCTCCCGGTCGTCTGCAGGATGCCTCTTCCCCTAAAACGCCAACCGTCGCCTTCCTTAACATTTCCCAATTTATGTTTTGCGCCACGATTTTTATCGGCATAAGCAATATTTGCAATGGCGATTTGATCGGCTTGTTGTATTTTCCCGTCTCTGTTTCCTTTGACCGAATCTTTACGGCAATATTTATCCGCCTCACCCGGATGAGCGGCAAAATAAGGAAACGTTTTTACAAGTCCGTCATAGTCATAGTTTAAACTTTCGCCCGATAAAGCGCCCTCCAAATCATTCCCGCTTTCTTCTCTTGCCTGTGCAAAAAAATGTGCTTTGCGCAAACACGTATCCAACCCGAATATCTCATATAATTTCCGGTCGCCGTAACTTCTGTTCAACTCATTTGCCAGCTGTTGCAATGAGCCGGCAATATTATCCGCCGTAAAAACTTGTCTTAATTCATCCGCCGTTATATCTTTTTCACACCTCGGACATTTCAACTCCTTCGCCGTATCTCCCGTCTGCCGCACCTGTGTTTTGCTCTGCCCCTCACCTGTGTTAAACGGATCTTGTGTAAAACAAATGTATTGTACGTTTTTATTGATAACTTTTTCCGTTACCTCCACATAATTATCGTATTTATTGATTTGTCTTGCCAAGACCGTGTAAAACTCGCTGTAGGAGATACTCCAATCTTTGGATGCCGTAAATTCAAAAACCGCCGTATTGTCATCGGATACGGTTTTTTCCGAACGATACAAAATCTTGTCGGAATCATTCCATTGACCGGTCATACCGGGATATACCAGCAACTCCAACGATTCGCCGCCGAGATTACGGGTGGTTACCCTGCCGTAAACCGGGGTTCCGTACGACGCTTTACTGATTTGTTGCGTACAGGCACGGTCTCCGTAAAAGATAAAACCGGTTATCGCATTTTTTAAGGTAAATCGAATACCCGGGTAATTTTTTGTTTTCCATCCGAGAGTCTGTCCCGGAGTCGATACCTCCGCCGTCCAATACAAAAGATCGCCTTCGCCCAAGTTTTGGCAACGTTGCAAAATACCGTCGTCAATCGACAACCTGATCGTATTTTGCAACATTTTACAAGTACGGTTGTAAACCTCCGTCAGCTTGCCGGTTTTTTTATGGAAAAGTCTGAATGCCAAGTCCAATCCGACCACTCCCTCAAAAATTAAATCCGCATAAACCGTTTCTTTCCTGCCGATATCCTTCACCGACACCCCGTTCCGGTTTTTCCATTCCGCCCTGAGGAAGGCGGGAGTGCTTACCCGCACCACGGCTTTTGCACTTTCCTTGTCATCCTGCTTCGGAGTACGGGCATAAACAAGATAAATCCCGATTGTTTTAAACAGTTCTCCGACCGGCTTCACTTTATTTTCAGGAAAAACAACGGTTTCCTGTTCCCCGTCCGCTTTTTTATATTTAACAACCCACCTTATGTCGGCATTGCTTTCTCCGGGAAGATTCAATTCCGCCTTGAAATCCAACGTCTCACCCGGTCGCGCTTTATATTCCGGTTTTCCGTTTACTTTCACGGCAAGCACTCTCAATGCAATGACGTCTATCACCTCCGTTTTATTTACGACAGTCTCCCCGCACGTGCCGCCCACGACATATTTGCCGGATTCCCCGAACACGATTTCCGCACCGTCCGCCGTTTTGGTCACCGTCGCTCCGGCCGGATCCGTCACGATGATTCCGCCTTCTTTGGCCACGATATAAGCGATTTTGTCCGTTCGCACGGAAAGGTCTTCGAACAATCCTTTCGCCGAAACACGGACTTTATCGTTCAATTTGCATGTTTTCCTGTCCGCTTTCAAAACGATCTCATCGGGAACGGCATCCACAATCAACGCATTCCTGTAATTTTGCGGTTTCTTTTCCAGCTCGCCGAGTTTCGTATCGTCTTTCACGTAAGAAGACGTTTTGTAAGCCTCCACGACATACCGCCCTTTTTTCGGAAAAACGATTCCCGTCGTACCGTCGGCACGATCTTGCGTTCCGATGACATTCATGTTTTCGTTCCGCACTTTCCAGGTGATATCGCCGCCGTCGGTCGCTTTGAACACACACGTTTTGCCGTAAGGCTGTTTTACGGGAAAACAGGCATTCTTATAAGTTACCGGCACTATTTTATCCACTTTCGACGACACACCCGTTTTCACGGCCTCTCCGATTTTCGTGAAAATCACTTCCGCAACCTCCGTCACGCCGATCGGATCGCCGATACGGGCCGGAACTGCCGGCTCTCCGCCTGTTGTCGGCGGCGGATCGAGATCCGAAGGGTTAATCAGCGGATTGGCGGCTGTCATTGCCCGGGCTTTAAGCGGCGAAACCGGCTCCGAAGATACGACCGCACTTTGTCCCGAAGTCGAAAAACGGATGGTTCCTCCGCCTGCCGGACAGGTTCCGACGCTGTTCATGGTCAGAATTTTCATCGAACCCATGATTCTCACGTCTTCATAAACTTCCGACCAGGTGACGGAAGGAATGCAAGGCCCGTTGTTTTTAGGCTTGCAGGAGCCGAAATTAACCGACAGGATTGTTTTGTCCATGTCGGTTGCAATCAATTTGGAACCGCCGTTGCAGTAGACTTTAAACTGACTTGCGACACTCATTTGTCCCGGTTTGGCGCCGCAGGTGCAGGTACATTGCGCTCCCTGGGCGATGACTTCGACAGACGGCGCTTCCTGTTCCGGCTCAGGCTCCGGTTCCGGCTCCTGCGGAGTATTTCGGGGTGAATTGTCCTTTTCCTGCGGACGGTCCTCTTCCGTCAAGGCAGGATCAACCCCGCCGCTCTCCGCAACATCCGGCGTCTCATTATTTTCACCGGACGCTTCCGCCTGCCGTTTTGCCCGCTCTTCCAAGTAAGAAGCCATCGGATCGTAAATATATTCCTCTTCTTCGTCGTCGAATAAAACTGAAAACTTTTTACTCATAACCCTTTTTCATTAACAGTTAACGATATTCTTGTTTCATACAAACAACCGGTTTTCCCGTTTACCGTAAAACGGCTTTCCACCCGTTCCGGCATATAAGACAGATCGAACGAGCGGTAAACCGTATCCTGCTCCACGGAGAGGATATCCTGCGGATCGAACGGGTGTTCTTTACAAAAGATACGGAACCGGGACCGGTTTTTCACCGGATCGGCAATTCCTTTGATTTGCAGTCTGTCGTACCAGGAAGTGATCCTGACCGAACAATGCTGATCAAACACCAAAGGAACGCCCAACGCCGTTTCCGCCCACTCACGGGATGCCGTATTCGTCCGGGAATCAAACTTTATCCGGTAAACATCCCGTCCGAATAATTCATTGACCGGAAAATCATTCAAAATAATCTTTAACAGTTTCTGTTCATCGGTCAGATCGCAACTGATCGAACCGATAAGACGTTCAACCCGTTCTCCCGTATATTCGGAATTTAAGGCAACGACATAAGAAAGCCAGTTTTTCAGGATTTGTTTATGATTTAAAATAAGCCGGGGCATTCCTTTGTCATCAAATTCCAATTCAAAAGATTCCAATGCCTTTCCCGCATCATAAACAAATTTTTTCATTTCCGATTCATCATTCCCCGGATCGGGAATCGTTCTTTTAATCAATCTTTTTTGAAAATTTGTAAACAAAGAAGGCACTTTCGGAATAATCAACAGATTCACGCCGGATTTCTCGCTCCTTCCGTTTTCCGTGAATATTTTACACCCTTCCACAAAATAGGAACGGGTTATCGTGTGATAGTCGATGCGCATCGGTTACGTTTATATTTAAAACAAATTGACATCTTGAGCGCTTTGAACATTCACCTTTTTGGATGAATTTAAATCCATGTCTTCTTTCATACTGTCAATCACCACTTTATCGGCTGTTGTTTCAGAAGCTTGGGCAACAAGCGTATGTTTTTCGTTGATGATGATTTTCGATTCATCCGCCAATAACTGAAATTCCCGGTCGACGATTTGGTGCAGGTTGTTTCCGACCTGCATGTTTGTATCATTTCCCGAAAAAGCCCTGATATCATCTTCGGCATTTATCACAACATTCTTCGCATTCAGGGTAATCGTATCCAAAGCCGTTATTTCAATGTTATTGCCTTTGGTGTTCACGTGGACAAAATTGCCGT
>WRGA01000042.1 GCA_009787405.1 Candidatus Azobacteroides sp.
CGGGACTTCGGCCGACGGAGGAATTCTCCCTTCTACCAATATGTTGTCCCTGACGGGACAGTAAACAATATTTTTTAGCATGTAACTTTCAAAAAAATGAATATTACATTTTTATACCCTACCTGTGAGGATAAGTAGGCATAACATCCGATAATCATATATAATATTATAAACGCGAAGACGCAAAGACATAAAGATTTTAAACTTCGCGTCTTTGTGACTTGGCGTTTAAAATATAAATTATTTCTTGCGACATGTTTAACGTTAATCAAATTTACGTTTATGAAACCATGTTTCACAGAATGTCATGCCTACCGTTATCCTGAAATGTTGTTCATTGATCAGATTTTTTCCGGGAACTATTTTCAAGTATTCGGCTCCGATATTCAACATCGATTCCCGCCCCCGGATTCTGAAAGGAAGTCCGACGCCTGCCGTGGCTCCATATTCATTAATGCCCGAATCTTTTACATCGAAATACGAATTGGAGTAATAAGCTCCGGCACGGTACCGTATCCGTTTCCAGAATCCTCTTTGAATAAACTGATTGGGAACATATTCCACTCCCACCGCATATTTCATCCGGTCGTTAAACGTATAATTTTCGGCCGGATATGGAACATCAGACCAAGCCTGATACAATACATCCGCTCCGAGCGTTAATTTGTTGTTTTTTATATAACTGAACCCGACTCCGAGACTTAACGGCATGTATAATGTCTGACCGGAAGTGCTGTCTTTCGATAAAATCACGGTCGGATTCGAAGAGGAACCGGTGGTTTTCGAATCGTATATGGTTCTGGTACAAGTATTATCCGACGAAAATTTCTGCTTGGGGCTGAACACCGCTCCCACCGTCAATTGATCTTTTTTGCCGATCGGTCGCGTGTATTGAATTCCGCCTTCATAGAAAATACTGTGTGCTTCGATTCTTGCCACTTGAGTAACCGGATAGCCTCTTGATTGTGTTCCCACCGATGTAGACGCAGATTCGGGAAATGTCAGATAAATGTTCCGGTCTAAATCCCCGAAAATATATCCGAAATTGAACCCCAACGACAACCGATTTTTAATCAATTCGTATCCCAAACCACCGTAAATTTGAGTGAGCCCTCCGCTTCCCTGATATTGATACAATCCGTAAGTGTCTCCGACAATATCGGGTTCTCCGTAATTATAACCGATATTCGAATACGGTTTCAAACCGACGCTCATTCCCAATCTTTTCATTAACCGGAATTGCATCGACAAATATAAAATATTCCCGTCATAATCGCGTCGAGAAGCCGTACCGTCGCTTATCCGGGACATTTCCGCCATCAATCCGAAATCAAAAAGAAAAGTCAATGAATCAACCAACGAATAAGAGGCCGGATTAAGCGGATTAATTTGTCCGCCGGTACGCATTCCGTAACCGATGCCTCCCATGGACATATTTTGTCCGTATGACTGATCCGCCAATTTACCATAACCGTAACGTGTATATGGAGAATTAATATTATTTTGACCGAATGCAAAAAGCATGCAAAACAGCAGGAAAAAGAAAGAGGAGTATAATCTCTTACAAGTCAGCATTATAATTCAGTATTCTGTTTAATCCTTTGATTAATAATTTTGTGTCTGCAAAGATGCTATTTTTTAATTTTGCAGCCAAGAAAAAAGTATCTCCTCCCGTTAAAAAAACGAAAAGATCCGGATATTTTTTTCTTAAATCCCGGATGTAACCGTCGATTTCATAAATCAATCCGTTCACCACGCCGCTTCTGACAGCCGTTTCCGTTGAATATCCGATCATCGGAAGCTCTCCTTCGGGAGTGACCTGCGGCAATTTTGACGTAAATTCGTGCAACGCTTTAAAACGCATTTGTAATCCCGGAGCAATGTTTCCTCCATGATAAACGCCTTGTGCATCAATAAAATCGAATGTTACGGCGGTACCGGCATCCACCACCAGAATGTCTTTTCCCGGATGCAAATAACAGGCTCCGACCACTCCGGCCAAACGGTCTTTTCCCAATGTTTCGGGTGTTTTATACGCAACTTTAACCGGTAACGGCGTTTTATCGTCGGGTTGTATCACCAACGGAATATTTTTTTTCAGCAAATCGACAATCCGATCGTCATCTGCCGCCACAGACGAATAAATCGCCTTCTCGAAACGATGTTCCGACATCAATTCGTCAATGGAAGCTGACAATGCCGGATTTTCGGTCTTTCGGAACAACACTTCCTTGTCACCGGCATACAATGATATTTTGGCAACGGTATTGCCTTGATCGATAATCAAATTCACAAACGCTGATTTTATGCAAAAATAACCATATTGTCTCGTATATGTCTTAACCAAAACAAGTTTTTATCCCTCATTATCGTATATAATTTTCAAGTCGTTCATAATATGCCGAACATACCTATTCGCACGGGGTGAAACGGCATTATCGTATTGATGATAATCTTTTTTGCACCTCACGAATCATCGTGCAAAAGTACATTTTTTTTATAAAAAACATCCGGTTCAATTTTTTGCTCTCTGTCCATTGCATTGTCCGTTTGTTGACGCTTAACAGGATGATATGCGCTTTGCCGATAAACCGGTGTCTGCAATTTTTACGTTAATAATTTTGTCCGCCATAGCTTTTTTTGTTCGTTTTTCTTTACCTTTGGGGCTTACAATCAAGGCAATGGAGGATTATTTTTTTATTGTCATATTATTCATTTAAATAAAATGTATGTCTAAAAAGCTATCAATAAACGATTTAATCAAAAAAGACGGTAAAACCGGCGACATCTTGTATTTTGTCGTGCTGATCGTCATCACCCACTTTATTTGGAAAATCCTGATCAACGGGAACGAGCACGGACACCAAATATCATTCGCCGGCAAAGATGTCACCGGGTTCTTTTACCAAATCTCTCTTTTCACCGCCAAAATTTCATGGCAGTCTCTCCATTACATTTTCAGGCAAAATTTCAGCTTAAACGGCGTGGAAATCATTTTAAACGATCATAGTTCCGTATCCATTATTTGGGCTTGTTCGGCCGTCAAACAAATCTACATGTTTATCTGCCTGATCTTGTTTTACCCGAAATCTTCCTGGAAGAAAAAAATCATTTATACGTTATGCGGATGCCTTGTTCTCGAACTGTTCAATATCATACGCATCGACGCCGTGGCGTACGGAAGTTCCATCAACATCAATTACTTCAACTTTTTACATAAAATCACTCAATACGGTTTTTATGTCGTGATGTTTTTCCTGTGGATCTTGTGGACGGAAAAAATCATCCCGGAAAAACCGGAAACGGAAGATACATCCTCATTCAATCGCTAATTTTTAAATTCTTAATAGTAATCAGCCATGAAGGTATATCAATCAAATGAAATCAAAAACATCTCATTATTGGGAAGTGCAGGATCGGGTAAGACCACTCTCGCGGAAGCTATGCTTTTCGAGGGTGGTATAATAAAACGCCGCGGAACAGTGGACGGAAAAAATACCGTTTCGGATTATTTTCCGGTGGAACAAGAGTATGGTTACTCCGTTTTTTCAACCGTTTTTCATGTGGAATGGATGAACCGGAAACTGAATGTCATCGACTGTCCCGGCTCCGATGATTTTGCAGGCAGCGCCATCACAGCCATCAATGTCACCGACACGGTCATCATGGTCATTAATGCTCAATACGGTATCGAAGTGGGAACACAAAACATGTTCCGTTATACCGATAGATTGCACAAGCCCGTTTTATTCGCCATCAATCAATTGGACAACGATAAAGCCGATTATGACAATATCGTGGAACAGCTTCACGAAAATTACGGCGGAAAGGTGATTCAAATTCAATATCCGATTTCCTGCGGAACTTCTTTCAACGCCATGGTGGATGTGTTGAAAATGAAAATGTATCATTGGAAACCCGAAGGCGGTGTTCCCGAAGTAACGGAAATTCCCGCCGGAGAAATGGAAAAAGCGCAAGATCTGCATCAAAAATTAATTGAGGCCGCAGCCGAGAATGACGAAGCATTGATGGAAAAATTTTTCGACCGGGGAACATTGAACGAAGATGAAATGCGCGAAGGGATTCGCAAAGGATTAATAGCAAGAGGCATGTTTCCCGTATTTTGTGTTTGTGCCGGACGCGACATGGGGGTACGCCGCATGATGGAATTTGTGGGAAATGTGGCTCCGTGTGTCAATGAAATGCCCGACCCCGTCACCAATGACGGAAAAGAAATTGCTCCCGACCCGGCCGGCCCCACCAGCCTGTATTTTTTCAAAACCACCGTCGAACCTCATATCGGCGAAGTTTCTTACTTTAAAGTCATGTCGGGAAAAGTGCGCGAGGGAGACGACCTCATCAACATCAACCGCGGATCGAAAGAACGTCTGGCACAGTTATTCAGTGTTGCCGGCCAGATTCGGAACAAGGTCGAGGAATTGGTTGCCGGAGACATCGGCGCCACCGTTAAACTGAAAGATGTTCGTACAGGAAATACGTTGAATGAAAAAGGTTGCGAATATTTATTCGACTTCATCAAATATCCGGAACCTAAATATCGTCGAGCCATCCGTGCCGTAACCGAGGCCGACACCGAAAAATTAAGCGAAATCCTGACACGGATGCACGAAGAAGATCCGACGTGGATTATCGAACAATCCAAAGAATTGAAACAAACCATCGTACACGGACAAGGGGAATTTCACCTTAAAACCCTGAAATGGCGCATCGAAAATAACGATAAAATCATGATCGAATATCTCGAACCGCGCATTCCTTACCGTGAAACCATCACCAAAACCGCGCGCGCCGACTATCGCCACAAAAAACAATCGGGCGGCGCCGGCCAGTTCGGGGAAGTTCACCTGATTATCGAACCCTACGTGGAAGGCAGCGAACCTCAGCCGGTTTACAAATTCAACGGACAAGAATACAAAATTTCCATGAGAGATGTTCAGGAATATAATTTGGAATGGGGCGGGAAGCTCGTTTTCGTCAACAGCATTGTCGGAGGCTCCATCGATGCCCGCTTTATGCCCGCCATATTGAAAGGGGTGATGGACCGGATGGAACAAGGCCCTTTGACGGGATCATACGCCCGTGATGTCCGCGTGATCGTGTATGACGGAAAAATGCACCCGGTGGATTCCAATGAAATCTCATTCCGTCTGGCAGGACGTAATGCTTTCAGTCAGGCCTTTAAGCAAGCCAATCCCAAAATCCTCGAACCGATTTACGATGTGGAAGTGTTGGTTCCCGGCGACAGAATGGGCGACGTCATGGGTGATTTGCAAGGCCGTCGCGCCATAATCATGGGGATGAGCAGCGAAAAAGGCTTTGAAAAGCTGATGGCAAAAGTTCCGTTGAAAGAAATGTCGTCTTATTCAACCTCGTTAAGTTCCTTAACGGGCGGACGGGCCTCATTCTCCATGAAATTCGCAAGTTATGAATTGGTGCCGTCGGATATTCAGGAAAAATTACTGAAAGAATACGAAGCGTCGCAACAAGATGCGGAATGACAATATCATTTGAATGATACGAAAACAAGCCGACGGGAAATCCCGTCGGCTTGTTTTTTTATCTCTGGACAAAGCGTATGTTGCACAACAATTTTTTAACAGCCCGCCGCAGCGGACATGTTGTCCGCCTGCCTGCTTATTCAAAAGGACTTGCAGTCCGGCTTTTTACAAAATACCTTTTAAAAAAACAATAAACAAAGGATAATTTTTTTATTTTAATTGAGATATTTATTTCTATCAGACAACATGTCCTTTTGAATAAAACAGTGACGGACAACATGTCCGCCACGGCGAGGTTAAAACCTCATTTTCATTTTATTTGTCCCGTCAGGGACATTATATCGGTAGAAAAACACCACCCCTTCACCCCTTGTCCCGCCGGGGACAAAATGTTTTCCTTCCCGCATTGCGTCCCTGACGGGACTTTGGCTGACGGAGAAATTCTCCTTTCTACCAATATGTTGTCCCTGACGGGACGGAAAACAACATTTTTCAGACCGGATTTTTCAAAAAACGAATAGTGCATTTTTATACCCGCCGCAGCGGACATGTTGTCCGCCTGCCTGTTTATTCAAAAGGGCTTGCAGTTCGGTTTTCACAAAATACCTTTTAAAAAACAATAAACAAATAATGATTTTTACTTCAATAGAAATATTTATTTCTATCGGGCAATATGTCCTTTTGAATAGAATAGTGACGGACAACATGTCCGCCACGGCGGGTCTGATAACCGATACAGACTCCGATTGAATTTTAAACAGTTTCTTATTTACATATTTTATAATCTAAAGATTATCCGCTATCTTTGAAGTGTCGGATTAAAAACAATGGTCTTTATGAAAAATGAACGAATCAATGAACTTGAAGAGCTTCGAAGATTGACCATCAAGAATTTGGAAAATTTAGAAACCATAGCTCAAAAAGTCTGACAAAAAATCGAAACAAACAAACATCTCGAAGCTATGTTAAACAAATACTTAGAAGATCTGAAAAAAATTGATGACGAAATTAAACGATTAGAGTAAGAACCTTGCCCTGCTCCGGCAGAAAATTTAAAAATAATTCATTATGAATGACATAGAAAAATTAAAAGTAGATTTTGATCATGTTTTACAAGCCGGTCAAAATATGACGAAAGAAGAATTTGAAGCTTATGTCGACAATTATTTGTCGACAAAAACAAAAGAAGAAAATGAAATGATAGGCACATTAACCGTAAGCGCCATCGAAAGTAATTTGTCAAAACTTGAAGATATTGACAACGAGATTACCATGCTGACACAATTAGAAGGCATTAACGAGTTTGTAAAACTTTCCAAGCTATCAAAAGCATACTTCGGCAAAAGCAAAGCTTGGATATACCAACGGTTAAATGAACATAAGGTACATGGAAAACCTTCAAAATTTACCGATGACGAAAAAGCAAAATTATCAAGTGCATTATTGGATTTAAGCGAAAAAATCAGATCCGTTGCGTTGAAAATTACGTAACCCCCCACCGCAGCGGAATGTTGTCCGTCACGGCGGAATAAAACAAGTGAATAATATTATTTTTGAGCCCGTTAGGGCTTGGATATTGGTAGAAAAAATAAAGCCCTCAAACCCTATCGTCCCTGACGGAACGATATATTGGTATATGTTGTCCCCGGCGGGACAATAAAACGGAGAGGCGGGGCGTTTTTTTCTACCAATATACAATACCTACGGCATTGATAACAGACCACAAACTATAATAGAATAGTAACGGACAACATGTCCGCCACGGCGGGGGTTCAGGAGAGAGAAGGACTTCTTTACCCCGAGCTGCGCCTACCGGCTTGCAAGGGGTTATCAATATTCAAGACCTACGGTCTTGTTTTCCGGCTCACCCGCCGCAGCAGACATGTTGTCCGTCACGGCGGAATATAAAACAAGCGAATAATATTATTTTTGAGCCCGTTAGGGCTTGGATATTGGTAGAAAAAATAAAGCCCTCAAACTCTATCGTCCTGTCAGGGACAAAATGTTTTCCTTCCCGCATTACGTCTCTGACGGGACTTTGGCCACTGGAGAAATTCTCCTTTCTACCGATATGTTGTCCCCGGCGGGACGAAAAACAACATTTTTTAGGACATAATTTTTAAAAAACGAATAGTGCATTTTTATACCCCACCTGCAAGGAGAGCCGGGCATAACATCTGATAATCATTATATACATTAAACGCCAAAGCAAGAAAAAACAAAGACCCGTAAAGGAAAACAAACACGGGGTACACAGAGAAACGCATTAGTATCCTTTATGGATCTTTGAGGTCATTACTCCGGTAAACGAATCGACAAGTTTCGGATAGTACAAAAGCAACCCCTATCCTTGTTTACTCGTGTTCCGTAATGCGCCCGCAACCTATAGAGACGCGGCGTGCCGCGCCTCTACGGATGTCCGAACCTTTGCGGGCTGAATAAATTTCACCATTTACAATGGTATTGTTAATCTTAATATACAATCCCCCCCACATTTCCTTCGGGAGTTAGGGGGGGCTTGCAGGCTTATTATTTTACCGCCACTTTAGTCGCTTGACCATTGATTTTAATGATATACAAGCCGGTAGCCAAACCGGTTTGTTCGAATGAACCGACGGCAGTGGTTTTTGTCAATAATGCACCGGAAATCGTGTAGAGTTCGATAACCGCAGTGCCTTCGAATTGAGCTTGGATAACACTGCTACCGCTTGTAATTGCATCATCGCCGCCTATTGCTGTTTGGGTTAATCCGGTATTCCGGCCGACATTCACGCAAATTTCATTACTAATAGCCAAAACGTTATCGGGTTCATTTTCTTCGGCTACTTTTACGCTGAAACAGTAAGTGCCGACTTCCGTCGGAGTATAAGCATCTCCTTCTATCTTAGAGCTTGTTCCCTCCGAATCTACTACCCAATACGTATAATAAGGAATATCAACCTCTGTGGATTCAGCAGATAATTCAATTTCTTGATTTTTATAATATGTTCCATTCTCCGATACACCTAATAAGGAAACAGTGTAAGAAGCGTAAGGGTAAGTGGCAGGTTCAAAAAACCCATTGGTTAATTTTAAGCAATTCTGACCAGCTGCAAGAGTAAAGGAACCCGTACCATCACCACCTACAGGAAATACTACAATTCGAAGGGTAGAGACCAGCGTCTGTGCATAATTAAGTGTTATTTCATAAATACCCGGCGCAACTTCAGCTATATTATCGCTATTATAATAGTCAAAGCTGCCGTTAATATAAACATACATAAAACTAAAATTGTTAATGCCATTCCAATCAGGGGACTCGCTAACATCAACATACACAGTAGACAGCGTTGATTGCGCACTCACTACGCCGGAAAACACAAACACAGTCGATAATAAAAAGAAAAGTTTTTTCATAATTGTAATTGTTTTTAAATCGTTAATAAATAAAATGATTAATAAAAAAATATCTTTTGTAAGCGCAAAATATCAAAAATCCGCAACGGAAAACAAACACCGGGGTACATCGAGAAACAGATTTGCACCCTTGGCAAGGTAGAGACGTGGCATGCCGCGTCTCTACACGTGGGCGTCCGAACGCCGGGCATCCTATGACATATCTTAAAGACCGCTTTCTGTATCGTTTATGGCAATCGGTTGCCGCGAACTCGTCTACTTGTTTACTTCGTTTACTCGTCTACTCCCTTGTTCGTTTGCGTTCAAAACTTTTTCTCCGGATCAGTTGTTTTTTTTATAGAAAAAGGTTGCCGGTTTATCATTAAATAAGTATTTTACCGGCTTATAATCGTTTGAAAATGATTACTTTTGCTGTATTCCTATAGGATAGGATATTGTATTATCGGACGCAAAATTACAATAATATATTGCAGCGCCGAATGTTTTGATTATTTTTTATTTTTATATATCTTTTTTAATGAACGGTTGGAGTAGATTGGAAAAAGTCATCGGGTGGGCAGGATTGTCTGTCAATGCCTTCGCCAAATCCATCGGGCTTAAGCGGGCTGAAAATCTGTATCAGATTAAAAAAGGAAATAATTCCATCAGCAAAGATTTGTCCGAATTGATTGCAATGAAATATTGCAGCATCAGCAAGTCCTGGCTACTCACCGGAGAAGGAAATATGTTTACGGAAGATGCGGAAAAGACGGAGCGGGAACTTTTGTCCACGATAAAAAGGATACCGTTCTATAACTATGATATATCCATGCTGAAAACGGAAAACGGAAAATTTCCTCCCACAGAACGGTATATTGAAGTGCCTTTACTCGACAATTGTGATTTTGCCACACTTTGCGTGGGCGAGTCAATGACGCCGGATATTCCGTCGGGTTCGATCCTTACGTTGAAGGAAATCAGCATCGACCGGTTGTTGCCCGGAGAGATCTATTATATTGTCACGGATGAATTTTGTACGGTCAAATTTCTCCGGACAGTGGAAAACGACCGGTCTAAATTACGGTTGGTTCCCGGCAATAAAGATGATTATGATGAAATGATATTGGACAAAAATGCGATCCGCCATTTGTTTTTGGTAAAAGGGGTGATTTCTTATAAAATATTGTAGGGGCAAACCTCATTTTCACCTTTTTTGTCCCGTCAGGGGCATTATATTGGTAGAAAGACACCACCCCTTCACCCTTTGTCCCGTCAGGGACGATATATTGGTATATGTTGTCCCTGACGGGACATAAAGCGAAGAGGCGGGGTGTTTTTTTCTACCAATATCCAATACCTACGGCATTGATTACAGACCACAAACGATAATAGAATAGTAACGGACAACATGTCCGCCACGGCAGGGGTTCAGAAGAGGGAAGGGCTTCTTTACCCCGAGCTGCGCCTGCCGGCTTGCAAGGG
>WRGA01000043.1 GCA_009787405.1 Candidatus Azobacteroides sp.
CGGGCTTTCCGTCCCGTCAGGGACAAAATGTCGGTGGAAATATTAAGAAAACCCGCTGTTTTGTGCCGCCGGGTACAACATGTGATTTATTTTTGTTCTTTCCTCTTTATATTGCGTACCTGACGGCACGCCGGTTGGTGCCGTCAACATTTTTCTACCGATATCCGGTGCCTGACGGCACATTTCAACAAATTGTAAATCGTGAAATTGTGAAATCGTAGAGACGCGGTATGCCACGTCTTTACATATTGCGGCGTCACAATGCCGGTTACCCGGTTGCCGTGCATCTAAATCAAAAGTTGAAAGCCTTATAATCAATAGCGCAAGGTATCGCCCAATGTCATCAAGTTAAGGAGTAATTATTTATAAATCAACGGGTAAAACAAGCGAATAATATTATTTTTGAGCCCGTTAGGGCTTGGATATTGGTAGAAAAAAATAAAGCCCTCAAACCTTATCATCCTTAACGGGACGATATATTGGTATACATTAGCGGAGAGGGGGTGTTTTTTCTACCAATATACAATGCCTACGGCATTGATTACAAACTACAGTATTTATCTTGTTGATTAAAATAATTTTACCTCTTAACTTGATGACATTGGGCGTGAAACATAGAATTCCGTGCGTTATTCATTACGCAGCAGGTTCGGGATGACCGGAATCGGAAACGGGTAATAAATGTACACAGGTTTTCGGATCAAACATGAACATCGAAGCAAGAAAAGAATTAATTTTGCGGTCTTTTACCGGGAACGGATAACCGATGATCGGGGATGACCGATAACCGACGCTGCCCGAAGGCGGGGGCGGCCCTGCGTGAGGGATTGCAACGGAAAGCCCACAAGTTTTTGCGGCTTGCGCAAGGGAGGTACGACTGAAGCGGAAACCGACAAAAACGAGGACTTGCAGTGGAAAGCCCGACCCCGCCGCAGATTATGCCGGGAAGCGAACTTATGGACGAAACGGCGGGGGCACGCCCAAATTCTATTGAAAATAAAAAATTAATCAACGCCATTATTTTCAGCACTGATTTTTTTTAATTTCTAATTTTTAATTCTATATGGCCGGAAACGGTATAAAAAGATTGGCCAAGGATACGGCCATCTACGGGACAAGCAGTATTATCGGAAAGTTTTTGAACTGGTGGCTGGTGCCTTATTATACCCGCATTCTTTCTGATACGGCCGATTATGGAATCGTCACCAATATTTACGGAATTACCGCTTTGTTGTCCGTGATTTTGACGTACGGCATGGAAACGGGGTTTTTCCGGTTCGCCAACAAAAAGGAGGAGGATCCGACAACGGTTTATACCACTTCGTTGATTTCCATAGGGGTTACTTCGCTGTTGTTCATTGCCTTAGTTTCTGCTTTTATCACTCCGATCAGCGGAGCGCTGCACTACGATAATTACAAGGATTATATTCTGATCATGACCGTTACGGTGGGCATCGATGCGTTTATGGCCATTCCTTTCGCGTATTTGAGGTACAAAAACAGGCCGATCCGCTTTGCGACGATTAAACTGTTGTTTGTGTTTATGAATATTATTTTAAACGTTTTTTTCTTGAGTGTTTGTCCTGCGATTTATAAAAGCCGGCCCGAATGGATCAGTTGGTTTTATCGTCCGGATTATGGCGTCGGGTATATTTTTTGGGCGAATCTGTTTGGCACATCCACACAATTTTTGTTTTTATTGCCGGATATCACCGGGTTCAACTATCGGTTTGACGGTGCATTGCTGAAACGGATTTTGAAGTATTCGTTCCCGCTGTTGATTCTCGGTATCGCGGGGATTATGAACCAAACCATCGATAAAATTATTTTTCCGTATCTCTTTAACGGCACGTTTGAAGACGGGCAACGGGAATTGGGTATTTACGGGGCTTGTTTTAAAATCGCGGTGGTGATGGTGATGTTTACTCAAGCTTTCCGTTTTGCTTACGAACCTTTCATTTTCGCAAAAAATAAAGGACATGACAATAAAAATGTGTATGCCGAGGTGATGAAATATTTCATTATTTTTTCATTGTTTATTTTTCTTGCCGTAATGTTTTATATTGACATTGTCAAGCACTTTGTGGCGCCGAATTATTACGAAGGAATCGGCGTTGTGCCGATAGTCATGATGGGGATGTTGTTTTTCGGCATTTATTTTAATCTTTCTCTTTGGTATAAATTGACCGACGATACGAGGTGGGGCGCTTATTTTTCCATTGTCGGACTCGTGATCATGGTGGTAATCATGGTTATTTTCGTTCCCGTATACGGATATATTGCTTGTGCGTGGGCTGCCTTTTTCTGTAATTTCGCGATGATGATCTTATCGTACTTTTCGGGTCAGAAATATTATCCGATCAACTACGGATTGAAATCGATCGGCATGTATTTTCTTCTGTTTGCCGTACTTTATGCCGCCGGCATGTATGTTCCGATTCAAAATGAAATCCCGCGGCTGCTTTTCCGCACTCTATTAGCCGGTATTTTCATTTTATACACCATCAAAAAAGATATTCCGTTGAGTGAAATACCGTATTTAAAGAAAATAATACGTCCCTGACAGGACTTTTGCCGGCGGAGGAAATCTCCTTTCTACCAATATGTTGTCCCCGGCGGGACAAAAAACAACATTTTCCGGAACGAATTTTTCAAAAAACAACTATTACATTTTTGACACCTGCCTGCGGGATAGATAGTCCAACATTCGATAATCATATAAATGAATTTGGTCTGTCGGCAAAGTACTTTTTACTTTTTTTCCGGCAAATATTTCCAAAAGCGTTTGGGAAGCAATTTTACGTGAAGGGAAGGGTTCAGACGTTCTTTAATGCAGAGTGCTTTAAAATATCCTTTCCAATAGGTTTGAAACATCAGTTCGTCTTCGTGCATCAGCCCGGTATCCAATTGGCCGGTGAGGGCATTGAAATTCGGATTTTCGAACCGGATTTCGGTAATGGTGTGCAAATCGTAGTAAATTCCGTATTTTCTTTTCCGGTCGTAGATGATCCATTTTTGATCGGCAAAACGATCCTTGAAATGGGATATGATTAACGGGATGACATTGTACCGGGGTTCGATCGGAGCAAAAAACAAGTTGTCTTCGGCAGCTTTTTGAAAACGGATAAACATCCTCATCCGTTCTGCTTCCCGGGATACTTTCCGGTACATTTTTGAGGTTTCCAATACATCCGGATCGGCAAAATTCGTTTCTATCGATCGTTCCGCATCAAATGCTTTTTTCATGTATCGAAACAGGATTTCGTCCATGCCGGGTTGTTCCGACAAAAATACGGCCGACAACATATAGCGTGCTTCTTCGGTGATTTTTTTGCTTAACCCCGTCCAAACGCGCTTGCTTTTCGTTTCGTCGGTAATCACCCGATGCGTTTCGGAAAATAAAGGCGGCGTATCATCCTCCGACATCAATTTGTCGGGAAATTCTTTCCGGCTGTATGCATCGAACACCGCCGAAAGCAATCCTTCAAATGTTTTGTCGTAGAGGAAATAAAGCATGGAGGGAGAGTTAAGAGTTAAGAATTAAGTAGACAAGTAAACGAGTTGACGAGTAGACGGGGTTGGTTTTGTGATATTCGAAACTTGTGTACTTGTTTACTCGTCTACTCGTTTACTTGTTTGCCGTCTATTCAATGTTTTTTCTGATTTTCTCCAGAAACTCCTGCATTTTGGAACTGTTTTTTTCTTTGATGATTTCCAAAAGATAAGCCAATTCTTTCCGTATTTCTTCCACTTGGCCGATCGTGTGGGGATTGAACAAGATTTCGGTCAACAGGTAATCATCTTCCGAAAGCAGTCCCCGGGCAATGGTCATGTGTTTTTTAAATGTTGTTCCGGGCGCTTCCTGATGTTTCATCACCGAGGCAAACACCAGCGTAGAGGCAAAAGGAATGGACAACGAATAGGCAATGGTTTCATCGTGTTCCTCAAACGTATATTCAAAGATATTCAATTTCAGCGTATTGTAAAGATCTTTGAAAAAGACTTTTCCCATGTGGTCGGACTCGGATATGATGATGGCGTTTTCCGTCGACAAGTTGTCCAACCCGGCGAATGTCGGCCCGAACATCGGGTGTGTGGAAACGTAACGCATTCCCGTCGATTCATAAAAATTCTGCAATCCGGTTTTCACCGAAGCAATATCCGACAAAATACAATTCGGATTCACATGCGGAATAACCTGCTTAAATGCATCGATCGTATATTTTACCGTTGCCGCATTAATCACCAATTCCGGATTAAATTCGTCCACTTCCTCCAAACTTGTCATGCGATACGTATTAAACACAAACCGCAATCGCTTCGGATCCGGATCGTAAAGCGCCACTTCATGCTTAAAACTGAGTACATCGGTGAAAAACGTTCCCATTTTCCCCGCACCTAAAATCAATATTTTCATGTGTTTATTTTTTATTTTTTTAATTATGGACACATGGAATGTCTCTACTAATCATTTTGCTTGATGATACATTTGTATCGTGGACATTTCATCTTTCAATTATTCAGTTATTGATTAATCACTGTAATTTGCTGGCGGACGGATTCTTCATGAATGGATTCCAAAACGTTTTTCATAAACTCTCCGTTCATATCCATTTGTTCGGCCATGGTAACACGGTCTTTCAAAATTTCATCGTATCGACCGGTTTGCAAAACCGCCATGTTATGTTCTTTTTTGTATTGACCGATTTCGCGGGATACGCGCATCCGTTTGGCCAATAACTCCAGCAGCTGATTGTCGATTTCGTCTATTTGATGACGAAGTTCATTCAAATTCTCGGTGGTTTGGTTGGTATCGCGAATCACCAGCAAATTGAGAATATAATCCAGAATATCCGGCGTGATCTGCTGCTCTTTGTCGCTCCATGCATTGTCGGGATCACAATGCGCTTCCACGATCAAGCCGTCGAAATTCAAATCCATCGCCTGTTGAGACAAGGAAGCGATTAATTCCCGTTTTCCGCCGATATGACTCGGATCGCAAATGATCGGAAGGTTCGGCATTCGACGGCGTAATTCGATGGGGATGTGCCATTGCGGAAGGTTCCGGTATATTTTTTTGTCATACGAACTGAATCCCCGGTGAATCACGCCCAATTTTTTGATGCCGGCATTGTAGATTCTTTCCACCGCTCCGATCCACAATTCCAAATCGGGATTCACGGGATTTTTGATCAATACGGGAATATCGACTCCGCTCAGCGCATCGGCAATTTCCTGCACGGCAAACGGATTCGCGGTTGTTCTGGCTCCGATCCACAATACATCCACCCCATATTTCAAGGCTTCGAAAACATGTTTGGCGGTGGCTACTTCCGTCGACACATACATGCCGGTTTCTTTTTTCACTTTCTTGAGCCAGGCCAATCCTTTCGCGCCCACCCCTTCAAAACCTCCGGGCTTGGTGCGAGGCTTCCAGATTCCGGCTCTGAATAGTTTGATCCCCTTGCTTGCCAATGCCTTGGCAGTTTCCATCACCTGTTCTTCTGTTTCGGCGCTGCACGGCCCCGCAATTACCAACGGACGTTTATGGTCCATTCCGGGTAATAAAATTGATTCTAATTCCATATTTTGTTTGTTTATTTTTCAATGATCAAAAAAATAATTCATGATCCACCGGTCAAATGCTTAATTTTTAATTAACTTCCGGATTCTCTCCAACGCTTCACTCAGCATCGATTCGTTACAACACAACGAAATTCTGATATATTTTTCTCCGTTGCTTCCGAAAATAAAACCGGGTGTGAGAAAGACATTCGCCTCGTATAAAACTTTGTCGGCAAGATCTTTGCCGCTCTTGTAATCATCGGGAATTTTTCCCCATAAGAACAATCCGGTTTGTTTTTTGTCGAACGTACAATTTAATAGTTGCATCATCGTTTCCGCCAATTCTCTGCGACGCCGGTAAACCCGGTTCATCTCCTTATACCATTCTTCCGGATTTTGCAACGCTTCGACCGCAGCCAGTTGTAACGGACGAAACATTCCCGAATCAATGTTGCTTTTTACTTTCAACACCCAGGAAATAAATTGCGGATTGGATACCGCCATGCCGATTCTCCAACCGGGCATGTTATGCGATTTGCTCATCGAATTTAATTCGATGCAAATATCTTCGGCTCCTTCAACATTCAGAATGCTCAACGGTTTGTCATTCAAAATAAAGCTGTACGGATTATCATGACAAATAACAATGTCGTGTTTTTTCCCGAAGGCAACCGTTTTTTCAAATAACTCCAAGCTTGCCGGCGCGCCGGTGGGCATATTCGGATAATTGATCCACATTAATTTCACACGGCTCAAATCCGACTTTTCTAGCGCTTCGAAATCCGGTTGCCACTCGTTGCTTTCAAGCAAATCGTAATAATATGGTTTTGCTCCGACCAATTCGCTCACCGAACTATATGTCGGATAACCGGGATTCGGAAGCAGAACGCCGTCTCCGGGATTCAAAAACGCCATCGAAATATGTAAAATTCCTTCTTTGGATCCGATCAACGGTTGAACTTCGGTATTCGGATCAAGATCAACTTGATACCACCTTCGATACCAATCGGCAAATGCTTTGCGTAATTCGGGAATCCCCACATAGGGCTGATAGCCGTGTACATCGCTCCGTTGCGTTTGTTCGCACATCACATCCAATGTCGCTTGCGACGGCGGCAAATCGGGACTTCCTATTCCGAGATTGATCACCTTTTTACCCTCGTCATTCATTCGGTCAACCTCTTTTAATTTTTGAGAGAAATAATATTCCGAAACATTATTCAATCTGTCTGCAGGACGAACCATAATTTATAATTTACAATTAGACAATTTACTATTTACAATTTTATATGAATCAAAAATTAAAATACTACCGGACAAAATATAACTCTTAACTCTTAATTCTTAACTTTTAACTCTTAACTCTTAAACGCTTTGCCTTCCATCAGCGTATTCTCCCAATATTTTGAGATTTTTGGTCAAGGGACGAATGGCGTCGATTGATTGACGGTAGCGGATGTAATCGGAAAAAGTCAGATCCACATAAAACAAATACTCCCATTCCCGTCCGATGATAGGCAGCGATTGAATTTTCGTTAAGTTCATGTTGTAAAAAGAAAGAACGGACAAAACTTGGGAGAGGCTGCCTTCACTGTGCGGAAGTGCAAAAACCAGAGAAGACTTGTTGATTTCGTTTTTGTTGATCAATTCGCTTGCCAGCCAATGATCGGCCATAACCAGAAAACGGGTGAAGTTGCGTTTATTGGTCTCTATGCCTTCTTCCAACACGTGCAATTCGTAAAGTTCGGCCGCATATTTCGAACAAATGGCAGCCTGCCCCATTCGTTGCCGGTCTCTGATCATTTTGGCACTTAAAGCCGTATCTTCCGATTCCACCACTTTCACCGGATAAGGCAAAGTATCCAGAAAAACACGGCACTGCATAATGGCTATCGGATGGGAAATGATTTCCGTGATATCCTGCAATGTTTGCCCCGGAAGCGCCGACAAGGTGTGAGATACCCTCAATTTGTATTCTCCGATGATTTGCAAATTACTATCCCTCAACAATTCATAATTTTGCAATAAACTTCCGGCAATCGTATTTTCTATTGCCATCAGGCCTAACACCTCATTATCATTTTTTACGGCCGAAAACACATCCCGGAAAGTTTTACACGGGATGATCTCAATTTCCTCTTTTTCGAAATACTTTCGGGCCGCAATATCATGATATGATCCGATTACTCCCTGAATCGCTACTTTTTTCATCTTTTTATTGATTTTTTGTCAAAAAAAAATCCCGTCAATCTGACGGGATTTTTTTTTCTATTCTTTCTTTTGCGTATCGTAAATTTTTACATATCAGAATCCCGTTTCACTTTGTTACTAAAGTAAAAGTAAAAATAAAAATATGTAAAAGAAAAAGTGTTCATATTGTCTCTTAAAGAATACGGGTGCAAATGTAATGCGTTTTTTTTATTATCAAAAGAAATCGGAATTATTTTTTTCCGAAAGTTACTCCGAATGTCAATAAAACGTTGCTTCGGTTGGTTCTCATGCTCGATACCGTGGGCATTAAATAATCAGACGAATCGGGAAATACGGCGGGCGAAAAAGCATATACATCTTCTTTTAAACTTCTCATCGCATACGCCAAATCCACGAAGACACTTTTGTAACGATAGCCCAATCCGCATGTATAATAGTTATACCCCTTATCCACCGTATAATTGGGGATGGTTCCGCCGGTGATGATTTCGACATTTTCATTCCTCACGTCGGCGGACAACGGACTTGTAACACGTGCATAACCTGCACGTACGGCAAAAGACGGATTTATTCTGTATTCTCCTCCCACTCTTATCGTATGAGTTCCGATCAAGTCTTCTTTCAAATAAGGCGGCGTTACATTAAATCCTCCGTTATCTTCAACTTTTATGCGGGAATAATCGCAATATTCATAATCAAAGCTGAGTACTCCTTTCGCCCCGATAACAAATGATGTTCCTGCCACCAATTTTTGGGGCGTATTCAAACTATAGTCGGTGATCGGCAGATATTCGTCTTGATAATAACCCGGAGTGCCGGTACTTTCTGCAAAATTACTGCTGACATCGCCTATGTAAGTTTCCGACAAACTGTAATAGGTCGGAGAATGATAAGCCAATCCGATCCGCCAAAAATAAGCCGGACGAAGAATCGCCCCAATCTTGAAATTAATTCCTGTACCGCTGACATCCAGATAATTGGCTAATTGATATCCTTCATTGTTGGCAAAATCTTCCGTATAATACGAATTCATGGTATATTGCAAATCGGTTATGCCCAAATTTGCCCCGACATACAATAAATTGGCATAATTAAACCCAAGTGTAAAATCATACGTATCAACATGCCCGCGTTCACTGACATTTAATGAAGTTCCGTTCATCGGAATAAAATTATTAAAATGGCTCTTATACTCCGTAGAATCGCTATTCCATGGATTGATCAAATATCCTTGATAAGCTAATGTCGAAAGCCACGGTATATCCCTGTTATCGTAAGGATTATTGTCTTCATGCATCCTCTCACTGTTAATGCGAGGATTATTCACGGAGGTTATATAAGCAATGTAATCCGTCAACGACGACGTTCCGTCTTGAATGGGTCCTCTGCTCGTGTAATTCCGGTCAAACGATTTCAGTCGATTATAATTGAATCCGAAATTCCAATTCATGATTCCGGAACCGCTGCTCCTCGTAAAAACCGTTCCTACATACCCGACATTATCAAGTGAAAATTTCGTCAAATTTTCATTTTGTTTGTTTCCCATTTGATTGGTTTGTGTATTGATGAAACTCAAATTAAGCGTTGCCGCCAATTCGCTGCTTCGATAAACCGCTATTCCGGCCGGATTTTGACTGACGGCGGACATATCGCCCCCCAACGAAGACATTGCCCCGGCCATCCCCATACTCAAAGCCGTTCCTATGATTTGGGTTTGCGAATATTTCAAAGCATCCATTTCCTCTATGACCCGACCTTGTGAATAAGTCGAAGTCACGACCGCCAATCCGGTCAATAATGCAAAATACTTTTTCATGCGTTCAATTTATTTATTTTCAGTATTGTTAATCTTATATAGATTTAAAATAAAAACCTTATCTTCTAAAAGCCCCTTTAGTAGCTTAGCAGCCGATGCAGTATTAACCCATCTCCCCCTTATTTCTTTTTTTAATATAATAAATGTCAATAAATCTCCTGAAAATAAGCGAATAAGGGCAGAGATTAACGTCTTTCCGTGCTACTAAGGGAGCCATAAAACAAGGGTGTCTCTATCTATTTAACAATGCATATTTTCAAATCCTTTATCGTCTTCCGCCGCCACCACCGGAGCGACCACCGCCGCCTCCGCCACCGTATGAACCGCCGCCGGAACTTCTGCCGCCGCCGTATGAGCCGCCGTATGAGCCGCCGCCTGAATAACTGCCGCCTGATGAGCTTGACCTACTGTTGTAGCTTTCACTGCTTGAGCTTCTGGTAGACGGTTGTGAATATCCGGATGAAGAACTGCCACTGCCTGATCGGTCATAACTGCTGCTTCTACCGCTTGATGAACTGCCGACTGAATAAGAGCTTGAAGAACTGCTGCTTGATGAACTTGACCCGCTGTTGTAGCTTTCGCTGCTTGAACTTCTATTCGACGGTTGTGAATATCCGGATGAAGAGCTGCTGCTTGATCGGTCATAACTGCTTCTACCGCTTGAAGAACTGCTGCTTGATGAACTATTGTCGGTTGAAGAACTTGACCGGCGGCTGTCGTAACTTTCGCTGTTTGAACTTCTATTCGACGGTTGTGAATATCCGAATGAAGAGCTGCTGCTGCTTGATCGGTCATAACTGCTCCTGCCGCTTGAAGGATTGCTGCTGTCTGTCGAATTATCAACACTCGTCCGATTTGTACGATCGGTAATATTGTCGTCGGAATGAGTACGCCCTTGCGT
>WRGA01000044.1 GCA_009787405.1 Candidatus Azobacteroides sp.
AAAAGTAATATTCGTTTTTTTGAAAAATCCGTTCTAAAAAATGTTGTTTTCCGTCCCGTCAGGGACAACATATTGGTAGAATGGAGAATTCCGCCGGGGACCAAAGTCCCGTCAGGGACGTAATGTGAAGAAGAAAACATTTTGTCCCTGACGGGACAAGGGGTGAAGGAATGTGGTGTTTTTTACCGATATAATGTCCCCGGCGGGACAAAAAAAGACGAATATTTTGAAACATTGACACATTTTTTGCATCTCCCTGCAGCGAGAGCCGGGCATAACATCCGATAATCATTTAAATTATTATCTATACAAATTTACTAATTCCCCTTACTCGTATAAATATTTTCCAAGAACTTCTTTTTTTCCGCTCCATTCGTCTGTGTTGATGTTGGAATTATGCCACAAAAAAACAAATCGTCCGTTATATTTTTTAACCCGGTTTTTCAAGAGGGTCAGTTCTTCGATAATCTGCTCGTCGCCTTTTCCGAGAACTTGTCGATCCATCCAGATCAACGGATATTCGATCAAATTCAACGGCTTCCGTTCTTCAATGTCGAACACGGGAAATTCGTAACAAACGCCGCAGCGGAAACCCGGAACATCGGAATAAATCATGGTACTGTCGATCTCCATGCCGATCTCATCCAATTGCCGCCATGTCCGCGGAATGTCGAAACGCAGATAATGCTGACGGCTGCACACAATCTTTTTCAATGTGATCCGTTCTAAAATCTGTTTTTCATAAAGCAACATATTCCGGTTATTAAACGAATTATAGCTCGGATGCAATCCCATGCCGTGTCCGCGTTCATGAATCCGGTGCATGACCCGCCCGATTTTGGAAGACAGGATGTTATAATTCCGTTCATACGCGGTATTTCCGCCGGAAAGGAAAAAGAAACAGGCTTTGGATGAAGAATTTTCGGCACAATCCATCAAAAAATCAAAGGTATCCATCGGATCTTTTTCTTTGCCTTTTTTAACGGAGATGTAATTTTTGATTTGACAAACGGCCGATTTTATTTTCCGGTTGATCAACAATTCTTTTCCGACGGCCCGAATCAGGCTGTACGGATTTTTCCACCGGTATAAAATATCCACATCGTGAGTCGGAAGCAGTTTATATTGACGTTCTTTTCTTTTTTGGCCGCAACCCAAATAAACAAGCATATTCCAAAGAAATTCGACATATTCGTTCACCACGGGACGCAGCAGAAAATTCTTTTTACAGGCCAACGATTTTTGTGCGGGAAATCGGTAATGGGCGTCTTTTTCATTGATCACATGTTCTTCCCAACGGGTCAGCATAAAAAACGACGAAGCAAAAATATCCGCTCCGCATATCATTTCATTTTCGGAGACCTCCAATTTATTCTCTCCGAAAAGCACGATCAAATCTTCGTCACTGAAAAGCGGAACATGGAGGTATGAAATCTCACGGGGAATGTATTCTTCTTTCAAGTAATCGGTGTGGCAGGAAAAAAAATGATCTTTCAAAATCAGTTTTTTGCCGCCGGAAACCTCAATGACATAATCGGATACAGAATCATCCGCCGATATATCGATTTCAAGTCCCAGAAAATCCCGGAACATGGTCTGAATAATGTATATTCTTTCGGCAAAATGTGTGGAAGGTACTTTTGCTTTCATGAGGTATTCGATTTATGACAACAGAAAAGTCTGTTATTTACATATTCCGGACAAAAGAATTGAAAAAACGACCGGTATTTATACATCGCCTTTTCCTGCCGCGTAAATTCTTTCGATGATATCCACGACCTTCATTCCTTCTAAAGCCGTAGTAGTTATTATTGTTTCATCGTTCAACGATTTAACGACATTTTCAATCACAAAATTATGATTTTGCGCCGATCCTTTATAGGCGCCGTAATCATTGCCCGGATTGGTGGGCGGAAGCTCCGGCATCTCATAATCTTTGATATGGCAATACTCCACTTCATTCATGTATTGACCGCCGATCTTCACGCTTCCGTTTTCTGCAATCACACACAAACTGCTTTCCATGTTTTTGCCCCAAACCGCCGTGGAATAATTAATACTGCCTATGCCGCCGTGTTCAAATTCGAAATGGACGATTCCCGTATCTTCAAACGCAGTCAATTTTTGGTGACAAAAGTCTTTCAAGCGTGCCTTGATGTCGGTGATGCCGCCGAAAAACCAATACATCATGTCAATAAAATGAGAAAACTGTGTAAACAAAGTTCCTCCGTCCAAATCGGCCGTACCGTGCCACCCGCCGGGAACATAATACCGTTCGTCCCTGTTCCAGAAACAATTGACCTGCACCAGATAAATTTTTCCCAATTTTCCGCTGTCGATCAAATTTTTCATCCAAACCGAAGGCGGCGAATAACGATTCTGCATCACACAGAATACCTTCCGGTTTTGTTGCAAAGACAGGTGCAATATTTTCTCGGCGTCTTTCACCAACAATACCATCGGTTTTTCCACCACTACATGATACTTTTTCTCCAATGCTTTGACCGCCATGGAAGCATGCAGGCCGTTGGGAGTACAAATATTGACCACATCAAACTTCAACCCCGATTGCAGCAATTCATCGATCGTCGAAAAAAACGGAACGTGATACTCCCCGATTCCCAATTCGTCTTTCGGTTTAATATCGCAAAGAGCAACCAACTCGGCGTCCGGCTCCCGTACAATCATTTCGGCATGCCGTTTTCCGATATGTCCGCACCCTACAACCGCAAATTTAATTTTATTCATCCGGGACTATAATTAAGCAGAATTTATTATCTACTAATGTTTCGCACTTCTTTCTAACATACCGGCAAATAAGATACAATAAGAATCATTTAAATTGTATCTATTTGTATATAATGGGATTAATATTTTCGTCTATTCCAAATGTCCCGTCAGGGACAAAATATTGGTGGAAAAAAATCCGGTGCCTCTTTTCTTTGTCCCGTAGGGACAAAATATCATTCCGGATTCTTTAAAACATATCTCTTGTCAAATCCAATATCAAATCATTTTAATATTTATATCCATATTGCGTTCCTACGGGACTTTGGGGGGGAGACGATCTTTTCTTTCTACCAATATTTATCTTTCACAAAGAATTTAACCTTCGAAAAAACATCTGATTTCATCGATGATAAATTGTTGAACACCCGGCTCCAACTCCGTATGCATCGGCAAAGATAAAACTTCGCCGCACAATTGTGTTGCGTAATCCAATGAACTGACCGTCCGGATTATACCTTTGAACGCCTGCTGTTTATGCAGCGGCAACGGATAATAAACCGCCGATGGTATTCCTTTTTCATGCAAACAAGCCTTTAATGCATCTCGTTTGCCGTTCTTCACTTTAACGGTATATTGATTATATACATGCGTACTGAACGGTTCTTCTGCCGGAAGCTCCAATTCGTCGATCTTTTTCAGACCTTCGGTATATCGTTGAGCCGCCGCATAACGGGCTTCGGAATAGGCATCCAAGTATTTCAGCTTGACATCCAATATGGCGGCTTGCAAGGTATCCAAACGGGAGTTGCACCCGATGATTTTATGACAATATTTTTCCGACTGGCCGTGATTGGCCGTCATTCTTATTTTTTCGGCCAGCTCGTCATGATCGGTAAAAACAGCTCCGCCGTCACCGAAGCAACCCAGATTTTTGGCAGGGAAAAAAGACGTGCAACCGATATCTCCGATGGCTCCCGCTTTTTTCTTTTTCCCGTCGGAAAAGGTATATGTTGCCCCTAAAGATTGGGCATTATCTTCTATGACATACAAATTGTATTTTTGGGACAATTGCATGATCGGCTCCATCCTGCAACATTGTCCGAAAAGATGTACAGGAATGATGGCTTTGGTTTTCGAAGTGATGTATTGTTCCAGCTCGTCCAATGAAATATTGAATGAACCGCAATCCGCATCTACCATGACAGGAATCAGATGCAAAAAGGAAATCACTTCCGCCGCAGCGACATATCCGAATGTGGGTACAATCACTTCGTCATCCGGTTTCAGATCCAAAACCATCAGGGCCATCATCAGGGCGTCCGTACCGTTTGCACAAGGAATGACATGTTTCACGCCGAGATATCCGGCAAGATTTTCGGCAAAACGATCAACCCCCGGCCCGTTGATAAAAGCAGACGAATCAATCACTTGTTGAACGGCTGCATCAATTTCTGATTTTATTTTCAAATATTGAGCATGCAGATCAACCATTTGTATTTTATCAGTCATAACAATTTGACTACAAGGGTTCTACATTCATTCTTACCGGATAAATAATTGATTGGGCACGTCAAAGGTATATTTTTTATCTCATATCTCAACATCGAAATCATAAGTAACCGATCGTTTGTTCCAGATTCAACCCTCTCGATCCTTTTATCAGAATGGTGAATCCTTGTAATCCCGCTTTCGGAATTCCACCGATAAAATCGGATACCGTCCGAAATGATTGATACGCATTTTCCGTTGATGCAAAACATTCTCCGATTAAGAAAACTTTCTCGAACCGGAAACCGTTCAATAAATCAATGATTTTTTGGTGTTCCTCGCGGCTTTTTTCTCCCAACTCCAACATATCGCCCAATATCACAGCTTTCGGAGCGGCTTTCATTTTCGCGAAATTCGTTAAAGAAGCGGTCATGCTCGACGGATTGGCATTGTATGCGTCGATGATCAGGGAATTGTGTTCCGTTTTTTTCCATTGGGATCGATTGTTTCGGGGAACATATTCGCTTAAGGCCTTGTTGACCGAAGCCGCTTCGACGCCGAAATATGTTCCGACGGCAATCGCGGCCAACGCATTCTCCAAATTGTATTCGCCGACCAACCGGGTTTGCACCGATTGATTCTCAAGATTTCCGGTTTTCCATTCAAACGAAAGATACATTCCGTCGTCTTTCAATTTTCCGCTGACGAATAAACCCGGTTCTCTCCCGTATTCGATTTTATCGATTCCCCCGGATATAGCCTGCAAATAATCGTTGTCGTGATTGATAAATATTTTTCCGTTATTTTTACGGATAAAATCGTATAATTCCCCTTTCGTTTTGATGACGCCTTCAAACGATCCGAATCCTTCCAGATGGGCTTTTCCCACATTCGTGATCAATCCGTAATCCGGTTCGCAAATGTCGCAAAGCACTTTGATTTCGCCCGGATGATTCGCTCCCATCTCGATCACGGCAAATTCGTCGTCTTTCGTCAATCGCAAAAGAGTCAACGGCACACCGATATGATTGTTCAGATTTCCTGTCGTAAACAACGTCTTGTATTTTTCCGACAATACAGCCGCCAACAATTCTTTCGTCGTGGTTTTTCCGTTGCTGCCCGTAATGCCGATCACTTTTCCGGCAAATTGACTCCGGTGATGCCGGGCAAGCTCTTGCAGCGTTTTCAAACAATCATTGACCAAAATCATTCGAGGATCATCCGCATATTCGGGTTCATCCACGATCGCATAAGCGCAACCTCCTTCTATGGCTTTCCGGGCAAACGCATTGCCGTTGAATTTGTCGCCTTTCAACGCCACAAATATCGAATCCGGCGGACACATCCGGCTATCAGTCGTGATAACGGGATGTTGTAAATATAATTCGTAAACGGCTTCCATAAAATAATAACCGGATGCAAAGGTAACATCGGATTTTCACAAAATCCCGGCATTTTGAAAATAAAAGCAATGTATTTATTCTTTTTTTATTATTTTTGAGGCTTAAAAATAATCAATCCATAAATTATCTAATCGAATATTTAAAAAATGTTTTCGGGAATAGTGGAAGAAGCAGCCCGAGTGGTTGCATTAAATAAAGAAAACGGGAATTTACACCTTACCGTACAATGCTCATTCGTCCATGAATTGAAAATAGACCAAAGTATTTCTCATAACGGCGTTTGTCTGACGGTCGTAAGCAAAACCGACGATGCATACACGGTTACCGCCATACAGGAAACGTTGGACAAGTCGAATCTGGGCCTGCTGAAAATCGGCGACAAGGTCAATCTGGAGCGCAGCATGTTGATGAACGGCCGTTTAGACGGGCATATCGTTCAAGGGCATGTCGACCAAACCGCAACCTGTGTCGAAGTGCGCGAAGTTGACGGCAGCCGGTATTTCCGGTTCGAATATCCGTTTGACAAACAAAAGGCCAAAGAGGGTTACTTTACGGTGGAAAAAGGTTCGGTGACGGTAAACGGGGTCAGTCTGACCGTTTGCAATTCGAAAGATGACGGCTTTGAAGTGGCTGTCATTCCGTACACATACGAATACACCAATTTTCATCAAATTCAACCGGGAACCGTGGTCAATCTGGAATTTGACATCATCGGCAAATACATCAGCCGGATGATGAAATACGAACATTAATTTTAAATTATCCATGAAAAATCTGAAGTATGACTTGATGTTTGCGGCGGTAATCGCCGTTATCTTTTTGCCGTTTGTATTTTCCGGAGACGCTTATCAATGGTATATCAATACCAACCGGGAGCATATGCTTTTGATGGCATTCGGAAAGTTTGCGATTTTGGCCACATTAGGAGAAATGTTGGGGCTGCGCATTAAAACGGGAAATTATACCGAGCCGAATTTCGGGATGTTTCCCCGTGCCGTGGTTTGGGGAATATTGGGCGTTTGGATTGCATCGGCCATGAAAATATTCGGCAGCGGAACCCCGATTCTGGTGCAAGGACTCGGCGTCGATTCATTGGTTGATGCGATGAAAGGGGCGTTCACCGCCAAAAAATTGTTCGGAGCCTTCTGCATCAGCACCGCCATGAACATTTGCTATGCGCCGGTGTTTATGACGGTTCATAAAATTACGGACGCACACATTCTGCAAAACAAAGGGAGCATCAAATCGCTGATTCGTCCCATGCCCGTTTCCGACATCATCAGTTCATTAAATTGGCGGGTACTTTGGGGGTTTGTCTTCAAGAAAACCATTCCGTTGTTCTGGATTCCCGCACATACGCTGACGTTCTCGCTTCCGTCCGATTTCCAGGTATTGAGCGCCGCTTTGTTGAGCATTGCGTTGGGAGTGATACTGGCCATTGCCGCGGTAATGGGAAAGAAAAAATAAAATGATTATCGGATGTTGTCCGGCTGCGGGGATAGCCGGACAACATCCGGCAATCATTTTATATTTTAAACACAAAGGCGCGAAGAACGCAAAGACACAAAGAAAAATTAAATGCAAAACTTCGCGCCTTTGTGCCTTTTGCATCTTCGCATTCAAAAATATAAGCTAAATTCCGGCAGATGCTGAAGTGCCCCGCCGCGGCGGACATGTTGTCCGAATTCGATATTTATTCCGATTGACCGGAATCGGCACGAGCCGGTGTACAACCTTGTTTACTCGTCTACCCGTTTACCGTCCACCGATTAACTTGTCAACTTGTTTACTCATTAAAAAAACGTATCTTTGTTCGACTTTTTCAGTCGGATAAAAAACAAAATCAGATCGGGTGAAACTCCTGATTTTAACTATACACAAATCCAATTAATTTATTTAAAATGAGAAAGAATATTGTTGCAGGAAACTGGAAAATGAACAAAACACTGTCCGAAGGCATTGCTTTGGCAAAAGAAGTAAACGCCGCCGTTGCCGGAAAAAGTTTAAAATGCGATGTTGTTTTGGGAACGCCGTTCATTCATTTGGCAAGCGTTTGTTCGGCAATCGACACGACAAAAACAGGCGTTTCGGCTCAAAATTGCGCCGACAAAGTTTCCGGAGCGTACACCGGTGAAGTTTCCGCCGCCATGATTGCTTCCACCGGTGCAAAATACGTGATCTTGGGGCATTCCGAACGCCGGGCGTATTACGGGGAAACAGACGCGATATTGAAAGAAAAAGTAAAATTGGCGTTGGACAACGGACTGACTCCTATTTTTTGCATCGGGGAAGTCTTGTCGGAAAGAGAAGCCGGGAAACATTTTGACGTGGTGAGATCTCAACTCGAAAATGCCTTGTTTGATTTCTCCGCCGCCGATTTCGGAAAATTAGTGTTGGCTTATGAACCGGTTTGGGCCATCGGAACGGGAAAAACCGCCACACCCGGACAGGCGCAGGAAATGCATGCGTTTATCCGGAAAACCATTGCCGGAAAATATAACGCGGAAACAGCCGGAAATTGTTCCATCCTGTACGGAGGAAGCTGTAATCCGTCGAATGCCGCGCAATTATTCTCCAATCCTGATGTGGACGGCGGCTTGATCGGCGGCGCTTCGCTTAATGCAGACGATTTTATGCAAATAATAACTGCTTTTTAAGTAGACAAGTTGACAGGTAAACGAGTAAACTTGTCTACTCGTTTACTCATCTGCTTGTCAACTATTTAGAAGGTTGTTTGAATTATGTTATCTGCTGAAATTTTAAATGCTTATCCGCAAAAATACCCCGAGTGTGAAAAGGTGCAGGTCTATTTTTTTGAAAATACGTTCATTTTGTATTGCCCTTATTTTTAAAGAGTCCCCTTAGTAGCAGAAAATAACATTACAACCTTTCGCTTATTCCCTTATTAAAAGACTGAAAATAAGAGAATAAGCGAGAAGACTGAAAGGATATCCAAGGCTACTGAGGGTATTTTAGGAAATAAGGGTTTTCTTGGATGTATAAAATCTTTGCGTTGAATATTTTTTGATTTTTTGAATATAAATAGAAGTTTCATCGTATGTCCAAATAACTCAAAAGGCTTCTAAAAGGATGAGAGAGAAAATAGAATACATTTTATCGGTCATTGTACTGATCGCGGGGATTTACTCCTGTGCGAGTCCGGCCATGCCTACGGGCGGACCGAAAGATGAAACTCCGCCGGTGTTTATGCGCAGTACGCCGATGGCCGGGATGCTCGGCTACAACAAAAGTAAAGTGGAAATCTATTTCGACGAAAATATTCTTTTGGATAAACCCGGAGAAAACATCGTGATTTCTCCGCCTCAAAAACAGATGCCCGAAATCAAATCTTCGGGCAAAAAAATAACGGTTGAACTGAAAGATACGTTACAACCGAACACGACATACACCATCGATTTCGGGGATGCCGTCGTTGATAACAATGAAAAAAATCCGTATCCGGGGTTTGTCTTTTCATTTTCCACCGGAGAAACGATCGATTCGTTGGCGGTTTCGGGCTTGCTGCTCAATGCTAGAGATTTGGAACCGGTCACCGGATTTTTGATCGGACTGCATAAAAATTTGAATGATTCGGCATTTACGACCGATCCGTTTTACCGTATTTCCCGCTCCGACATTTACGGGAAATTTTCCGTTAAAAATCTGGCGGAAGGACAATATAAAATTTATGCGTTGAACGATTTGAACCGGGATTATAAATTCAGTCAGCCCGGGGAAGACATCGCATTTTCCGATTCCGTCATAATTCCACGTTTCGAGTTCCGGCAGAGAAACGATACGATTTGGAAAGACAGCATCACCGTCGATACTGTGATTACAAAACCATATACGCACTTTTTGCCCGACGATATTTTGTTGAGGGCTTTTAAAGAAAAAACAATCAGAAACCAATTTCTGCAAAAACAGGAACGACTGATCGAAAATAAGTTTTCTCTTTATTTTAATGCTCCTTCCGAAAAACTTCCGGAGATCGTGCCGCTTAATTTTAAGGATGACGATTGGTATTTGCTCGAAAAAAGCGTGGAGAACGATACGTTGCATTATTGGATCACCAACCCGGAGGTTTTCAGAAAAGATACGCTGGTTTTACAAGTGAATTATTTGAAAACGGATACCGCGAAAAAGCTTGTTCCGGTTACCGATACGTTAAACATTGCCAAGAGAATGGTCAAAACTACTGCCCAAAAGAAGAAAAAAGACGATGAAAAGGAGGACGAACCCCAATTTTTTAAACCGACTGTAAAATCAGCATCGAATCTCGATCTTTATCTTCCGGTTTCGATTGAGTGGGAAAGTCCGGTGAAATCATATAACCGGGAAGGCATTCACTTGGAAATCAAGTCGGATACGATTTGGAAACCGTTTGATTTCCGGTTTGAACCGGATACGGCGGCGAATATCCGGTCATACCGGTTAAGTACCAAATGGACGCCGAACGGCGAATACCGCTTTCAAATAGATTCTGCGGCTTTCGTCAGTATATATGACACATATAATGAAAAGTTCGTCAACACGTTTAAGACCAAAAAGCTCGAAGATTACGGATTTATTTATTTTAACTTGACGCATGTCGATACCACCGCATTCGTGGAGTTGTTGGATAAATCGGACAAAATAGTGCGTACTTCGCCCGTAAAGAACGGAACGGCCGAATTTTTGTTTTTGCAGCCGGGAACTTATTATGCCCGCATCGTTTTGGACGTCAACAACAACGGAATATGGGATACCGGAAATTACGGAAAGCATATTCAGCCGGAAACGGTTTATTATTATGACAAAAGCGTTTTACTGCCGGCGAATTTTGAAATAGAGCAGGATTGGAATGTGGCGGCGCTTCCCTTGGAAAAACAAAAACCGAAAGAGCTGATCAAAAACAAACCGAAGGAGAAGCCGAAAGAAAATACTCGACGGCCTTAAATAAACTTTCCGGTGTTAAGTATGGTAGAAAAAATAGTTTATATTTTAAACGCCAAGTCACAAAGGCGAAAAGACGCGAAGTTTAAAATCTTTGCGGCTTTGTGTCTTTGCAT
>WRGA01000045.1 GCA_009787405.1 Candidatus Azobacteroides sp.
TTCAAAAAGAAGGTATTTCATCGGACGGCGACACGAAACTGTATGCCCCGCCCCCGGGCGAAACGGGCAATCCGCAGAAGATCGTCACCCCGTTGGGGAACGCCGATGTGACGGTCTTTCTGCTGTTGTCGTTCTGTGCGGCGGGTTATTATTATGTGAAACGACACAATAATAAGTAGACGGGTAGACAAGTAAACGGGTTTCGGATGAAACCGATTAAAAATACCGCCTTGTTTTAGACAAGGCGGTATTTTTAGTTTTTTGCGGGAGGTGTGATCAGCCTTTGTTATACCCGCCGCAGCGAGGTTAATAAAAACACAATCATCCTATTCCGCCATTCGCCATCCAACTCTTAACTCTTAATTCTTAACTCTTAACTTTTAACATTTCGCTCTTACCTCCTCATAATTAATGTTAATTTAATTCCGCTCGGCAAAAAAAGTGATACCTTTGTACTCGGTAAGAGAATGTGGATGGATTTGGCCGCTTGCAACCACAGAAAAAAATGCTAAAACTGTATCTTCTTGATTCTTCGACCAAATCCATCCCCTGTTTTTTTATCATTTATAGTCGTCTCGGCTGAATAGTATTAATTTTTAAAAATAAACAGTTATGGCTTATTTATTTACTTCGGAGTCTGTATCCGAAGGACATCCCGACAAAGTGGCGGATCAATTGTCGGATGCATTGCTCGATGAGTTTTTGGCCTATGATCCGAATTCCAAAGTGGCGTGTGAAACGCTTGTTACGACCGGACAAGTGGTATTGGCGGGTGAAGTGAAATCTTCCGCTTATATTGATTTGGCCGACGTTGCCCGTCGTGTGATCAACAGAATCGGGTATACGAAAAGTGAATATAAATTCGACGGTGATTCTTGCGGATTGTTTTCCGCCATTCACGAACAGTCGGGTGACATTAATCGCGGCGTGGAACGCGAAGATCCTATGAATCAGGGTGCGGGCGATCAGGGTATGATGTTCGGTTACGCATCCAATGAAAGTGATAATTACATGCCCTTGGCATTGGATCTTGCTCATGCCTTGTTGATCGAATTGGCGGCTATTCGTCGCGAAGGAAAGGTAATGACGTATTTGGCTCCCGACGCGAAATCGCAAGTCACCATCGAATATGACGATGATGACAGACCCAAACGGATTCATACGATTGTGGTTTCCACTCAACACGATGATTTCGTGAAGCCTGCGGATAATTCTTCCGAAGCGCAACAACAAGCCGACGATAAAATGTTGTCGATCATCAAGAATGACGTGAAAAACATTTTGATTCCGAGAGTGGTGAAATCGTTGCCCAAACGAGTGCAGGATTTGTTCGACAGTCATTTTATTCTTCATGTGAATCCTACCGGAAAATTTGTGATCGGAGGTCCGCACGGAGATACCGGACTGACGGGAAGAAAAATTATCGTCGATACTTACGGCGGAAAAGGCGCTCACGGAGGCGGGGCATTCTCCGGAAAAGACCCTTCGAAGGTTGACCGTTCGGGTGCTTATGCCGCGCGTCATATTGCCAAAAATTTGGTGGCAGCCGGCGTTTCGGACGAAGTTCTGGTACAAGTTTCTTATGCCATCGGTGTGGCCGAGCCGATTAATATTTATGTGAATACCTGCGGAAAATCAAAGGTGAATTTGCACGACGGCAAGATCGCGGAGATCGTGACCGGATTGTTCGATATGCGTCCCAAAGCGATTGAAGAACGGTTGAAGCTGCGTAATCCCATCTATTCGGAAACGGCGGCTTACGGGCATATGGGCAGAAAACCCGAAGTGGTGACGAAAACGTTTAAATCTCGTTATAATCCGATTCCCGTTGTAAAAGAAGTGGAATTGTTCACGTGGGAAAAATTAGATTATGTCGATAAGATAAAAGCAGCTTTTAATATTTATAATATTTAACATATTTTTTTTAAAAATAGTGGAATAAAATGCATTCAAGGAGAAAATAGTTTTTTATATTTGTACCGGTTTTAACAAAGAGGTGGAATATAAATCGAAATCCGTGTTTTATTTCTGCTGTTTTATGGATATAAAAGTAAATACCAAATAATTATGCCTACAAATTTTGGACGAATTTCGCAAATAATCGGTCCGGTGGTGGATGTTTATTACGAAAAAGGACAAGTTGAATTGCCTAAAATCAGGGAAGCGTTGAAAGTAACCCGTGTTGACGGGCGTACACTTATTCTTGAAGTGCAACAGCATATCGGAGAGGATACCGTTCGCAGTGTCGCCATGGATTCCACCGACGGCTTGCAACGCGGTATGGCGGCTGAAAATATGGGCGCTCCGATATCCATGCCTGTCGGCGAACAGGTGAAGGGACGGTTGTTGAATGTGATCGGCAACACCATCGACGGAATGAAGTCTCTGACCGGCGATGCTTTTGCACCGATTCATCGCGAACCGCCGAAATTCGAGGATCTTTCCATGTCCAAAGAAGTGCTTTTCACCGGAATTAAAGTCGTCGATTTGTTGGCTCCTTATTTGAAAGGGGGAAAAATCGGATTGTTCGGCGGCGCGGGAGTAGGAAAAACAGTGTTGATCATGGAATTGATCAATAACATTGCCAAAAAGCATAACGGATTTTCTGTATTTGCCGGCGTGGGAGAGAGGACGCGCGAAGGAAACGATTTGTTGCGTGAAATGATCGAATCGGGCGTTATCCGCTATGGCGAAGAATTTAAAAAAGGAATGGAAAAAGGCGAATGGGATCTTTCCAAAATAGATTATGACGAATTGTCCAAATCTCAGGCCACGTTGGTGTTCGGACAAATGAACGAACCTCCTGGAGCCCGTTCGTCCGTGGCGTTGTCGGGACTTACCATTGCCGAGTCGTTTCGTGATGCCGGCGGCGGTTCCGGTGTCGGGCGGGATATTTTGTTTTTTATCGATAATATTTTCCGCTTTACGCAAGCCGGTTCGGAAGTTTCGGCCCTTTTGGGACGGATGCCTTCCGCTGTGGGGTATCAACCGACCTTGGCCACTGAAATGGGGATTATGCAGGAACGGATCACTTCCACGAAAAACGGTTCCATCACTTCGGTTCAGGCGGTTTACGTGCCTGCCGACGACTTGACCGACCCGGCGCCTGCCACAACTTTTTCCCACTTGGATGCCACTACGGTGTTGAGCCGTAAAATATCGGAACTGGGGATTTATCCGGCGGTGGATCCGTTGGAATCCACTTCCCGCATTTTGGATGCGGACGTGATCGGCGATGAACATTATAATACCGCCCAACGGGTAAAACAATTGCTGCAACGTTACAAAGAATTGCAGGATATTATTGCCATTCTCGGGATGGAAGAACTTTCGGAGGAGGATAAGTTGGTGGTGAATCGCGCCCGTCGGGTGCAACGCTTTTTGTCTCAACCGTTTTTCATGGCCGAAGCTTTCTCGGGAACGCCCGGCGTGATGGTGTCTATCGAAGATACGATCAAAGGATTTAACATGATCATGGACGGTGAAGTGGACGATCTTCCGGAGCAGGCTTTCCTGAATGTCGGAACGATAGAAGATGTGAAGGAAAAAGCCAAAAAGTTGCAGGAGAACATGAATTAATCCCGGTTGAATTTTACTCATGAAACTTGAAATTATATCGCCTGAACAAATCTTATTTTCCGGAGAAGTGGAATTAGTCACTTTACCGGGAAGTTTGGGTAGTTTTACGATGCTGCCGGGACATGCGCCCATCGTTTCTTCTTTGGAAAAAGGGAAATTGATGTACCGGGTGCAAGGACAAGATACCGGCATGAATATTGAAAGCGGTTTTATCGAAGGAAAACAAAACCACATTACCGTGTGTGTCGAATAACCGATGAATGCTTTTAACGTAAAATATATGCTGTTGCTGATTTCTTTTTTGTCGATACTCGGAGGAAGTATCGGTGCATTACTTTATACGGTGTTTCCGGGTTTTTACTTTTCGGACTATCCGTGTATTTTATTGTTTTTTTTCATTATTGAATGTATATTTATTTTTGTCGTCGACACCGGCGCCGGGAAATTGTCGCAAAGAGCGTTGGTGCATTTATATACGTCGAGCAGGGTGTTTAAAGTGATTGCCGCGCTTGCCTTTTTGGGCGTGTACGTGTATGTTTTGACAGACAAAAACGAAGGGAAAATTTTCGGTCTTATTTTTTTGTTGTTTTATCTTTTTTCCATGATTTTTGAAATTTATTATTTTTCCAAGATAGAACAACGCCTCAAAAAAGGAGTAAAGGATGAAGAGCTTTTTTAAAATCGGTATAAGTGTCTTTACATTTTTACTTGCCGCAACAAACGTGCAATGCGTGTTCGCGGAAAACCGGCCTGCGGAAAAGGAAGGAGAATTGAATATTCGTGAATTTATAATGGAACACCTTTCCGATTCTTACGAATGGCATGTCACGAATTTCGGTGAACATGTCGTAAGCGTTCCTTTGCCGGTGATTGTAAAAGGAAAAGATTCCGGCTGGCAGATTTTTTTATCTTCGGCCTTTTATCACGGAGAGACCTCTTATAGAGGATTTTATATTGCAAAGGATGGTGAATACAAAGGAAAGATTGTGGAAAAGGATGCCGGCGGAAAGGAAGTGCGCCCCTTCGATATTTCCATTACAAAAACGGTTTTTGCCTTGATATTAAGTTCCGTTTTGTTGATCTGCATCATTTTGTTTGTTGCCCGATGGTACAAAAATAGCAACCAAGAAAATGCATATAAAACGCCCAAAGGTTTTGTAGCCTTTATGGAGCTGTTTATCATGAATATCAATGATGATGTGATCAAGCCTTGCATCGGAAAAGATTACAAAAAATATGCCCCGTATTTATTGACGGTTTTTTTCTTTGTTTTTTTGAACAATATCATGGGTCTTATCCCCGTGTTTCCGTTTGGTGCTAACGTTACGGGAAATATAGCCGTTACTTCGGTGTTGGCTTTATGTACCTTTTTGGCGGTTAATCTTTTCGGGTCAAAAGAATATTGGCGGGAAATTTTCTGGCCCGACGTTCCCGTTTGGTTGAAAGCTCCGGTTCCCATCATGCCGGTGTTGGAATTTGTGGGTATATTTACCAAGCCGTTTGCCTTGATGATTCGTTTGTTTGCCAATATTCTGGCCGGGCATTCGATTACATTGGGATTGACGTGTTTAATTTTTGTGACCGTGAAGTTAGGTGCGGTTGCCAACACGTCCATGACCATTACGTCCGTTATTTTATCGGTATTTATCCTTTTGGTGGAAGTTCTGGTCATATATATTCAAGCGTATGTATTTACGTTGTTGTCGGCTGTGTTCATCGGCTTGTCCCGAGTGGAATCACCCGGTCGTTAAATTGTTAATTTATAAAATTGATATTGAATTTTGACAAGAGATATATTTTAAAGAATCGGGAATAATATTTTGTCCCTTCAGGGACCAAGGAGAAGAGGAGACGGATTTTTTTTACCGATATTTAGTCCCTATGGGACAAGATAAAAGAATGGAAGATTATACCATGTTCCGTCAGGAACAAAATATCGGTAAAAAAAATATCGCTTCCTCTATCCAAAGTCCCGTAGGGACGCAATATGGATAGCAACATTAAAAATAAAATATCAAAATATATAAGAATATGGCAAATACATATATACAAATTCACATTCAACAGATACAATTCAAATGATTCTTGTTCTATCTTATTTGCCGGTGTGTTAGAAAAAAGTGCGAAACATTAATAAATAATAACTTTAAAAATAAACATTATGTTACTTTCAATTTTGTTACAAGCAGTAGCTGTAGGAGCAGGGTTAGCTAAATTCGGGGCAGCCGTGGGAGCAGGGCTTGCCGTAGTCGGCGCCGGTATCGGTATCGGTAAAATCGGTCAATCGGCCATGGACGGTATCGCTCGTCAACCGGAAGCCGTAGGCGATATTCGGATGACGATGATTATTGCGGCGGCTCTTGTGGAAGGAGTGGCGCTGTTTGTAGTGGTAGTTTGCGGATTTATTTTATAAATAAATTGCCATGTCATTACTTTTGCCCGATACCGGTCTTTTGTTTTGGATGCTGCTTTCATTCGGGATCGTCTTTTTTATTTTGGCCAAATTCGGGTTTCCGGTGATTACCAAAATGGTGGACGAACGAAACGATTATATCGAAAAATCGCTGCAACATGCCAAGGAAGCCGATGAAAAACTCGCGGCCGTAAAAACCGAAAGTGAGGCTATTCTGGCCGAAGCCCGCAACGCTCAACAGCGCATGCTGGAAGAAGTTGCCGATTTGCGCAAGAAATTGATCGAAGAAGCAAAACAAAAAGCCGGGATCGAAGCCGATAAAGTGATGGAGACCATGCGTGCGAGTATCCGACGCGAAAAAGAGGATGCCGTGCACGAAATCAGGTCTCAAGTCGTATCTCTTTCGGTGGAAATTGCGGAAAAAATCATTCGTAAGAATCTTGAACCGGACGCTGAACAGAAAGAACTGATCGATCGGTTGCTGAACGAAGTGAACACGACCGGAAAAAATTGATGAAGTGTCCGAATAAAATTGCATAGGATATAAGATGAAGAGCAACAAGATAGCGGTGCGGTATGCAAGAGCTTTATTGGAATTTGCCTTGGAAAGAAACCGGGAAGGTGTGCTGTATGAAGAAATGAAAACCCTTGCCGCGAGTTTTTCGGGAGAGCTTGAATTGCAGCAAGTGATCGAAAACCCTACGATTCTGAGAGAAGACAAACAGAAACTGATCAGAATTGCGGGGGGGATAAATGTCAGTGACGCATTTGATGCTTTTCTCCGGTTGATTTTCGGAAATAAGCGGGAGGTGGATGCTGTTGCGATTGCCGAACAATATCAACGGATCTATCGCCGGCATAAAGGGATGATTACGGCCAAATTAACTTCTGCCCGACCATTGCCGCCGGATAGGATCGATGAATTGAAAAAAACGATTGTCGGAACCTCCGGTAAATCGGTGGATTTTATCGAAATCACGGATGCTTCGCTGATCGGCGGGTTTGTATTGGACATCGATTTCGAACGATTGGATGCCGCTGTCAGCAATCAGTTGCGCCGGATGAAAAAGCAATTGATGGCGAAAGATTGATGTTGCCGCAACTATTCCGGCAATTTTCATGTTTCGGAACATGGTCTGAAAATCCGGAAATAAATTATATAAATAGTCAAATTACACGATAAATTGACAACAGACCCGATGAATCGGATAAGGTCAATTTATAAATTATACAGATATAATTATGCCTGAAATTAAAGCAAGTGAAGTTTCAGAAGTTTTGAAAATGCAACTTGAGGGAATCGACACCCGTGTTAAATTTGAAGAAATAGGCACGGTATTGCAAGTCAGTGACGGTGTTGCCCATATTTACGGACTGACAAATGTGGAGGCCGGGGAATTGCTTGAGTTTGAATCGGGAGTGTCTGCCGTTGCGATGAATCTCGAAGAAGATAATGTCGGTGCCGTTCTTTTGGGTCCGACGGAATTGATTGAAGAAGGGGATTCCGTCAAACGGACGAAACGTATTGCTTCCATCAAGGTCGGGGAAGGCCTTTTGGGACGTGTGATCACTCCGCTGGGTGAACCGATCGACGGAAAGGGCGGGATACAAGGTTCCTTATTTGAAATGCCGCTCGAACGAAAAGCGCCCGGAGTGATTTACCGGCAACCGGTGAATGAACCGTTGCAAACCGGGTTGAAATCGATTGATGCCATGATTCCGATCGGACGCGGACAACGAGAGTTGATTATCGGCGACCGTCAGACGGGAAAAACGGTGATTGCCATCGATACCATTATCAATCAGAGAGATAACTTTCTGGAAGGAAAGCCTGTATATTGTATTTATGTGGCTATCGGTCAAAAAGGTTCCACCGTTGCCAATATCGTGAACATGTTGCAGGAAAAAGGAGCCATGGATTATACCGTGGTGATTTCGGCAACAGCTTCCGATCCGGCGGCCATGCAGTTTTATGCACCTTTTGCCGGTGCGGCGATCGGTGAGTTTTTCCGGGATACGGGGCGTCATGCGTTGATTGTTTACGACGATTTGTCGAAGCAGGCAGTTGCCTATCGTGAGCTTTCGTTGATTTTACGGCGTCCTTCCGGGCGCGAGGCTTATCCGGGTGATATTTTTTATTTGCATTCCCGGTTGCTCGAAAGGGCGGCCAAAATCATCGGGAATCAGAGCGTGGCGGAACGGATGAACGATCTGCCCGAAAGTATACGTCCGATGGTGAAAGGCGGTGGGTCGTTGACGGCGCTTCCGATCATCGAAACTCAGGCCGGTGACGTGTCGGCATACATTCCCACCAATGTGATTTCCATTACCGACGGACAAATTTTTCTCGAAACCGGATTGTTTAATGCCGGTATCCGTCCGGCCATCAATGTGGGAATTTCGGTTTCCCGTGTGGGCGGAAACGCGCAGGTTAAAGCGATGAAAAAGATTGCCGGTACATTGAAAATCGATCAGGCTCAGTACCGGGAATTGGAAGCATTCACCAAGTTCGGCGGAGATATGGATGCCGTTACCAGAATGACGTTGGATAAAGGAAAGAAGAACGCCGAATTGCTGATTCAACCGCAATATCATCCGATGCCGGTCGAAAAGCAGATAGCCATTATCTATTGTGGGACACAAGGCTTGCTTGCGGATGTTCCGGTGGATAAAGTCCGCAAATTTGAAAAAGCATTTTTAGAAGTCGTGCAGGCCAAATACCAAAAAGAAGTGCTCGACAAACTGAAAACAGGTGTTTTGGATGATGATGCAGCCGATATCATCAAAAAAACGGCGGCAGAAGTTGCAAAAGATTTTGTGTAATTTGTAAATCGTAAAACTGTAAAATAAGAATGGCTTCTCTGAAAGAAGTAAAAGAGCGGATATCATCTGTCAAGTCGACTCAGAAAATTACCGGGGCAATGAAAATGATTGCTTCGGCAAAATTAAGAAAAGCGCAGGGACAGATCGAACGATTTCAACCGTATCAGCAGCGATTGAATGAAATATTGGAAGATTTTTTGGCTTCCGAAACGGATTTTGTTTCTCCTTTTGCCGAAAAAAGGGATTTGAAATCTGTCGCGGTCGTCGTTATTTCTTCTAATTCAAGTTTATGCGGAGCTTTCAATTCCAATATAATCAAATTGTTTGAAAAAGAATGGGCGGCTTATCGCGATTTGCTCCGGGAAAATGGATCCATTTATCCGATCGGAAGAAAAATTTACAATGCCGTCGTTAAGATGGGGTTGAAGCCGGAGGGCGACTATTTCGAATTGTCGGAAAAACCTGATTTTGAAGGAGCCAAAGCAATCATGGATCTTTTGATGGCCGATTTTCTGGCCAAAAAAATCGACCGGGTAGAATTGATTTATACTCATTTTAAATCCACCTCTTCTCAACAACTTGTTTGTGAGCAGCTTTTGCCGATCGTCTTGCCGGATAAGAAAACGGGAACGACGATTCAAGCTACGGATTATATTGTGGAGCCTGATAAGGCATCCGTCATTGCTTCTTTGCTGCCTAAATCATTGAGAAGTAAACTGTATGCGGCCATTTTGGATTCTGCGGCTGCCGAACATGCCGCCCGCACCGTGGCCATGCAAATCGCCACCGACAACGCGGCCGATTTGTTGGACGAACTGATCGTTCAATACAATAAAACCCGTCAACAAGCAATCACTTCTGAATTATTGGATATCGTCAGCGGCTCCGAAGCACTGAAATAAAATATTTTACAAAAAGTGATCGGATTTGTTGCCGGTTTAAAATAAACGTTCTATATTTGCAGCCGCAAAACGGAGAGGTATACTCCTGAAGCGGCCCATTCGTCTATCGGTTAGGACGCAAGATTTTCATTCTTGAAAGAGGGGTTCGATTCCCCTATGGGCTACAAATAATAACAGAATTTAATCAAAGAGATTAGTCGAAATGGCAAATCATCAATCATCCCTCAAAAGAATACGTCAATCTTCCGCAAGAAGATTGCGTAACAGATACTATGCGAAAACCGCGAGAAATGCTGTCCGTAAGTTACGTGCAACATCCGATAAAGCCGAAGCTTCGGCTTTGTTGCCCAAAGTTGTTTCCATGTTGGACAAGTTGGCTAAGAAAAACGTCATCCATAAAAACAAAGCTTCAAATTTGAAATCGAAGTTGACTTGTCACGTAAATAAATGCCAATAATGAATTGACGTTTTTGATAAGATATTTTTAAAGCCGGATAAAATTTATCCGGCTTTTTTGTTTTGCTGCATGAAGGTACCCCCGGGGAGGAATGACACACGATAGCCGCCGGAGCCTGTTCCGATTTCGGGGTTAAGAAATACAATTTACCGGATATGAACGAATAAGAAAGCCTTTATTCACAAAGGAGCGGTTAGTAGCAGGGAGGTAATGTCTAATCGTCACCCTTATTTCCTTATTTTTCAAACCGGCCTTTTTCCTGACTTTAACACTTTAAAAAGTGCGATTTCATAATTTCCTAATGATCAATAGTTTACAAATTTTGCGACATCAATTTGGGTGATCCGACATGAAATAACGCCGCAGGCGTGAAACATGGATAACCTCGTACAAGCGTAGCGCAGTGCGAGGTGAGGAAGTTCCCGCGAGTACGGAACTCCGAACGGAGTTCAATGTAATGTTTTGATATACAGAATTATATGTTAAACTACTACGTAGTTCCAAGGAGTGAGAGGTACATTAACAACCCCAAGCTGCACTACGTTTGCATGGGGTTATCAATGTTAAAGTCCATACGGACTTTTTTAGGGTGA